>NZ_JAKJSU010000011.1:0-207161 GCF_050337265.1 Vibrio lamellibrachiae
ACGCCGAAGTAGCAAGCTACTTCTCGTTTCCGCTCGACTTGCATGTGTTAGGCCTGCCGCCAGCGTTCAATCTGAGCCATGATCAAACTCTTCAATTTAAGATTTTGTCGGCTCAATGAATACTGACTTCAAAACTAATATTTACCGAAGTAAATATGTAACTTTAAAGCTATTACCATTCCAACAGAATGGTAATGAATTGACTGTGCCAAATAACTGCAAGCAGTTATTCGTATTGGTCACTCAGTTCATTGAAGCCCAAGTGTTTCCGAAGAAACTGTTTTACCAAGGTAAAACATTTTGGATTTTCATCAACGAGTGCCCACACAGATTGATAGGTTTAAATTGTTAAAGAGCTTTGCTTATCGAAGTCTTCTTCTCTAAGCGGACGGCCATTCTATCGATTTAAGTTTCAGTGTCAAACACTTTTTGAAATTTAATTCTTTCTGACTTTCCGTCTAACTGATTACCGCTGAAGCCTTATGGCGTCTGCCGTCTCAGTGGTTGCGCATTATAGAGTTATTCGATTCCTACGCAAGCCTAAATTCAATAAAAGTTGGCTTTTCCGCTTCGTTAGCACAACAAAGCATCGATACGCACAAAAAAGGACCGAAACAATATGTTTAACTCCTTTTTTCTATCATCAAAGCAAACTATTGGTGAGCAATAATTCGTTCATCATTAACAAGTAACTGTACTTTTTTATCTGGATCGACTTTCCCTGCCAATATTGCTTTCGCCAAAGGGTTTTCCACACTTTGCTGTATTGCTCGTTTTAATGGTCTTGCACCGTACACAGGATCAAACCCAACTTTTGCAATGAATTCTAACGCTTCATCGGATACCTCTAATTGGTATCCACTCTCGTCCATACGTTGACCTAAACGATCAAGCTGTATCGAAGCTATGGATTTAATGTGCTCTTTACCTAAAGGATGGAATACGACACTTTCATCGACGCGATTGAGAAATTCAGGCCTGAAGTGTTTATTTACCACCTCCATGACGGCATCTTTGATTCCTTGGTAATCAAGAGACGCAAAGTTTTCTTGAATTCTCGTAGAACCTAAATTGGATGTCATAATTACAACTGTATTACGAAAATCAACAGTACGACCTTGTCCATCGGTTAAGCGACCATCATCTAATACTTGTAGAAGAATGTTAAATACATCCGGATGCGCTTTCTCTACTTCATCAAGTAGGATGACGGAATAAGGTTTACGACGAACAGCCTCCGTTATATAGCCACCTTCTTCATAACCGACATAGCCAGGGGGAGCACCAACTAACCTAGCTACAGAATGTTTTTCCATAAACTCTGACATATCGATGCGAACCATTGCGTCTTCGCTATCAAACATAAAGTTTGCCAGTGTTTTACAAAGCTCGGTTTTCCCTACACCAGTAGGCCCTAGAAACAGAAACGAACCAATCGGTTTATTTGGATCCGATAAACCCGCCCTACTCCTGCGAATTGCATTAGATACAACTTCTACTGCTTCTGTTTGTCCAATAACTCGGTTATGTAACACGTCTTCCATTTGCAGTAATTTTTCTTTCTCTGCCTCTAACATTTTGGAAACAGGTATGCCTGTTTGTTTGGAAAGGACTTCCGCGATCTCATTATTGGTAACTTTATTACGTAACAGTGTCATTTCTTGCATTTCAGCTTGAGTGGCAAGATCCAACTGTTTTTCTAACTCAGGAATTCGTCCGTATTGGAGTTCAGACATTCGGCTTAAATCGCCAGCGCGACGAGCAAAGTCCATGTCCATTCTGGACTGTTCTAGTTCAGATTTTATATGTTGCGTACCTGATAATGCCGCTTTTTCTGCATTCCACACTTCTTCAAGCTCCGAAAATGCACGCCCTTTCTCTTGAAGCTCTTCCTCTATAACAAGTAGGCGCTTAGTACTGCCATCATCATGTTCGTTAATAAGGGCCTGTTGCTCGATTTTTAACTGAATAATTTTCCGCTCTAATTTATCAAGCGATTCAGGTTTGGAGTCTATTTGCATTCGTATGCTAGAAGCTGCTTCATCGATGAGATCAATGGCTTTATCTGGTAACTGACGATCCGATACATAGCGATGAGATAAACTCGCAGCGGCAACAATGGCGGGATCGGTAATCTCGACATGATGGTGAAGCTCATAACGCTCTTTAAGACCACGTAAAATAGCCACGGTATCTTCGACCGTTGGTTCTTCGACAATCACTTTTTGAAAACGGCGCTCTAAGGCTGGATCTTTCTCAAGGTATCGACGGTATTCATCAAGTGTTGTGGCACCAACGCAATGAAGTTCTCCGCGAGCAAGCGCTGGCTTTAACATATTGCCAGCATCCATGGAGCCCTCACCCTTGCCTGCGCCGACCATGGTGTGAAGTTCATCAATGAAGAGAATGACATTTCCCTCTTCTTTCGCAAGTTCATTAAGTACTGACTTCAAGCGCTCTTCAAACTCACCTCGGTACTTGGCACCAGCAACAAGCGAACCCATATCAAGAGAGAGTACACGTCGGCCTCTTAGACCTTCGGGTACTTCACCATTAATGATTCTTTGTGCAAGACCTTCAACAATTGCTGTTTTACCAACACCCGGCTCACCGATAATGACAGGGTTATTTTTGGTACGGCGTTGTAAGACTTGGATCGTGCGACGAATTTCATCGTCACGGCCAATAACAGGATCTAATTTCCCTTGCTCGGCTCGTTCAGTCAGATCGATGGTAAACTTTTCCAATGCCTGTCTTAACTCTTCTGCATTTTGGTCATTTACTTTTTGCCCACCGCGAATTTTGTCAATTGCTCCACTGACCTTCTTTTCTGTCAGCCCAACTTCTTTCAATAACGTACCAAGCGCACCGTTATCTTCTAGAGCTGCGAGTAGAAATACTTCAGAAGAAATAAATGAGTCTTGACGTTTTTGAGCAACTTTGTCACACATGTTAAACAGTGTGCCCATTGCACCTGATAATTGAACATCACCTCCAATACCACTGACTTTTGGTAAGCGATCAAGGATTTCACTCAACTTAGATCTTAAATGAGGAACATCTACATCTAGCATGGTGAATAAAGGACGAATTGGGCTACCGTTTTGATCAAGCAAAGAGACCATTAAATGAACAGGTTCAATATATTGATGATCACGCCCAAGCGCTAATGACTGCGCATCCGAAATGGCGATTTGAAATTTGCTCGTAAACCTATCTAAGCGCATGCCAATGTTCCTAACCTAATAATTGAGTGACTATTTACTAGAAAGATGGCTACTGGCGGCTAGATTTTCAAGGGGAAAGGTAATGAACTGATCGAAAAGGTGATACTTACAGTGCTATAGAGAGTTATTAGTGATTATATAGAGCTTTACACTAAGACGGCTCGATCCAAATAAATACAGCTTGGCGGCCTGTAATACCGTCGCGTCGATACGAAAAGAATTGTTCTTTCTGCTGATAAGTACACAAATTGCTGGAATAAATATTATTTACGCCCAATTGATTTAGACGTTGTGTTGCTAACATTGTCATATTCGCTAGCCATTTATTGTCATCTAATGCTGGTATAAAAGCCAGCTCTGCTTGTTCATCAAATGAAGTAAACGCGGTTAGCACATCCTCACCAACTTCAAATACCTCGGCGCCTATCGCTGGACCTAACCACGCAATGACATCACTACTGCTATCAAACTGAGCAATCGCATTCTCTAGAATACCATCCGCTAACCCACGCCAACCCGCATGAACAGCCGCCACTTGGCTACCCGATGAATTAGTTAATAAAACAGGAAGACAATCTGCTGTCATAGCGCTACATACAACATTCGGTGAACGAGTAGTTGTACCATCTGCATCTAATACTTGATTCGTCGCATGAGATACTTCGATAACAGTTGTAGAGTGAGTTTGATTTAGCCAGACAGGATTGCTGGGCATTGCAGCTTGTTGAGAAAATAGAGCTCTATTTTTCTCAACAAGCGATTGTTCATCCCCAACATGGGTTCCTAGATTTAACGCTTCATAGGGTGATATTGAAAAACCACCTATACGCGTCGAAGCTACTGATTTTACACAGCTAGGAACATTCCAGTTAGGAACGAGAACATTCATCAATAATCGTCTTCAGAATGGTTTTCTTTTGCATCTTCACGTAATGCGTCTGTTATCGCAACCATGTCATCAGGCACAGGGGCATGGAATTCCATTGTTTCGCCTGTTACTGGATGCTCAAAGCGCAGCATTACAGCGTGTAGTGCTTGGCGTTGAAAGCCACGAATCATCTCTGTCACTTCTTCACTTGCATCTCTAGGAATACGCGCTCGGCCACCGTATGCAGTATCACCCAAGAGTGGATGTTGCAGGTAAGACATATGAACACGGATTTGGTGAGTACGACCAGATTCAAGGCGTAAACGGATACGAGTATGCTCTCTAAAATGTTCAGCAACGCGGTAGTGAGTAACGGCAGGTTTACCCATTGGAGCAACAGCCATTAGAGTACGCTTTGTAGAGTGACGGCCAATAGGCTGATCAACTTTACCACCAGCGGTCATTTTACCAATCGCGATTGCTTCATATTCACGAGTAATCTTACGCTTTTGCAGCGCACGAACCAATCGCGTTTGAGCCGGTACCGTTTTAGCTACAACCATTAAACCGGTTGTGTCTTTATCTAGACGGTGCACGATTCCTGCACGCGGAACTTCTGCGATATCAGGGTAATGAAAAAGCAAAGCGTTTAGCACTGTGCGATCTGGAGTTCCAGCTCCTGGGTGAACAACAAAGCCAATAGGCTTATTGATAACCAAAAGATCATCATCTTCATAGACAATATCAAGAGGAATATCTTGCGCTTCCCAACGTTGTTCATCTTCAAGCTCGGCTTGAACTGTGATCACTTCACCACCCATCACTTTTACGCGGGGTACGGTAACCACTACACCATCAACTTGAATTTTACTGGCCAAAATCCACTCTTTAATCCGAGAGCGTGAGAAATCGGCGAATAATTCCGCAACTGCTTGGTCTAATCTTTGACCGAGCTGGCTATCTTTTACTGTATTTGTTAATTCTATCTGCTGGGCCATATCGAACTTTTTCAAAAACTGTGAGACTAATGCTCACTACTGTGGAAAAATAAGCGCCATTGTATCTGTTACGACGAAGAAAGTAACGGAAGCTTAAGAAATATTTAATTCAAGGAATCAGCTCCTGACATGAAACACTATACTTTATCCGGTTTACTCGCTCTCACATTACTGGTTGGTTGCTCTAGCAGCGATGAAATCGTTCCAGACGTTCCGCCATCAGAGCTTTACTCAGAAGCTCAATTGTCATTACGCTCTGGAAACTGGTTAACAGCAATAGACCAACTAGAAGCGCTTGATTCTCGTTACCCTTTCGGTGCTTACTCTGAGCAAGTTCAACTCGACCTCATCTATGCGTATTACAAAAATGATGATTTGGCGTTGGGTCTTGCAACCATTGAACGCTTTAGTCGCTTAAATCCAACTCATGATAGATTGGACTGGGTGCTATATATGCGTGGCCTAACGCATATGGCCCAAGATCGTAATTTCATGCATGACATATTTAATGTTGATCGAAGTGATCGAGATCCTGAGCCAGTTAAATCAGCATTTGCTGACTTTAGTAAGCTTCTTCAACGCTACCCTGATAGCCAGTATGCTAATGATGCTAAAAAACGTATGCATGCGTTAAAAAACCGCTTAGCTGACTATGATTTAGCAACCGCTGATTTCTATTTACGACGTGAAGCATGGATTGCAGCGATTAACCGAAGCCAAGAATTGCAGAAAACCTATCCAAATACTGAAGCCGCTCGCAAATCACTTAAGATTCAGCTAGAAGCTTACGAAAAGTTAGGCCTTGAGGACTCTGTCGCTAGAACAAAAGAGCTCATTGAATTAAATAAGTAAACAATTAAGCTTTTGATTTAAAACCGCTTCTTAGAGGCGGTTTTTTTATGACCATATTTGCTCATGTGCCCATTTAGTCTTACCCTTACAGTATCAATTAGTAAAGGATGACTTATTGTGCAGCTCAAATACCGCCACTGGCTTTTATTGATAATTTTCGTTATAAGCATACCAATAGCTTCCGCGTTAGAATTATCTCCACTACAAAAAACACCTTATAAGGGAGATTTCGACGCTCTCAAAGATAAAGGCGTTATTCGCGTCTTAGTCGCCGCGGACTTGGGGTTTTACTATATAGAGGGCGGGCGTCCAAAAGGAATAATTGCGGAGCTGCTTTATCATTTTGAAAAACAGCTAAAGAAAACCTCACCTTACTTGAACCTGCAAGTTATCCCTATCCATCGAGATGATTTATTACAATCGATTGAAAATGGCTATGGTGACCTTGCGGTTGCGAACCTAACCATTACGGATAAACGCAAACAGCGCGTTGATTTTAGCTCTCCAGTGATCAAAAACGTCAGTGAGCTAATCGTTACCCAGCAATCAGAAGCCGAACTCACCTCTTTTGAGCAGCTTAGCGGTAAAGAAATTTGGGTTCGTGCTAGCTCTAGTTATTTTGAGAGTCTCCAAGCGATCAACAACCACTTAAATTCAATCGATGAACCACCGGTGTTTATTCAATTCATCGAAGAGACTCTGCAAGATTATGAATTGATGGAGATGATTAATTTAGGCCATATTAAAGCAACTGTTCTCGATAGCCACAAAGCTGAGCTATGGATGAATACGCTCGAAAATTTGCAAGTTCACCATGCTTTACCATTACGTGAAAATGGTGAAATAGCATGGGCAATGAGAAAGAATAGCCCCCAGCTAAAAAAAATCACCGACCAGTTTCTTCGCTCTTCTCGCTCAGGAACGCTATTAGGCAATGTCATTTACAATAAATATATCGACGATACCCGCTGGCTGGCTCGCCTGCTAAATCCCAAAAAGATAGAACGACTGGAGTCCTTGTATTCTATTTTTGAACTCTATTCTGAACAGTATGAATTTGATCCTCTCATGATGTCTGCACAAGGCTTTCAAGAATCAGGTTTAGACCAAAGCAAAGTTTCTCATAAAGGCGCTGTTGGGGTAATGCAAGTACTCCCAAGTACCGCCAAGGACCCAAACGTTAATATTCCAAACATTAAAAAGGTCGACAACAATATCCATGCAGGTGTGAAGTACATGCGCTTTATTCAAGATCGTTACTTTACCAACGATGATATTACCGAAGACGATCAAGTTTACTTCACTTTGGCAGCTTATAATGCAGGGCCCGCTAATATCAGAAAAATGAGACGGCTGGCCAAGAAACACGGCTATGACCCAAATGTTTGGTTTAAAAATGTCGAAATTATCACCAGAAGAAATATTGGCAGAGAGCCTGTCACCTATGTCGCTAATATAAATCGCTACTATGTAGTCTATAAGCAGCTTTCCGCATTGGAGCAACTTAGAGCAGAAAGAAACGCGAGCGTAACCCAAACAGATCTTCTGCCGATAGAGGCTAAGTAAGCTAAAAAGCTGTTCTAGTCATAAGGTGAGAAACGGGTGTGATCATCGTCACGTCAGTTGCTGATTGTAAAATAGACAGGGAGATTTATTAGGCTGTAGAAAGGCCCCAAAAGTCGGATAATATTTTGCGTGCTACCTTACTCAATTTAATTATATTTCGTTAAATAACAAGCTTTTCTTTAGTCGAACAACAAGACTCTTTGCGTAAGATCACATTTAGTTTTCATTAGTAATAATCGGCAATAAATAATGACAAAGATCACATTTTTTTCTCCTCAGATAAGTAATCTGGAGTTAACCCATAAGGGACGACACAGAGGAAAGCATCTATGAAAGTAAACATCACTGGTAAAAATATTGAAATCACCTCTGCTATCCGTGAGCATATAGAAAGTAAATTTAGCAAACTAGAAAAGTGGCAAGTCGATATCATTAAATGCCAAACAAGCTTTAGCGAAGAGCCTAACAAACAAAAGAAATTTGAAGCAGTCCTTACTGTACCAAAAGGCCAGCTAGTCGCTTCAGCAACCCATGAAGATTTATACACTGCCGTTAATGAGGTCGAACAGAAAATTGAACGTCAGTTGAACAAGTTACGTCACAAGCCGGAAGCTCGCCGAGCTGAAAAACCTGAGCTAGAAGAAGAAGTCGAATAAACCCAAATTGAACGAAAGTAAAAATAGCGCTGAAAAGCGCTATTTTTTTGCTTGACGCTCTAAGCTTGCTTGCTTATTGTGGTTAAATATTCACTTGCCCGTGACCACTATGCAAATTCAGCTGTTTTTTTTCGACTTCTTTTTTCTCCAATAATTTTTGGAGGCTAGACCGTTTGTAGAAGATAAGTCAAAAACGAACAGAAAGCCTCCCAAGTGGGAGGCTTTTTTATAAAGGAAATATAATGACCGACAGACAATACTCACTTGAAGAAATTCGTAATCGCCTCAACGAATTAGATGATCAATTACTCAGCCTGATCTCTGAGCGACGAAAAATGAGTATTGAGGTAGCAAAAAGTAAAGTTGAAACCTCAAAGCCAGTTCGTGATGCAGACCGAGAGCAACAGCTTCTCGTTAAGCTAATTAACAATGGCCAGAGTAAATACGACCTTGATGCTCCATACATTACAAAACTCTTTCATACCATCATCGAAGATTCAGTGTTACTTCAGCAAGCTTACCTGCAAAACTTAGCGAACCCTCAGAGCCGTAAACCGCTAGCACGAGTCGCATTTCTTGGCTCACAAGGATCTTATTCACATCTTGCAAGTCGCGAGTTTTTCAGCCGTAAGAATACGGAACTGGTTGAGCTAAATTGCGAGAGCTTCAGAGATATTGCAAGCACTGTTGAATCAGGCCATGCCGATTACGGTGTCCTGCCTATTGAGAACACAAGCTCAGGTTCCATCAACGAAGTGTACGACTTACTGCAACACACTACGCTTTATATCGTCGGTGAGCTCACTCAACGTATTGAACATTGCTTAGTTGCGACCGATGAAATTCGTATCGAAGAAATTAAAACGCTTTATTCACACCCTCAACCCCACCAGCAGTGCAGTGAGTTCCTTAATCACTTAAAAGGGGTGACGTTAGAGTCTTGTGCAAGTACTGCTGATGCAATGCAAAAGGTTAAGCAATTGAATCGCCGTGACGTCGCAGCCATTGGCAATGCATCAAGCGGTAAGATTTATGGCTTGCAGCCAATTCAAGGCAACATTGCCAACCAAACAGAGAATCACACACGTTTTATCGTAGTGGCTCGTAAGCCTGTAGAAGTGTCACAACAAATACCAGCTAAAACAACACTCATCATGTCAACATCCCAAAAAGCAGGTTCACTGGTTGAAACGCTACTGATACTGCAGCGCTATGGGATTAATATGACGAAATTAGAATCTCGTCCAATTATGGGCAACCCTTGGGAAGAGATGTTCTATGTTGATTTACAAGCGCATTTAGACTCAGAACTCATGCAATCAGCGATTCAAGAGCTGACAAAAATCACTAAACACCTCAAGGTATTAGGCTGCTATCCGACTGAGAACGTGAAACCAACTCAAGTCAAGCTTCAATAACTCTACATCTGTCTAATAATTAGTCGTAACTAGCTGACACTTTAATACGCAACCCGTAGAATGTTCAATTCAAATGGATTCGTAATAAAGGTCAGCTTTTTTATATGTAAAAAGAGCTGACCTTTATCGATATATTGAAAAGTTAATAACTCAAGGTTTAACTCACTATTATGATGTTAAGGATGACACCAAAATATTGGGCTAATGTAGGTCTGACTATGGCTATCGTATTACTTATGGCTAGGACACTATGAAGCTCAATACTCGAATTTTACTGCTTGTCGCTCCCGTTATAGCTTTAAGCGCTGCTCTCTCGGGCTATTCTATTTTTGAAAGCCAAAAGGATGCACTACTTAAACGAGAAGAGAGCTATCTGCAACTCAATATGGAAAAGCTTGCTGGCCACTTTCGTCATTCTGTCTCTGTATTAAACAGTTACTCCTATACCTTGACTAAAAGTGACATCATTCGATACTACTTCCACAATGAGAATAGCCCCTATAGAGACTTGGAGTTAATCGACAATCTTAAACGATCGATTACTTCCTTACAGTCAGGTGTCGATGTAAATGGTCGACTGGCTATTTTGGATAAGAATCGTAAGACAAAGTTCTACGTCGACAGCAGAAGAGATAGCTTAGACACTTTGGACCCTAAAATACGAACTTACGCTGACCATATTTTTACCACGACAAAAAGCGTAACTCACATTGGCTATACACAAAACTCTCAAGGGGAAGGCGTTCTGGTCCGTTACGATGTTCTTAATAGAGACAGTTTAAAACCACCAACGGATTTTAAAAATGAAGATGCCTTTTTCGTAGTAGTTTCTGTCTCCCTTAATGCATTCAATCAACTTCGTCAGCAGATCGAGTTTGATACCAAAAGCAGTATTTTCTTTACCGAAGACTCAGTCATCCCTGAACTGCTTGTTCCTGAACCCTCTGAGTTAACTCAAACGGTTAAGCTTAAAAACGATTTCTACGCAACACTCGATCCGGCGCATTTCATCATTAACAATAAAATCTATGCTATGGGAAAAAACTTGGCTGCCGCCTTCGGGATTTCGTCGTTATTGACTGTTTTCATTCTGACATTTTTGCTCTATCGACACGTGATTAGTCCCATATCTCGTTTAGATAAGCAATTGAGTGAAGTCGAAAATAACCAGAGAAAAAATATAGAGTTACTAGAAGGGGACGATGAGATTGCCCACCTTTCTCGACGCTTTCATGAAATGTATCAAGAGTTAAATACCACCTATCAAAAAACCAAAGCACTCGCTGAAAATGATCACCTGACCCAATTGGCAAATCGTCATCAATTCCATCAACTTGCCGAACGTGCGTTGTCATATAAGCGTTCCAACAAACAGGTTTGGATCCTTTATATCGATTTGGATAATTTCAAGTATGTAAATGATAAATACGGCCATACCGTAGGTGATAAGTTGCTTGTGAATTTCGCTCATCATATTCAAGCGTTAAGTAATGAGTTCCATAAAAAACACAAAGTGAAATGCCTTGCCTCTCGATTATCTGGTGATGAATTTGCCATTTTCATCTCATCAAAACACCATGATAGTGATGGGCATATTATTAAGACCTTTACTGATAAACTGCTTGAGCCTATTCAAAAGAATCACGACTCGTTACTAGGTAGCTTCCCTGTAACCGCAAGTGTCGGAATCGCAACTTACCCTAAAGATGGGCAAGACATTCACTCCCTTATATCTAGAGCCGATACCGCTATGTATCAAGCTAAAAGAGCGGGTAAAAATCAAATTGGCTACTACTCCAAAGAGATGGACCTAGTGGTCAAACGTCGCACTCAAATTGAACGCGCGTTAAGAAATGGCGACATTGAAAAAGAATTCCACTTAGTCTATCAACCCTACTTTGACCGACAAGGCAAGAATGTGGCTGGAGTAGAAGCACTGCTTCGTTGGAACTCAGTAAAATTAGGTATCGTTCCTCCTAGCGAGTTTATTCCTATTGCGGAGCAAACAGGGCTATTTGGTAAGATTGATCGCTGGGTCATTCAAGCCGCATTTGCTGATTTTAACGCCTTACAAGACTTATTTGATTATGATGTCCAACTCGCTATTAACCTCTCATCGGCAGAATTAGACTCTCTCCAGTTGGCTAATTACATTCAACAACATGCTCAAAAGAGAAACGTAAGACCGAATCTAATCGATTTTGAAATCACTGAAACCTTTGCTGGTGACTCACAAAGCTTCCCATTACTTCATGAGCTAACGATTCAAGGCTACCGTTTGGCTATTGATGATTTTGGTTCTGGCTACACGTCTATTACTCACTTGGTTCAATACCCAGTCCAAAAAATTAAACTTGATCGCTTTTTCTTAGAAACTCTGATAAAAACAGGCAATGAAAAAGTCATCAAGCCACTAATTGACCTTTGTCATTCACAATCAATGGTTGTCACGGCCGAAGGGATTGAAAACGAGGAGATGCATTACTGGCTCTCAGCGTATCAATGTGATTATATGCAAGGCTTTCACTTTGCCCATCCTCTTTCATTAGATGAACTTAGAATATGGTGTGAGAACTTGATTGAAGGAACTTTAGAACATGAGCGTAAAGAACAAAGTCGTCATAGCTTCGCTTAACCCCGCTAAGATACGAGCGGTTGAGAGTGCATTTAGCGAAACATTTCCGGAAATTTCTTTTGAATTTTTAGGAGTATCTGTTGCTAGCGAAGTCGATGATCAGCCGATGTCGAACCAGGAGACGCATCTAGGCGCACTAAATCGAGTAAAAAATGCCAAGCTTGAACAACCTGATGCTGATTACTACGTTGGACTAGAAGCTGGTATAGAAGATAACATTACCTTTGCATGGATGGTAATAGAGTCCCAGCATCAACGTGGAGAATCTCGCTCTGCAAGTTTAATGTTGCCACCAGAAGTCATTAAAAAGCTCGCAACAGCTAACGAGTTAGGTGATGTGATGGATGAAGTATTTGGTACTCAGAACATAAAGCAGCAAGGTGGTGCTATTGGGTTACTCACTAAAAATCAACTCAGCCGAAGCGGTGTTTACCACCAGGCATTAATCTTGGCATTAATACCATTTGTAAACCCAAGCCACTTCCCTAGCAATTTATAATCAAATGTCACACTAAGTTCAGTTCAACACCTTACAAATCAACTCTGTAGCTTTTTCCTTAAGCTTATACCCCGAAAGAAAACTAGGCTATCTAGTCATCGATAGCCTAAGTTTACTTCAGTAGTAACTTCTCAATCTGCTCTCTTTCTTCTTCAGATTTGGCTTTAAGCTCATTCGATCCGCGAGTAATCGTTGCTACACCTACCCCAAGCATTTGACTCACTTGTCTTTGTGATATTTCACCTTTTAATAGTTCACAAACAATATTGGCTCGAGCTAACAGTGCATCTCTTTCATCAGATGTCATTAACATCGTCAGCAGCAACTCATGTTGCTGCGTATCTGCTGCATGTTTAACTAAATCCATTAATTGTTGCCAATCACGGTATTGAGGCTCTAATGACATATTACCACTCGATTCAAGATTAATGACTCTATTGTAGAGCCTTCAAACGCCATTGGAATCAATATTTTGTTTTCACTTCATGTTCGTTGAGAAATGCACCATCAACGCCCATTAAATCTCGGTAATAGGTTTCAAACATCAATATATTTTGCACGTATCCGCGCGTCTCTTTAAAAGGAATAGATTCGATAAACGCATAAGCGTCCAGCTTTTCATCGGTTCGTTTACGCCACTGTGTCACACGATGTGGCCCAGCGTTATACGCTGCTAATGCAAAAATTCGATTATTGTCATACCGCTCAAGTAGTCCATCTAGATAGTGGCTTCCTATTTCAATATTTTTACCCACTTCATAAAGATCGTTTTTCCCTTGATAGCTTAATTGGTATTTTTTAGCCGTGTACTTCGCGGTCGAAGGCATAATCTGCATGATGCCTCGAGCCCCAACTGGTGAACGAGCTTCACTGTCTAATGCACTCTCTTGACGTGCCAGTGACATCAAGGTGATGGGATCTATATCATGTTTATTGGCATAGAGATTAAACCATTGCTGGTGAGCAATAGGAAAACGAATGCTGGTGTTATCCCACATCTTGGCTGATATTGAGGCAGTTACCGATAAATGGTGCCAACGTTGAATTGACGCATATGCAGCAAGCATCTCCTTCTCCTTGCTTCCACTGCGTTGTAATAACCAGCGCCACTCACTCTTAGCTGCGGTGATCTTATCAAGTTCAATCAACTCCTGAATTCGAGCCAATGCTGCTTTGTGGTGTTGAATTCGGTTTTTATCTAACGTTATCGTTGTGACTGGATATTGAATAGATTGCTTCATCTCCTTTGCGGCTGCGACACTATAAAAGTTTCTAAGACCAACAATTTTCTCAAGACGGTTATGTCCGCTATAGGCGTCACCCAATTCAATTTCAGAGCGGCCCAACCAATACTGCCAACGTGGGTCTTGCTGATAAGATTTAGGTAACAGCGCGGCCCAACTCTGGACCCCTTGCCAGTCGACATGCTGAATAGCAAGTCTGATTCTTCGTTCGATTAACGAACGATTTTTCGTTGTTTTTATCGCTTTGTCACGCCACTTAGCAAGCTCTTCAGAGTCAGTATTTATCAAACGAAAAGCGATGAAATCAGCCAATTCTTGTTTATTATCTAAAGTGTAGTGCTGCCCTTCAACAACCTTATCAAACACTTTTTGAGCTTTTTCCACATCTTTTCGAGCTAGCTTTTTTAATGCGTATTCACTTAGCTGTTGATTGTAACTGTTTACTTTCTGCTTTTTAGCAAAGACACCGACAGATTCAGGGTTGCGATACAGTGACTTCATCTGCTTTGCTTGATTAATGGCTGATGAGCTATTCAACTGCTTCATCAGATAGCCCATAAGACTGCTATTTCTCTCTTTAAAGGCGAGTAACATACGCTCTAAGACTAATTGTTCTGTTTTTAGACCCGCAGTATCCCATGCATCAAATAAAGGGTCACAGGCGTCTGCGACACTCCCTCCACTCAACCAAAGCTTTTTAGCACCTTCAAAAGCTATCTCTTTATCCCCTACTTGCGAATGAGCATTGTAGTAATGACATAAATAGGTCACCCCTTTTGGCGGCTTAGTTTGAAATTCCAAAAGAGTTTTCCAATTTCCCTGTTTGGCGAGTAAATCTAAATAGGGTGCTCTTATTCGATAAGAGAATGGAAAGCTTTCATAGCTCTCGATGAAGTCATTAACTTGCGTAGGGCTCTTAGAGTCTAACTCAGAAAAGAAGGCACGATAGTCCACATAAGGAGTCAGTGGATAAGATGCTATTTTAGAGCGCATCAGGCGAAATTGGTCAACTTGATAGTTGTCTAATAGCTCTTGCGCCTGTTGATAGAATTCGCGTTGACTAGATAAATCGGACGATGATTGTGCATACGAAGTACCGCAAATCAATGAGCTAACTGCGATCATTGACGTTAGAAGGCGCTGCGGCGGAGTGAATAGCGTAAACTTCATTAGCTCTCTTCCTGTTGAGATGAGTTTAGGTAAGACTTAATTACGCTAATTCTAGTCTCAAATGTAAAGCCTTTGTTCACAAAAATAGATAATTTAATAAAATTGCGACAAATTTATTTAAGTTTATCTGAATCCCTTTTTTCTTTGAGACTTGTTCATATTATTCCTTGGATAAAAGATGCGTCCTCAGTAACAAAACCATCTCAATTGGTATAAAATAACTCCTTTGTACCCTTAAAATTAGGAACGATCGGCAATGGCTGAATACGTATATACCATGTCTCGGGTGAGCAAAACTGTGCCACCTAAACGTCAGATTCTAAAAGACATCTCATTAAGCTTTTTTCCTGGTGCCAAAATTGGTGTTTTAGGTCTTAACGGTTCTGGTAAATCAACCTTACTGCGTATTATGGCAGGCATCGATACTGATATTGATGGTGAAGCACGTGCACAACCAGGTCTAAAAGTCGGTTACCTACCTCAAGAACCTGTTCTTGATGAGTCGAAAACGGTTCGAGAAATCGTTGAAGAAGCCGTTTCTGATGTTGCAGGAGCTCTAACTCGCTTAGATGCGGTTTATGCTGCTTATGCAGAACCTGATGCAGACTTTGATGCGCTAGCGAAAGAGCAAGGCGAGCTAGAGGCGTTAATTCAAGCAAAAGATGGGCACAACCTAGATAACGCACTAGAACGCGCTGCTGATGCACTACGTCTTCCTGAGTGGGATGCAAAGGTTGAATTCTTATCAGGTGGTGAACGCCGCCGTGTCGCTATCTGTCGCTTACTTCTTGAAAAGCCTGACATGTTGCTACTTGATGAACCAACCAACCACTTGGATGCAGAATCTGTTGCATGGCTTGAGCACTTCCTCGTTGATTACAACGGTACTGTTGTGGCGATTACCCACGACCGTTACTTCCTTGATAATGCAGCCGGCTGGATTCTTGAACTAGACCGTGGTGAAGGTATCCCATGGGAAGGTAACTACACTTCTTGGCTAGAGCAGAAAGATGAGCGTCTAAAGCAAGAGAAATCGGGTGAAAGTGCTCGTCAGAAGACCATTGAGAAAGAACTTGAGTGGGTTCGTCAAAATCCTAAAGGCCGTCAAGCTAAATCTAAAGCACGTATGGCACGTTTTGAAGAGCTGACAACTAACGATTACCAAAAACGAAATGAAACCAATGAACTGTTCATTCCACCAGGTGAGCGCTTAGGTGACAAAGTTCTTGAAGTAAACAACTTAACTAAGTCTTTCGGTGATCGCGTTCTTATTGATGACCTATCGTTTAGCATGCCTAAAGGTGCCATCGTGGGTATCGTGGGTGCCAACGGTGCTGGTAAATCAACACTATTCAAGATGTTAAGTGGTGCAGAGCAACCAGATTCAGGAACCGTTGAGCTTGGTGAAACCGTTAAACTGGCTTCTGTTGATCAATTCCGTGACAGCATGGATGATAAGAAAACAGTATTCCAAGAGATCTCTGAAGGAGCTGATATTATTAAGATCAACAACTTCGAAATCCCTGCTCGCGCATACTGCTCTCGTTTCAACTTCAAAGGCAATGATCAACAGAAAATTATTGGTGATTTGTCTGGTGGTGAACGTAACCGTGTTCACCTAGCTAAGTTATTAAAAACAGGCGGCAACGTGCTTCTACTCGATGAGCCAACCAATGACCTTGATGTTGAAACACTGCGTGCTTTAGAAGAAGCGCTGCTTGAGTTCCCTGGTTGTGCCATGGTTATCTCGCATGACCGTTGGTTCCTAGACCGTATCGCAACACACATTCTAGATTACCGCGATGAAGGACAGGTTAACTTCTACGAAGGCAACTATACTGAATACAGTGAGTGGCTGAAGAAGACACTTGGTGCTGCGGCAGTAGAGCCACATCGTATCAAGTACAAGCGTATTACTAAGTAACTCGTAGTTATTAATACTCTGATAGCACAGTAATCAAAGGCCGCTATACTCTGCGGCCTTTGTTGTTTCCGCTCCATAGCTCTTTTATTCAAAGCCTATTGCGTAAAAGTTGTTCTACGAGCTACAACACATTGATTGTACGGTCACTTTGTTATGATAAGACAATATGTATTTAGAGTACGCATGCATTAAATGAGTACTTAAAAAAGAAGAGAGTTTACTATGGTTGAAAAACGTCGATTTTCAAGAGTTATATACCAAGCACCAGCAGCTATAACGCAAGGACACATAGCGGTAGATGCTAGTATTCAAGACCTATCACTGCATGGGGTACTATTGAGTGCAGAAGCAAGCTGTGAAGATCTTGACCTAAACATGATGGCCGACATCCAGTTTTCCCTTCCAGACAGTGATATTGTTATTGATATGGTGGTTAACTTGGTCAACATAAATAACAACATAATTCATGCCAGTATCGATCACATCGATATCGAAAGTATTAGCCACCTAAAACGATTAATTGAATTGAATGTCGGTGATGACAGCTTACTTCATCGCGATATTGAGCATCTATCTGATTTGGGTGAGCACCTGTAGCTTGATCAACTAAAAGACCAGTAAACAAAAAGAGCAGCTTTAAGTAAGCTGCTCTTTTAGAAATTAACGTCTGCCGTGTAAGTTAGCGACGAAATAAACTAGTGATGGAATAAATTAACCACGATGAATTGCGTCATTTGCTTGTTTTAGCAAGTTTTGGCTTTCATTCATAAACTGTGATGAGTAATCACCAAACCAACCACTTACCCCATTAAAGCTCTCGATAAAGCCGGCTTTGTCTTGGCCTTCTAATATTTCTAAAGCTTCACCAAAGCACTGATGGAATCGCTTAATCATGTCTATATTTTCTTGCGAAGAGAAAATAATGTCACCATAAAGGTTCGGATCTTGGCCAAATAGACGCCCAACCATTGCCAGTTCAAGGCGATAAATCGGAGAGCTTAACTGCAATAATTGGTCAATGTTTGGGTTTTCTTTACTTAAATGCAGACCGTATGCAAAAGAAGTAAAGTGACGCAGTGCTTGAATCAGAGTCATGCCATGATCATGTTCACTGGCGTCGATTGGGCATAAAGACGCTCCCCAGATAGAGAACTGTTTCAACAACCATTGGTAACTATCTTCACCACGGCCGTTACAGTAAACAATTACCTGTTTAGCTAAGCTCGCAACATCAGGACCAAACATTGGGTGCAAACCAACAACTGGACCTTGGTGAACCTCAAGCATTGATTGTAGTGGCTTAGACTTAATGGACGTTAAGTCGCATAAGATACAATCTGAAGGCAAGTTCGATAGCTTTTCAATTACGCCTTGAGTTAAATGAATTGGAACCGTGACAACAACAAGCCCTGCATTGCCTAGAATTTCATCCGCTCGGTCCCAATCTTGACTACCCAACACTTTTACTTGGTAGCCAGACAAAGTAAACATGCGACCGAACAGGCCACCTAATTGGCCTTTACCACCAACAATCACAACAGAACGTAATTCAGGGTTTAGACATTTAAAGCCGGAGTCTTTTTCACTGGCGTAAGATTCACGCATTGTACGGCGTAATATATCTTCGATAAGCTGAGGTGGTACACCTTTCTTTTCTGCCTCCAAACGACGAGATGCCAGCATTGCCGCTTCTCTGTCTGGTGCATAAATAGGTAATCCATGTTCGCTTTTTACTTCACCGACTTTCTCTACCAATGACAAACGTTGCGCGAGTAGATCCAAGATTTGTTTATCTACTGCATCAATTTGATCACGTAACTCGTTTAACTCAACGGCCATTCTAATTCCTTTATTACCCTTTTAGGCGATTTTCCAAAAACGGCACTAATTCTGTGTGCGCGTGTCTTAATAGTGCCTCAGTTGATTGCCAATTGATACACGCATCCGTGATGGAAATACCATATTCCATCTCATCAAGAGCGAGATCCGATGACTGGCTACCTTCATTGATATGACTTTCAATCATAAGGCCGATAATCGACTGATTACCCTCACGAATTTGATGGATAACATCTTCTGCAACCAATGGCTGACGACGGTAATCTTTACGTGAATTAGCATGACTACAGTCAACCATCAGAGAAGCATCTAACCCATACTTAGCCATGTCCTGCTCGCACTCAGTAACGGATACTGAATCGTAGTTTGTCTGCTTACCACCACGAAGAATAACGTGGCCATTTGGGTTGCCTTGTGTCGTTAAAAGTGCGACCTGACCTTCTCGGTTAATTCCCATAAAACGGTGACTCGATGAAGCAGCTTGCATCGCATTAATCGCAGTAGATAAACTGCCATCCGTGCCATTCTTAAAGCCGATAGGCATAGAAAGTCCGCTAGCCATTTCACGGTGAGTTTGTGATTCTGTGGTACGAGCGCCAATTGCTGCCCAACTGAATGTATCAGCAAGATATTGAGGGCTAATAGGATCAAGCGCTTCGGTTGCCAATGGAATCTCCATCTCGGCTAATTCAACTAATAGCTCACGGCCAACATGAAGACCATGCTCAATATCAAATGAACCATCTAGATGAGGGTCATTAATAAGCCCTTTCCAACCAACGGTTGTACGTGGTTTTTCAAAGTAAACACGCATAACAAGGTATATTTGATCACTCAGTTGCTCAGAAAGCGCTTTTAGTCTCTTTGCATACTCTCTTGCTGCATCTAGATCGTGAATAGAGCACGGACCACATACGACTAATAAACGGTGATCTTTTTTATGAATAATATCAGCGATTGTTTGACGTGATTCTTGTATAAATCGGCGTGCGTTATCACTTAAAGGTAGTTTTATCTTTAGCTCTTCAGGCGTAATTAACACCTGCTCATCGCTAATATTAATATTACTTAACTCACTTTTCTGCATAACTACACCTGTACATTTATATTTACAAACAGTGAGAAACACCTCTCACAACAATCTTAATTGATAACTTAACAGGATGTATTTAGATTTCAAGTGTAAACTATAAAAAACATTGATCGTAAATAAATATTTACACCACATCATTATCAGCGCTAAATTAAAAAATCACAACTAAACGGTATTTTCTTGCCTTTTTCTTATCTAAAATATGACTAAGACTATTACTGGATGTCATTATGGATCTTATCCTCTCCTTGCTTCAACAGATGTGTGTCTACCTTGTTTTAGCTTACATGCTCAGTAAGACCCCGATTTTTCTACCACTCTTGAGTATTTCAAATCGACTCAGCCATAAAGTTAGCGTCTATATACTTTTTTCATTGTTCTGTATTTTGGGTACCTATTTCGGCCTCCAAATCAATGATGCTATCGCTAATACGCGTGCCATTGGTGCGGTAATGGGAGGGTTATTCGGTGGACCTGTTGTCGGATTCTTTGTTGGTCTAACGGGAGGAATGCATCGCTACTCTTTAGGTGGGTTTACCGATGTCGCTTGCGCGATTTCAACAACAGCAGAAGGTCTTATTGGCGGGTTACTGCATATATACTTTGTTAGAAAAAACAAAATAAGCCTATTATTTAGCCCTACCGTTGTATTTGGTGTCACTCTATTTGCTGAAATAGTACAGATGCTGATTATTTTGGTTGTCGCAAAGCCGTTTGTGCAAGCGTATGCCCTAGTCTCAGATATTGCTGCGCCGATGATCATTGCCAATTCTTTTGGTGCTGCTCTGTTTATGAGTATCTTACAAGATAGAAAAACCATTTTTGAAGAATACTCAGCTACCTTTTCACGCAGAGCACTAAATATAGCGGAACGTTCTGTAGGAATTCTAGCTCTTGGCTTTAATAGTCAAAATGCAGAAAAAATCGCCCGTATCGTGTATGAAGAAACCAATGTTGGCGCGGTTTCCATTACCGATGACAAAAAGATACTGGCCTTTGTTGGCATTGGCGATGATCACCATGAACCAAATACTCCAATCTCCTCAACAAGCACGCTGGATGCGATAAAAGAAAATAAGATCAAGTACCTTGATGGAAAAGAAGCCCCCTATCAATGCTCACTCTCTGCGAACTGTAAGTTAGGCTCGGCATTGATCATTCCGCTGCGAGCTGGCGATGAAGTGATCGGCACCATTAAGCTTTACGAACCAAAACGAAAACTGTTTTCAACAATCAATATGTCGATGGGAGAAGGCATTGCACAGCTGCTATCAAGCCAGATCCTTTTTGGTGACTATCAAAGAAAGCAGATGTTGCTATCGCAGGCAGAGATCAAGCTACTGCATGCTCAAGTTAACCCACACTTTCTATTTAATGCGCTCAATACCATTAATGCCGTCATTCGCCGTAATCCGGATAAAGCGCGTGATCTCATTCAGCACCTATCTCAATTCTTTCGAAGCAACCTGAAGCAGAACATAGAGACCGTCACCGTCAAAGAAGAACTAGCGCACGTGAACTCTTATCTAACCATTGAAAAAGCTCGTTTTAGTGACCGGCTAGATGTTGATGTTAATATTGATGACACCCTGCTAGCACGCAGATTACCAAGCTTTACACTCCAGCCTTTGGTTGAAAATGCGATAAAACACGGCACATCTCAGCTTTTAGAAGGCGGTCGAGTTCGTATTTACAATCAACCGGTATTGAAAGGTCAACGCATTGTGGTCGAAGATAACGCTGGTAGCTACCAAACACCGGATGAAGATCACTCCGGTTTGGGGATGTCGATTGTTGATAAACGTTTAACCAATAAATTTGGCCGTGACGCAGCACTAAAAATTGAAGTTGAAGAGAATCAATACACTCGAATGAGCTTTATTATCCCCTCTCAAGAAAACCATTAAGGAATGAACATGCTTTCAGCTTTGGTGATTGATGATGAATTGTTTGCTCGAGAAGAGCTATCAGAGCTTCTAGAAGAGACAGGCAAAGTGACTGTACTTGATACCGCAAGCAATGCGATTGAAGGGTTGAAAAAAATCAATCAATTAAAACCTGATGTGGTGTTTCTAGATATTCAAATGCCCCAGATTACGGGGATTGAATTACTGGGTATGCTCGATCCTGATACCATGCCACACGTCGTGTTTGTCACCGCGTATGATGAATATGCCATTCAGGCCTTTGAAGACAATGCGTTTGATTATTTACTTAAGCCTGTCGACACTTCTCGCCTCAATAAGACAATAGCTCGACTGCAAAAACACACAAGCCCATTACCACAAAATATATCAGCCATCGCGCCACAAACACTTGAACAGGTCCCTTGTATCGGGTTGAATCGAATCATGATCATTCCCACGGCTGAGGTAGAGTTCGCTTGCACAGATATTAGCGGTGTTCAGGTGCAGACGACAGACCAAACTGCAACTTGTCAGCTGACGCTAAAGGTATTGGAAGAAAAAACGCCACTGGTTCGTTGTCATAGACAGTACCTAGTGAATACCAAATCGATTAAAGAGATTAAACTTCTAGAAAATGGTTTAGCCGAGATCATTACCTCTTCCGATCATCAAGTTCCAGTAAGCCGACGTTACTTAAAGAATCTGAAAGAGATGCTTGGCTTTCATTAACCCTTGTACCTATTGATTAATAATACTGAAAGCGCAAATTAAAAAAGCCACATTCCTGCGGCTTTTAATCAACTCAGCTTTTAAACTAGAAAGTAGAAACTAACCAAGCGCCACTTTCATTGCTTCCGACGCCTGTTTCCATTCACTAGAGCTGTGCAGTTGAGATAAATTGAATGACTGCTTCTTGAGTAACGCATCGGCAGTTGGTACATCCATAATTGGCAAGTGATCTAATACTTCCACTTGGGCATCTCGCTTGTTACATACCAACAGCATGTCACACCCCGCAACCAATGACTGATGTGCACGCTCTGCTGGACTTCCCATAATAGAAGCGCCTTCCATCGTTAAGTCATCTGAAAAAACTAGCCCTTTGAAGCCAAGCTCTTGGCGTAGGATCTGTTTAAGCCAATACTCAGAACCACTTGCTGGTTGAGCATCATAATGAGGGTAAATAACGTGTGCAGGCATCATCGCATCCAAAATACCCGATTCAATCTGAGCTTTAAAGATCGCCATGTCTGATTGGAAGATATCTTCTCGATGATCGTATGGCGTCTCCAAATGCGAATCGGCAATCACACCACCGTGACCAGGAAAATGCTTACCCGTCGTCGCCATTCCAACTGATTTCATCCCTTTCATATAAGCACTACTGTGACGAATAATCACGTCATCCGTTTCACCAAAAGCACGGCTTCCGATTGCTTTACAGTCATGCCCTTTATCCAGCACAGGAGCGAAACTCAGGTCAATATCGTGAGCAATAAGTTCAGCCGCCATCAACCAACCTGCTTGTTGCGCCAGCTCTTCGCCTTGCTTATGTTTAGCGAATTCTTGGGCGGCTGGAATAATGGAAAAACCGTCTCGGAAGCGTTGGACACGGCCACCTTCTTGATCGACACCAATTAATATTGGGCGTTTAGCGGCTTTGCGAATCTCTTTATTAAGAGCAAGAAGCTGTTTACTGTCATGATAATTTCGAGAGAATAGGATCAAGCCTCCCACAGTTGGGTGCTCAAGAATTTCTTTATCTTCTGCTGTCAGTTCATAACCCGCGACATCTACCCATAACGGTCCCATACTCTTTTCCTTTTATTGCTTAAAAGCCGCTACTGCGGATTTGCTTTGTTCGATTAATTGGTCGGCTTGCTCTTCTTGCTGTGTTAATGCAATAAACAACAAGTCCGTTATAAATAGCTGGCTGTCTCGTGCCGTAATAGACGAGCTGCGAATATGATCTTCATCCGCCGCCGTCACTAATTTGATATCCGCATATTTATCCAGAGGTGACGGTGATAGCTGACTCACTACGATTACTTTTGAACCCTTAGACTTTGCTAATTGTGCAACTTTAACAACTTCTTTTGTTTTTCCTGAGTAAGAGATCGCTATCAGGACGTCATTTTCAGAAAGAGAAGCTGCATTGGCAATTTGAATGTGTGCATCTTGTTCGGCGCTGACCGAATGCCCAATCTTCATCAATTTATAGGCGAGATCTTTTGCCACCAGCGAAGATGAGCCAACCCCTGAGATTTGTACCTTACTCGCTAAATGTAAAGCATCAGCCGCATATTTTACCTGATCGCCTTCATTTAATAACACAGTTCGCTCTAGAGAGACGGTTTTGCTAGAAAGGAGCTTCTCCATTACTTTGTCTGGATCATCTTGCCTAGTAATAGTGCCGTGGATACCACGCTGTGAGATCGGTTGATAAGAAATATCATGCTGATACAACTTCACCTTCATTTCCGAGAACCCTTTATACCCAAGCTTTTGGGCAAACTTCACAATTGTTGATTGGCTAACACCAATCGCTTTTGCCAGTTCAGGAGAAGAATACTGTTTAACTTGTTGAGGGTGTTCCAATACATAACGTGCCACCAACGTATCTGATGGAGACAGCTTTGGTAATAGCGCCCTTACTTTAGCTATCCCTTTCATGCTATTTATTTCCTAAGTATTCTGAATTCATAACAAAAATATGGCTCATTGTTTATCTTCAAACATCATAGCGAGTAAAACACTTAATAAGGAATAATTATTCCTATCACTCCATCAATTAGGAATAGTTAATCACACCTTCTGGGAGCGTTGTCATAAAAAACAACTGGTGATTATTCCACCACGGAATAGATTTTGAAACTCGTTATTCAAGCAGGCATTCTGAAAAGATAATAATAAGTACCCTCACATCTATTCATGCTATGGAGTTGCTATGAATTCACTATTTACCTCGCTTGACTGGGCCGTATTTGCGATATATTTCGCCGTTATCGCCTATACGGGTTGGCATTTCAGCCGAACAAAAATCACCAGTACAAAGGACTATTTCTTAGGTGGTAATACTATGCCTATGTGGGTCGTAGCAATTTCTGTTCTTGCGACGTCCCAGTCAGCCGCTACTTTTTTAGGTGGTCCTGAATCTAGCTACCGGGGAGATCTGACCTATTTGGCGACCAATATCGGCGGCATCATTGGCGCTATATTTGTTGCATTGGTACTGATCCCTCGTTTTTATAAAAACAAAGTATCAACGGTTTACGAGCTATTAAAAGTGCGCTTTGGTGAAAAGACCAAACAACGAGCAGGCATCATGTACCTTGTAGGGCGAGTGTTTGCTTCTGGTTCTCGTCTATACATGGCTGCTATCGCAGTATCGATGATATTGTTTACCAATATAGACCCTAGTAGCGTGATAAGTTCCGTTGTCATACTCGTTGCAATCGGGCTTGCCTACACTTACATGGGTGGAATTCGCTCAGTTATTTGGAGTGACCTCATTCAGCTCGTTGTGTATGTCGGGGCTGCTATCGCTGTCATCATTTATCTACTTAGCCAGATTCCAGCCGACTTTAGCCAAATCACACAGGTATTAGCGAACCCGGGTGAAGGTCAATCGTCAAAGCTAACCTTGCTCGACTTCAGTCTCGACTTTAGCCCCGCAGGTACGTTCAGTTTTTGGGCTTGTATTACAGGTTTTGTATTGCTAAATATCGGTGCATTTGGCTTAGATCAAGATATGACTCAGCGAGTATTAACTTGTAAAGATGCCAAGCAAGGCTCGCAAGCGATGATCAACTCGATTATTTTCTCTATTCCTGTTGTTCTACTATTTATGTCTATCGGCTTGCTGCTTTATGTGTTTTATCAACGACCTGACTTAATGGGGATAGAAGGCAAAGAGGTCGTACAAAACTTTAATGGCGAAAACGTGACTATTTTCATGTATTACGTCCTTAATGAAATGCCTGCTGGCCTGCGTGGTTTAGTGACTGTAGGCGTTGTAGCTGCCGCTCTTTCAACATTAAACTCAGGCTTAAACTCAATGTCCTCCGTCGCCGTTCAAGACATCTATAAACCTTGGTTAGAAGCACGAAAAGGCCAGCAAGACGATCTTCATTACGTTAAAGCGGGACGTTTTGGTATGGCAGTCGCCGCGCTTGCCTTAGGAAGCATGGGCATCCTATGTTATTACTGGCAACAACACACCGACATGCCTCTATTGTCATTTGCTCTAAGTGTGATGGTATTTGCCTACACTGGTCTATTAGGTGTTTATTTCACTGCCCTCTTTACCAGTCGTGGTAATGAAACATCTGTAGCTCTAGCATTAATAGCTGGCTTTCTAACGACGCTACTGATGCAGGCCTACGTATGGGATGCTGTTTTTGGGGTTATCTACCCTGATTGGGTTGGTACACATTTAGCATTCCCATATCAATTATGTGTCGGTACCTTTGTCTCTCTTATCATTTGTGTTGCTGGAAAAAAACAACCTCAACACGTTGATGAATTGCAAACGGCATAGCCAATGATCACGCACATTCTCTCAATTGATGGTGGCGGGACTAAAACCGCCATCAGACTCGGTCGTATTAGTCCAGTCGCAGAAAAAATTGATGAACTAATAGTGCCATCAAGCTCGTTAACCTTGTATGGGAAACAAGGCATTGATCTGCTTGTTAACAACATTAACCACACACTGGAAAAGCATCAAATTTCCTCGCAGCAATGTTATGTGGTTATTGGGGTTGCCGGGGCTGGTAATGAGCATCTAAAGGCAATATTAAATAAAGCATTAGGGCATTATCCTCATCGTTATGTAACGTCTGATGCTGAGATATCCGTTTATGGTGCTAACTTAGGAAAAGCCGTCAATTGTATTGCGATAGGCACAGGGTCAGTCGCGTTACAATTAGACGACAATCAACATACCCATCAATATGGCGGTTGGGGGTTTCCTATTGGGGATGAAGCAGGAGGAGCATGGCTTGGCTTTCAAGCCGTTCAGGAAACCCTTAGATCTATAGACACTAGATCTACATCTCAATTAACCACTTATATAATGTCTGCAATTGGCTCAGAACGTAGCCAGATATTAAATTGGGTAAAAAATGCCAACGCGACCAGCTATGCGTATTTCGCTCGTGAGATCACCAATTTGGTAGGTCATTGCCCTACTGCACTAAAAATTGCAAACAGTGGGATAGTACATGTAGAGCAACTGACACGAATTTGCAGTAGCCAAAACACCTTGCCTATCGCTTTTCTGGGAAGTTTAGGGAAGTACTATCAAGATAGGTTATCATCGGATATTCAATCTCGTTGCATACCAGTTCAAGGCAATGCCTTAGATGGTGCTGACGTTATCGCCAGCAATCGAATTCAAGCTTTCAGCTTAGGAGAAATAAAATGAACTCAGAGCTTTATATTGGTGTTATGTCCGGAACCAGTATGGACGGAGTTGATACTGCGCTTGTGAGTATTACTGACGAAAAAGTAGAGCTGATCGTTCACGATGAATTCCCGATGCCGGACGTATTAAAGCAAGATCTTTTAGACGTGTGCATTGGCCAGAAGACAAGTCTGATCAACATTGGGCAACTCGATCATCAGCTTGGGCACTTATTTTCCGATGCTATTCTGCAGTTGCTAGAGAAAGCTAATCTAAAAGCATCAGACATCACTGCTATCGGTAATCATGGCCAAACGGTATTTCATCAACCAACGGGCACTCACCCTTTTACCATGCAACTTGGTGACGCCAATATTATCGCTACTAAAACCGGTATCAATACTGTTGCCGATTTTAGGCGAAAAGACATGGCCCTTGGCGGGCAAGGTGCTCCATTAGTGCCTGCCTTTCACAACACGATTTTTAAAGCGAAGAACAGTACAGTTGTGGCTCTGAATATAGGTGGCATTTCAAATATCTCAGTATTACGCCCTGAGAAAAAAGCACTCGGCTACGATACTGGCCCAGGGAACATGTTGATGGATGCCTGGAGCTATAAACATACAGGGTTTAAGTTCGACAAAGATGCGCAGTTCGCAATGAAGGGGAATGTTAGCCAAGCATTGTTAGCGAATTTATTAGAAGAGCCTTATCTGTCGCTAACACCACCTAAAAGCACTGGTCGTGAATTATTTAACCTACCTTGGTTGGAAGAAAAGCTAATACCCTTTTCTCATTTAACACCAGAAGATGTTCAGAGAACGCTGTGCGAATTTACTGTCGTCACCATCGTAGAAGAAGTGACGCGTTATCAATTTGGTGATTCTCCTGAACTTCTTGTTTGTGGCGGCGGTGTTCATAACCCACTGCTCATGGCTAGATTAGCGACGCTATTGCCACAATGGCACGTCGCTTCAACTTCCTCAAAAGGCGTCGATGCTGATTTTATGGAAGCCATCGCATTTGCATGGCTAGCACAGCGCCGTATTCACAATTTACCGAGCAACCTTCCTGAAGTCACTGGAGCCAGTCAATCGGCTTCACTCGGCGTCTTGTATTTTGCTCAATGATTTTTCCTAAGGATAACCATGACTAACGATGCTCTCATTTCTGCACTTTCTCACCTTGTGTCTGAAGGGCGTAATCCAGAAACAATGGATATTGATCTGCTCTCAGCGGAGCAAATCGTACAGCGCCTTAATCAACAAGACATGCAAGTGCCTATTGCGGTGGAAAAAGAACTGCCGAATATAGCCAACGCAGTAGATACCATCACCGAAGCGTTTAAAGTTGGCGGCCGTCTTATCTATATGGGTGCCGGTACAAGTGGGCGACTCGGTGTATTAGACGCATCCGAATGCCCTCCGACTTTTGGTGTTTCAGACCAAATGGTCATTGGCCTCATCGCTGGTGGACCAGAAGCAATACTGAAAGCAAAAGAAGGAGCTGAAGACTCGCTAACACTTGGCGTCGACGACCTTAAAAACATCAATTTCACAAGCCGAGATGTGGTGGTTGGAATAGCAGCAAGTGGCCGTACCCCTTACGTTATTGGCGCTCTAGAATATGCGAATGATATGGGAGCCGCGACAGTTGCGTTGTCATGTAACCCTGACTCACCCATTGCCGATATTGCCAAAATTGCAATAAGCCCAGTCGTTGGCCCAGAAGCATTAACTGGCTCGACTCGATTAAAATCAGGAACGGCGCAAAAGCTTGTCCTCAATATGCTAACCACGGCCAGTATGATTCGACTTGGGAAGAGCTATCAAAACCTAATGGTTGATGTAAAAGCAACCAACAAAAAACTAGTCGCTCGTGCCGCTCGCATCGTCACTCAAGCCACAGAGTGTAATACCACCCAAGCTACTGAAACGCTTAAACAGACAGACTACGATGTAAAACTGGCTATTCTAATGATACTGACGGGATTAGATTTAAAGAGTGCGAAGCAACAACTTTGTCATCAAGATGGCTTCTTGAGAAAAGCAGTTGAAGAGAATCAAACTGCATTAAAAGAGTAATCCAAACGATTACTTTCAAAATATATAAGGTCAAAAACAGTGATTACGTTCTTAAACCTAATCACTGTTTTTATCAAGATCTATCACCATAAAGTAACTTACTAAGGCAATTATATCGCCAAAACTAATTACTGTATTCAGCCCAACCTCGTTGCCATTCCATACGAAATTTTTGTGAATCTGGCATACCTTCACATACGCCTTCATAGTACTGACCAGATATTCCCATCTGATACGCAAAATTTGGGTTGCAGTACTCAGTAACACCTTCCGTATAACCTTCAGTGTATTCTGATTGCTTTGCTCCACCCAGTTTGGCTAAGTCTTTGTATGAGCGCTCTGTGTGTCCTTTAACTCCATCTTGGTATCCTATTTGATACCAGTCACCACTTTCAGCTAACTGCTCGGTACTGCTTACGCAACCAACTAAAGAGCTAACTAATGCTAATGCGATAATTTTTTTCATTATTTTCCTTTCGCTTATGACGTCATATCTCTATTTACTGTAGGCCAACATGCCAGTTATTTTACTATCCTGCCACTTAATTTTATCGTCCCACCTTTTATTTTGCTTATCGACCACTCGATACAACACTTCATCCATTGAGTTTGCTCCAGAACCACTTAATTGTATAAAACACCATTAAAAACACGATATGACCACTGAGTGCTTTAGTGGATGTTTCTATCAATAGGGCTGGTTAATATACAAACTGAACTGATAATTTAATCCAAAGGACGACCCTATGTTGTGGTTTCTAACTTGTGTTGCGGCTCTAATCGGCGGCTACTTTATTTACGGCGCTTTCATTGAGAAAGTATTCGGCATCAATGAAAAACGTCAAACCCCAGCTCACACTAAAACTGACGGCGTTGACTATGTTCCAATGTCTACCCCTAAAGTTTACCTAGTTCAACTGCTAAACATTGCTGGTGTTGGCCCAATTTTCGGACCTATCATGGGTGCGCTTTATGGCCCAGCCGCGATGCTTTGGATTGTTATCGGTTGTATCTTTGCTGGTGCAACTCATGACTACTTCTCAGGTATGCTTTCTGTGCGTAATGGTGGTGCTTCTGTACCAACAATCACAGGCCGCTACTTAGGCAAAGGCGCCAAACATTTTATGAACATTTTTGCCATTGTCTTGTTGCTGCTTGTTGGTGTCGTATTCGTATCTGCACCTGCAGGAATGATTACTAACCTAATCAACGATCAAACTGACTTGAACGTTAGCATGACAACCTTGGTTGCTATCATCTTTGGTTACTACGTTATCGCAACGATTGTACCTGTTGATAAAATCATTGGTCGCTTCTACCCACTGTTCGGCGCACTACTGATCTTCATGTCTGTTGGCCTAATCACAGCGGTTGCCGTATCAAGTGAGCACACTGTTCTTGGTGGATTTGAAGTTAGCGACATGTTCAACAACATGAACCCTAACGATATGCCACTTTGGCCTGCACTATTTATCACCATCGCTTGTGGTGCTATCTCTGGCTTCCACGCAACTCAGTCTCCACTAATGGCTCGTTGTATGGAAAATGAAAAGAATGGCCGCTTTGTATTCTACGGAGCAATGATCGGTGAAGGTATTATCGCTCTAATCTGGTGTGCACTTGCTCTGTCATTCTTTGGTTCAGTTGAGTCACTTGGTGATGCAGTGGCAAATGGCGGTCCTGGTGCGGTTGTTTACAGCGCTTCATTTGGTCTTCTGGGCGTATTTGGCGGTATCTTAGCGTTCCTAGGCGTGGTTATTCTACCAATCACTTCTGGCGATACAGCTTTCCGTTCAAGCCGTCTGATCCTTGCTGAGTACTTCAACATGGAACAGAAAACATTGCGTAACCGTCTACTGATGGCTCTACCACTGTTCGTTCTTGGTGGCATCCTAACTCAAGTTGATTTCGGTATCATCTGGCGCTACTTCGGCTTTGCTAACCAAACAACAGCAGTAATGATGCTTTGGACAGCTTCTGCATTCCTACTACGCCACAACAAACTACACTGGGTAACAACAGTTCCTGCAATCTTTATGACCAGTGTTGTCGTGACTTTCATCCTAAACAACAGCACGCTTGGCTTCGGTCTAGCAATGCCAGTTTCAACCGTTACTGGTGTTCTATTCGCACTCGCTGTTGCTGCTTATGTAATTAAGATTTCAAAAGGCAAAGGTGATACAGATTTAGCAGATGAAGAAAAACCAAAAGCAGTAACTGACACGGTATAATATTACCACTTAAGTACTTCTTGTTTAGAAAGCCAGTCTTACCAGACTGGCTTTTTTACGTCATTTCTATCAATAAATTTTATTTGTTTAGCTATCCTAAACTTTAGAACAACTCGTTATATTCTTTGCGTTATCAAACCACTCTGCGGAAACGTATATTCATTTCATTCCCAAACACTCTAAGAGAATGAAAATGAAAAAATATCCATTAGTTATCGCGCTGCTCACTTCAATCAGTTTTACAGCTCATGCGCAGCTCGCGATGTCTTTTGAAGACTTTCACAACAAAGTGAGAGTCACGGTCACTGAAAATGGTCAACCTGTTGAGAATGCTCAAATAGAGAGCTCACTATTGGGGCAAAAAAATAAGATTACCGATAAGAACGGAAGAGCATTTTTTTATAAAAAGAATAGCCAGAGAGTTCATAAGTTTACTGCTACCACAGAGGAAGGTAAGCAAGCTGAAGCCTCAAAATTCATTGCTAGAAATCGATAAATAATAAGGGCTCTACTAAGTAGAGCCCTTTCTTTCTAAACGGCAATAGACTCGAGCGTTTTTATACACAGTGACTTGGCTCTCCCCATCTCTGCGCGTTTCCAAGCAACGACAAGATCGACCTTCTTCGCCAAACAAAATTCGATCAATTCCCCTGAATTAAGTTCATGTTTAATCAAGTTTCTAGGTAGGGTGCCAATCCCTATGTTGGCTTTAATAGCACTCAATTTATCTTGCATCGAGCCGACGGTAAATACCGGCTGATTGTATAAGATATTTTTCGTCGCTTTTGGCGCGTCAACGGCGGAGTCAGCGACCGCAACGACTTTGTATTGCTTCCTTACTGCATCATTAGTCGGGGCTAATTCAGACAATATAGGGCTTAAATTGGAAGCTACCCAAATCATCTCTATCTCACCTACTTTTTTAACCTTTATCGAACCGGGAAGTTCTATACTCGGATGTGAAGATATCAATATATCAGTCCGTTCTTGTATTAATGCTTCCCACCCTCCAACCAGTATCTCTTCTTTGGTTTTAAGCTGAGTAATACATGTATCGCTCAGTATCTTTACCAGTTTTAGTATCTGCTCTTGGCCAACAATCCCATCGTAAGATATTGATAGCGTTTCTTCCCAGCCAGATGCCACTTCCTTAAGGGCTGACACGGTATCATCGGATGCCTTCAGTAATAATCGTCCCCTATCTAATAGAAACTCTCCAGCCTTGGTAAAGGTTGCGCGATGTCCAGAACGGTCGAGAAGCAATACGTCTAACTCATCCTCCAATTTCTGGATCTGGTAACTTATCGCCGAAATAGAACGATTAACGCGTACAGCAGCTGTCGCAAAAGACCCCTCACGATCGAGAGCATCTAATATCTGTAACGTATCTAATGGAAGCGTCTTTTTTAACACAATAACTCAGACTCTTTGACTAAAGTGCCATCAGGGTAGCAGTAGAACGAGGGATAATAGGAGATAAAATTGTGTAAATCTGTGTCTACTAAAATTCAAAATAACCTGTCCTGATTTTCAGAATATCTTCTAGAAACCGCCTCCGCTAGGCTACTAGAAATTTTTAGGAGATCATTATGAATACACAGCTCAGATATATTGCCACCTTGGTATCTAGGTTATTACTTAGCATTATTTTTATTCAGGCGGGCTGGGGAAAGCTACACAACTTTTCAGCCACGCAAGGTTTCATGGAGTCGATGTCGATTCCCGGGATTTTGTTACCAGCGGTGATTTTACTAGAACTGGGGGGCGGTCTTGCAATACTGTTAGGCTTCTCGACTCGCGCTATCGCGGCTATTTTGTCAATTTTTTCAGTCGTCTCGGGATTCATATTTCACTTTGACCCAAACTCATCAGGGCAAATGATTCACTTTTATAAAAACGTTGCACTAGCCGGTGGTTTCTTAGCGCTCTGTCAAATTGACCCAATAAAATGGAGCTTAGATTTTCACCTTCGAGCACTCCCTATAATCAAACGCAAGAACCTAGAGGTACTGTTTAGCTAGCCGATCGGGTTATTGCTAGTTACTAGTTGGTAATAAAAAACCCACTGAATTCAGTGGGTTTTCTTAAGTCTTTATATTGAAATCAATCGATCTGTTTTATTTGAAGCTCTTTAGGAACTTCAAAGAACATATTCTCTTCTCTTCCTAACACATTCTCAATTGACGTAGCCCCAAGCTCTTGGATACGACCTAATATCTGGTCCACAAGCTCTTCAGGTGCAGAAGCTCCCGCCGTAACCCCTACCTTCACTTTGCCGTCAAACCATTCCGGTTTAATATCTTCGGGACAATCAGTTAGATAGCCAGGTGTACCGAGTTTTTCTGCTAACTCTTTAAGACGCGTAGAATTGGAGGAGTTCTTTGATCCAACAACAACGACAACATCGACATCGTTAGCCAGTTCTCGAACCGCATCTTGGCGGTTTTGAGTGGCGTAGCAGATATCATCTTTACGTGGCCCCTGAATGTCTGGGAATACACGGCGAAGCTCATCAATAACGTCAGCGGTTTCATCAACCGAAAGCGTTGTTTGGCTTACATAGTGAAGATGAGACGCATCTTTTACTTTGCTCTTTAATATCTCAACATCAGCAGGGACTTCTACGAGGTACATGCCACCTTCGTCACTCGCATACTGACCCATTGTGCCTTCGACTTCAGGGTGACCAGCATGACCAATCAACACGACTTCCATATGTTTTCGGCTTGCTCTCGCCACTTCCATATGAACTTTCGTTACCAATGGGCAAGTTGCATCAAAGACGGTCAGCTCACGTTTTTTTGCTTGCTGTCGAACAGCTTGAGATACACCGTGCGCAGAGAAAATAACAATCTGACCGTCTGGCACTTCATCAAGTTCTTCGACAAACACAGCACCGCGCTGTTTAAGCCCCTCAACAACAAATCGGTTATGAACGACTTCATGACGAACATAAATAGGAGGCTGGTACATTTCAAGCGCACGCTCAACGATACTGATAGCGCGATCGACACCAGCACAAAAACCGCGAGGGTTAGCTAAAAGGATTTTCATGTCATTACTCATGCGAGTTCTTCTTAATTGGTCGCTATTCTACACAAGTTACTCGACAGACAAAATATCTACGTCGAAGGTCACATCTTGCCCAGCTAATGGATGATTAAAATCAACCGTCACTGAGTCACCGGCAATGTCGGTAATAATTCCAGGGATCTCAACGCCATCAGGTCCAGCAAAAGCCATGACTGTACCGACTTCAACTTCAGAGTCTCCAACAAATTTCGCTCTATCCATGTAATGAACATTATCAGGATTAGGCATACCAAATGCGTCTTGCGCTTTTAGTTCAATAGATCGCTTTTCACCTGAAGATAACCCTATCAAGCACTGCTCAAAATTATCACTTAGGCTACCATCTCCAATAATTAGCTTGGCTGGTTTACCCATATTATGAGTGCTGTCAGCGACTGAGCCGTCATTAAGTTTTATTGTAAAATGAAGCGTTACTGCGGAGTCTTTTTGTATGCTTGCCACGATTCGTGTCTTCCTTGGTGTGTGATGTAAATGCAGGGTAAACAAAAAGCGCTAACTGAACAACAGATAGCGCTTAGGGTTATTTCAATTTTGAAGGGCTGAACCAGTTAGATTAACTTTAGCTCAAGCTATTTCGATTCTGATTTCTTAGCTTCGTCTTTCTTACGAAAGCCATCCAAGATAATCATCGCAGCACCAATACAAATAGCAGCATCCGCTAAGTTAAACGCTGGCCAGTGGTAGCTACCCCAAAAGAAATCTAGGTAATCCACAACAAAGCCATGAACCACACGATCAAAAACATTACCTAGTGCTCCGCCAATAATGGCTGCGTAAGCGATGTTATTCCATTTATCGGTAGAAGGTAACTTACTCATCCAGTAAGTCAGCATTCCTGTCACCAAGAAAGCGATGCCACTGAAAAACCATCGTTGCCAACCCGGCTGATCAGCTAGAAAGCTAAATGCTGCGCCGTAGTTATGTACATAGAGAAAGTTAAAGAATGGCAAAACCTCGATACGATTTGCCCAACCATAACCCATGGCGTCCATCACAAATAACTTGATAGCAATATCAGCAATAAACACTAAGACCGCAAGCCAAAGCCAGCGAACCCCAGATTGTTTCAATGTTAGCGTTTGTTCGCTCATAATCTTCCTAAAAATAACCCCAGCTAATACTGGGGCTATGATAACGATAAAAAGTTCACTAATACTCAGAACGAAGTCAAATTAAGCGAATTTACGAACTTCGCCTTCACCTTCAACATTCGACACACAGCGACCACACACTTTCTCGTGACCTTCGATGGTGCCAACGTCTGGAGTGTGGTGCCAGCAACGGTCACACTTCTCAGCTTCGGTTGCGGCTACTTCAACAAATAGACCTTCAACTTCTGTTGTATGAGCCGTATCTGTTTTTTCAGTCAGAGGTTTAATTTCAACTTTAGAAGTAAGAAGAACAAATCGCAGTTCATCTTCAAGCTTGTTGATTTTAGCCACTAGAGCATCGTCTGCATACAGTGTTACTTCAGCTTGTAGTGAGCCACCAATGGTTTTCTCTTTACGAGCTTCTTCTAGCAACTTGTTCACTGCGCCACGAACCGCTTGGATCTCAGTCCAGAATTCGTTGTTCAACTCTTCACCTTCAGCAAGATCAACTAGACCTTGATACCATTCGCCAGTGAAGACGAACTTATCACGAGCACCTGGCATTTCGTTCCAGATTTCATCGGCAGTGAAAGACATGATTGGAGCCATCCAGCGAACTAGAGCTTCTACGATGTAGTAAAGCGCAGATTGACAGCTGCGTTGAGCGTGGCCGCCCAGTTTTGCTGTGTACTGACGATCTTTAATTACGTCTAGGTAAAAAGAACCCATTTCAATTGAACAGAACTGCATTAAGCGTTGAGTTACCGCGTGCGTGTTGTACTCATCGTATGCTTTAACAATCTCTTCTTGCGCAGCAAATGCACGACCAACAGCCCAGCGATCCAGTGCAACCATCTCTTCAACAGGTACTAAATCTGTTTCTGGGTTGAAACCATTAAGGTTAGCAAGGAAGAAACGCGCTGTATTACGAATACGGCGGTAAGCGTCAGCAGAACGTTTTAGGATTTCATCAGAAACCGCAACTTCACCCGTGTAGTCGGTAGAAGCAACCCATAGACGAAGAATGTCAGCACCTAGCTTGTTAGTCACATCTTTTGGCGCAACAACGTTACCGATAGACTTAGACATTTTGCGGCCATTGCCATCTACAACGAAACCGTGTGTAAGCACTTGCTTGTATGGCGCTTCATCTTTCATCGCAATAGATGAAATTAGAGAAGACTGGAACCAACCACGGTGTTGATCTGAACCTTCAAGGTAAAGATCGGCGCTGTTGCCGTTGTACTCTTCACGAGCATCAACAACTGAGTAGTGAGTCACACCAGAGTCGAACCATACATCTAGCGTATCTAGTACTTTTTCGTATTTCTCAGCATCAGCGTCGCCCATAAGCTCAGCGGCATCAACATCCCACCACGCTTGAATGCCTTTTTCTTCAACAAGCTTTGCTACTTTTTCGATAAGAGCAGGGCTGTCTGGGTGAAGATCTGACGTCTCTTTGTGAACGAACAGAGCAATTGGTACACCCCAAGTACGTTGACGAGAAACACACCACTCAGGACGACCTTCAATCATACCTTCGATGCGGCTTTGGCCCCACTCAGGCATCCATTCAACACTCTTGATTGACTCAAGTGCTTTTGCACGTAGGCCAGCTTGATCCATTGAGATGAACCACTGTGGTGTCGCGCGGAAGATGATTGGCGTTTTGTGTCTCCAGCAATGTGGGTAGCTGTGCTCGTACGCGTGATGATGTAAAAGCGCACCTTTTTCTTTCAATACCTCAAGTACAGAGTCGTTCGCTTTAAATACGTGTTGACCTGCAAATAGCTCAGTATCTGGTAAGTAGACACCATTAGAGCCAACTGGGTTTGCAACTTCAAGATCGTACTGTTTACCAACCACGAAATCTTCTTGACCGTGGCCCGGAGCTGTATGAACAACACCTGTACCTGCATCTGTTGTTACATGCTCGCCTAAAATAGCTGGCACTGTAAAATCATAGAACGGATGGTTGAATTGCATCAACTCAAGTTCAGCACCTGATGCAAAACCAAGATTGTGGTAATGCTCGATACCTGCACGATCCATAACATCTTTAGCTAGCTCAGAAGCAACGATAAGACGCTGTTCTTGTTGCTCGCCTTTCGCTTCTACTTGAATTAAAACGTATTCTAGGTCATCACGTAAACACACCGCACGGTTTGCTGGTAGTGTCCAAGGTGTTGTTGTCCAGATCACGACTGAAATATCACCTTGGCCTACGTGTTCGTTTGCCAATGTGAACTTGTTAATTAGAGCCGCTTCATCAGCCGCTGCAAATTTCACATCAATCGATGGTGATACTTTGTCTTTGTATTCAACTTCCGCTTCAGCAAGTGCACTTCCACAGTCTGTACACCAGTGAACAGGTTTGAAACCTTTTAGCAGGTGACCGTTGTCTGCAATTTTACCTAATGCACGAATGATGTTCGCTTCAGTGCCGAAATCCATAGTGCGGTAGGGTTTTTCCCATTCGCCCATGATGCCAAGACGCTTGAAGCTCTCTTTTTGACCTTCAACTTGCTTAGCTGCGTATTTACGACACTCTTCGCGGAAATCTGAAGCAGAGATCTTTTGACCAGGCTTGCCTTTCTTTTTCTCTACCATCAGCTCGATTGGTAGACCGTGACAGTCCCAACCAGGAATATATGGTGCATCAAAGCCAGACAGTGTTTTTGATTTAACAATAATGTCTTTAAGAATCTTATTTAGTGCATGACCAATATGAATGTCACCGTTAGCGTACGGAGGGCCGTCATGCAAAATGAACGACTTTTTGCCTTTCTTAGCTTTACGAATCTCACCGTAAAGATCTTCTTTATACCAACGCTTTAGCATTTCAGGTTCGCGGTTTGCTAGATTACCGCGCATTGGAAACCCTGTTTCTGGTAAGTTCAGGGTATTTTTGTAATCACTCATCGATTCTTAATTCCGTTATATTGGGCGAAGTTAGACATTATGTTATTCGGTGGAATAAACCGATTAACGATTGAGCTGAAGCAACCACACCCTTGCGGCTTCAGCATCCAATTCTATTTGTTGTTTGAGCTGTTCAAATGACTCAAACTTATGCTCATTTCTGAGCTTGTGTAACAGTAACACTTCTAACTGCTGGCCATATAAATTGCCATTAAAGTCAAACAAGTGCACTTCTAATTGCTGACGAATACCATTAACCGTAGGTCTTTGACCGATATTCGCCACACCACCAATTTTTTTATTTCCCAGACCTAATGCTTCGACAACATAAACGCCTGAAACTGGTGATACGCATCGCTTAAGTGGAATATTGGCAGTAGGGAAACCAATCGTTCTCCCTAGCTTTCGTCCGTGCGACACTCGACCACTAATACTGTAATCACGCCCTAACATATGACTGGCGGCATCTAATGAATCATCAGCCAGTGCATTACGAATTGCGGTGCTGCTTACACGTTGTTGCTGCACACAGAAACTATTCGTGCTTACAACATCAAAACCAAATTGTTGACCTGCTTTTTGCAACATAGCAAAGTCGCCAGTGCGCCCTTTCCCAAAGCAAAAGTCATCACCAACAACTAAGTATTTAACACCAAGCTTGGCAACCAGTAAGTCTCGAATAAATGCTTCTGCAGACAATGATGCAAAGTAGTCGTTAAAATTAACACACAGTAATCGATCTATATTTAGCTTGCTTAGCTGAACAAATTTATCTCTTAAACGAGTTAAACGAGCTGGCGCTCTGTCTTTACTAAACAACTCCATTGGCTGTGGTTCAAATGTCATCACAACAGAGGGTAGATCGAGAGCGTTCGCTTTTTTGCTCACTTGCTCTAAGACTTGTTGATGGCCTAAATGAACACCATCAAAGTTACCAATCGTTAAGACACAACCTTTATGTTGAGGCTTAATATTGTGAATACCACGAATTAATTCCATTGGGATTAACTAAATACCTATTTATCAATTACTATGCGTGAAACCGACGGATTATATACTAATCAAGTTCACTCTGTCGCTGCTTTTACATCTTTTAAGCGAATGCCTAATGCGAGTAACACAAAAACATATACGCTTGCTCCTATAGCAATAGCCAGCGCTAACATCATCACCCGTTCACTAAATGCCCAAGTTAACCACAATGACATATCTTCAAGGTGCCATAATAAAACAGCGACCATGGCTGTTCCTGCCACCACTAGCTTGCTCATAAAGACTATGGTTTTTTTCGTAACTTTATAAACATTGGATATATGAAGACCACGATAAAGCAGTGCCATATTGACAAAAGCGGACAGAGCCGTCGCCATCGCTAATCCGACGTAACCGTAGTGCCAAGCAAAAATAGCATTAAATACCATGTTAGTGACCATCGCTATGATCCCGTACTTCACGGGAGTCTTTGTATCTTGCCTAGAATAGTAGCCCGGTGCTAATACTTTAATCAGCATAAAGTTAAGCAGCCCTGAAGCGTAAGCAAACAGTGACAATGATGCTTGGTGTACATCATGAGGGGTAAATTCACCACGCATAAATAGCACCATCAGCATGGGCTTAGCTAGCACCATCAAACCAAGCATTGCGGGCACACCAAGCAGTGTCACCATACGAACGCCCCAGTCCATCGTTTGGGCAAAGCCATCACTTTGAGCATCCACATGTTTTCTTGATAGGGCCGGCAAAATCACAGTAGCAATCGCTATTCCAAAAAGCCCTAATGGAAACTCAAGCAAGCGATCCGAGTAATAGAGCCAACTGATCGAACCTGTAGCAAGGAAACTCGCAATAAAAGTATCAAACAACAAATTAATCTGACTGACAGAAACACCAAATAACGCAGGAATCATTAATGTTCGAATTTTAACGACACCAGGATCTTTCCAACCCCATTTAGGCTTGACCAATACTCCTGCTTTAATAAGAAAAGGCAGTTGAAACAAAAACTGAACCAGACCGCCAAGAAAGACGCCAATCGCTAGACCGATCTCTGGCGTACTCATTATTGGAGAGATAAACCAAGCAGATCCTATGATCATCACATTGAGGAAAACAGGAGTAAACGAAGAGACAGCAAATTTTCCTAGGGTATTAAGAATGGCTCCAGATAAAGCAACAAAAGTAATAAACCACAGGTAAGGGAACGTGATTTTTAGCATAAAGCTGGCTAATTCGAACTTCTCTGCTGACGGCCCGCCATTTAACCAGTCGAGAAACCAGCCCGCACCAAACAGCGCAGTAATAACACCTGAGCCTAATACGCCCAGTACTGTTACAATAGATACAATAACGCCTAACGTACCTGATGCCTTAGCGATGAGTTGTCGAGTTTCATTCATATCACCTTTAGCATGATACTCAGTTAGAACCGGTACAAAGGCTTGTGAAAACGCACCTTCTGCAAATAGTCGACGTAGAAAGTTAGGGATTTTATTTGCAAAGAAAAAAACATCAGCGCTGGCTCCAGCGCCCATTAGATTAGCAACAACAACATCACGAACTAAGCCTAACACTCGTGAAATCAACGTCATTGCGCTGACAATCATGCCTGATTTTAGAAGACGTTTACTCAAAATAACCTCAATCACCACGTTCAATACAGCTGTATCTTCAATCACAATTAACGAATGCTAAAGTAACGGAAGATAAGTATTAGCAATGGTATAAAAATACTGTTAGAATCCACGCCATCTTAACCGTGATAACCTTTTCATACCAAACTTGTTTGGCTTCGATTGGTTTTTGCACAAATTATTTGACATTTAAGCGCAAATAGAGGATATTCCTCGCCCTTAAATTGTCACCGAACTATGTTTTTGGGAGTTAGACCTTGGCAAACAGTAAATCTGCTAAGAAGCGCGCTATCCAAGCTGAGAAACGTCGTCAGCATAACGCTAGCCGTCGCTCTATGATGCGCACTTACATGAAAAAAACTATTGCAGCTATTGAAGCAGGCAATAAAGAAGCAGCAGCTGCTGCTCTAGTAGAAGTAACACCACTTCTAGACCGTATGGCGACTAAAGGCCTTATTCATAAGAATAAAGCTGCACGTCATAAGGCTCGTTTCTCTGCTGCAATCAAAGCTCTTTAATTAGAACTTAGATTTCTTTGAGAACAAAAAAAACCGGCTTCTGCCGGTTTTTTTATATCCAAATTTTCTTATCTGGCTTTTTACTCAAAAACAGTCATTACTTATTTAGTCTACTACTGCGCACTACATTTATTGAATGGGACAACTAACTTAAAGTTAGCTGTCTGTCTCGCAATACAAACCATAGAGTAATTTAATCATCGCTTTCACTTCATCACTACTAAGTGAATAGAAAACAGTTTGCGCTTCTTTTCTCGTATTCACTAGCCCATCGCGACGTAACCAAGCCAAATGCTGAGACAATGCGGATTGGCTTAATGCTAATTGGGAACCTAACTCACCGACAGATAGCTCACGAGTATGCAGTAAACATAAAATCTGCAATCGTTTTTCGTTTGCCATTGCTTTAAGCAATACAACTGCCTGAGCTGAGTTTTTATCCATGTCTTCTAAGTTCATTAGATACTTCCACATTCATAAAGATCAGTGATACACATATCGTTCACTATTCAATAAATAATATAACGATATCGCCTTATCAACAACTTACAAGCCATATCGAATATCACATTTCATTAAGTATGACATTACACATATAACATTGGCTTATTTGAATAGACTATTGAAGTCTGCATCAAATATATTTTTCACTGCCGGATGTTGAATCATTCTCTCAGCGAAAATGATGTAATACTCTTCTTTTAAATCTTCTATTGTGCCGATTAAGGTTAGTGGTGAATGCTCATCGACTTCGTTCATATAGATAGTTGGCGCTAATAAAACGACATCTTTATGCTGATGAAAGAATGCCTTCATAAGAGCGATGTCGTCAAACTCACCTAAAATATCTGGCTTTATTCCATGCTGATCAAACCATTGAAATACTTTACGCCCCATTGCTGTTTGACCACTTGGGATTAATAGCTTTGACTGCTCAAGCCCTTCTGGTAATGAGATCCCTTTATCACCATAGCTAAAGAAGCTCATATCGAACTCACACAATCTTTTACTGTATAAGCCGGGGCTTTGGCTAGAGTCTACGGGGCAATCCGATAAGATCATATCTAGCTTATGTTGAGATAACTGCTCTAGCAGTAGCTCGTGAGTCGACTCATAACAGCGTAGATGGATACTGTTATCTTGTGGGACAGCACTAAGTAGGATTTTACTCACTAAATTCTTCGATAAAGAATCCGCAACACCAACTTCAAACAACATATTTGATCGCTGGCTGTAATTAACGATATCAATCATTTCATAGCTTAGACCAAACATTCTATCGGCATACTTAAATACTAACTGGCCAAGTTCTGTCGGCTCAACACTACGGCCATTACGCTTAGTTAGCTTTCCATCCATACGCTCTTCAAGTGCTTTAATCTGGCCAGTTACCGTTTGAGGCGTTAAAAAAAGTGCATCAGCTGCTTTTGTCACCGAACCTTGTTTGCACACCATCCAAAAGTAATAAAGGTGGTTGTAGTTTAAATGGTACATCGCTTCACCAAATTAAAAATCAGTTCAGTCTATTTTAATCACTATATTCCACAAGTTAAATAGTCATTTCGGAAAAAACACCAATTAGCAAACCTTACCCTTAGTTTTTCCGATTTCGTGGTTTTTAAATATTACAGATATGACATCTTTACGGTAGAAACCAATGAAAAAGTTGTATAAACCCTCTTTGTTCACACCTCCACCACAAACCAATAAAACAATTTAAATTCATTAACTTACACAAAAGCAAAGTGTACAGAATTTATTACAAACTAGCAGAATCACAAAAATCACAGCCACTGAGTGAATTGTAATAATAGTGAAATATTTGCGGTCTAGTATCGCTATCAGATTCAACTACAGACCAAAACTAACTAAAACGGTCAACGGAGAAAACTATGATGAACCAAGCTACTTCTACAGCGGCACCAACAGTGGGAAGATCCCAATGGTTACGCTGGGCTAACTTGGCATTCATGCTGTACCTACTTCTTTTAGCAGTATCAATGGTAGGAAGCGGTTTCAAATGGGCAACAGGCGAGCACGCAAAGGTTTTATTTGAATTTGCCTCTCACCCAATTGCGGGCCTAATGATCGGTCTTATCGCAACCGCGTTAATTCAATCATCTAGTACAGTTACGTCAATCATCGTTGGCTTAGTTGCTGGTGGACTACCAGTAGAAACAGCAATTCCTATGGTTATGGGTGCTAACATAGGCACAACCGTAACGAATACCATTGTTAGCTTAGGTCATGTTCGTTGTAAGGTAGAGTTTAAGCGCGCTTTCGCAAGTGCCACGATTCATGACTTCTTTAACTTGCTTGCAGTTGCTATTTTCTTACCGTTAGAAATGATGTTTGGCATTCTCGATAAGATTTCTCACTGGTTAGTTTCTCCTTTCCTAGCCACTGGTGATATGAGCATTAAAGGCTTGAACTTTATCAGCCCTATCACTAAACCCGTTGTTGGTGCGATTAAAGGCCCGCTGTCTACATTCAGTGATGTCACCGCTGGCGTTATGTTGATTATCCTAGGTATTGTTACTATCGTCGTTGCTATTACTGTAATGGGTAAACTGATGAAGAGCCTGATGGTTGGCCGTGCGCGTGAAATCCTAAAGAATGCAATAGGTCGTGGTCCACTACATGGCATCGCTTCAGGTTCAATCGTAACAATCTTAGTACAGTCATCTTCAACAACGACAAGCCTAATGGTTCCACTTGTAGGCTCTGGTGTTCTAAAAGTTCGCGATATTTACCCATTCACTTTGGGTTCTAACATCGGCACTTGTATTACCGCTCTATTAGCTGCGACAGCGGTATCTGGTGAGTTTGCGGTGTTTGCACTACAAATTGCCTTAGTACACCTAGTATTCAATATTCTAGCTACGGTATTTATCTACGGTATTCCATTCCTTCGCGAGCTACCGGTTAAAGGTTCAGAGTTCATTGCAGAGATGGCAGTGAAAAATAAATGGGTTGTTGCGGGTTACCTAGCAAGCGTGTTTATTGTTATGCCTGGTACTGTTCTTGCGCTAACTGCTTAAAGTGAATAGTAAGAAATAATCGGTACAAACCAAAAGCACATTCAATAAAAAGGCCGCTAAACTTTAACCAGTTTAGCGGCCTTTTTGTATCTACTCTGTCCTGACAATCTACGTCTCATCCTGTTGTTGAAAGCAAAGCTTGGTTAATTCAATCAAGCTTTATAAATCAAACCAACAGCAGGCTTTAGGACAAAGTATCTTTATACTGAAAACGGGTACTTAATCGCTTCATGGCATTCATAACCTTCGACCCAAAAATCGTCTAGCGTTACCCATGTTTCAAGGTCTTCTAGTGAAGAGATTTTAGGATTGATATGAAATGTCGCGGCTTTCAAAGGTTCACGAGTAAGCTGAATATCTCGCATAGGGGCTAGCTGATCTTCATAGATGTGCGCGTTAACAATTTTATGATAAGCCACACCCGCTTTCTTACCTGTGATTTGAGCCATTAGTGCTAAAAACACATAGACCTGAACCATATTGAAATTCAAACCAAGCGGCACGTCACAAGAGCGTTGAGTGCTGTTTAAGTACAGTGTGTCACCAAGTAAAGAGAAGTGATGGCTATACATGCATGGACGTAGACAGCCCATGTGAAACTCACCCGGATTGTAGAAGTTTAAGATCTCACCTCGATCATCCACACCACTTGTTAAATCATCAACAATCTTTCGTAGCTGATCGATATGCCCGCCATCTGGTTTCGCCCAAGAGCGACCTTGAACACCATAAACACGACCCATGTCGTCTTCGCCTTTGCGGTATTCATTGTTTAACCAAACTTGATTTAAATTCGAGTTAGCATCCCACGTTTTGGTGCCCAACTTTCTAAAATCTTCAGCATTATCATAGCCGCGAATATAACCTAGCAACTCAGCAACAGCCGACTTCCAAAAGCTTTTACGAGTCGTCACTAAAGGAAATTGGTTATTGGCAACGTCATAGTGAAGATCCGCGTTAATCACGGTTAAACAACGTTTCCCTGTTCTCTCGTTTTCAATCCAAGTGCCACTATCAACAATGCGATGACAAAGATCTAAATACTGTTTCACGATTTATCCTTACTTTACTTCTGTTCTATCGTTGAATTGACCACGCTTGTAAGACCAAAGCATCATCAAAACACCACCTATGATCATTGGAAGTGACAAAATTTGTCCCATTGAAATGAAATCACCGAATAAACCAAGATGCGCATCAGGTTCACGGACGTATTCAACAAGGAAGCGGAATGTACCATATCCGGCCAAGAATAACCCTGATACAGAACCGAGTGGGCGTGGTTTTTTAATGAACCAGTTCAGGATAAAGAACAACACGATCCCTTCTAAAGCCATCTCATATAACTGAGATGGATGACGTGGCAGAGGGCCGCCATTTGGGAAGACGATCCCCCAAGGAGCATCTGTCACTCTTCCCCACAATTCGCTATTCATAAAGTTACCAAGACGCCCCATGCCTAGCCCAAATGGAACCAATGGTGCAATAAAGTCTGCGACACCAAAAAATGTTCGACCATTCTTTTTCGCGTACCAGAACATGGCACTAATCACGCCAAGAAGCCCGCCATGGAAGGACATGCCTCCGGTCCAAACTTTAAAAAGATAGAGAGGATCTTGTAGAAATATCTCAAAGTTATAGAAAAGAACATAGCCAACTCGGCCACCAATCACTACCCCTAAAAAACCAGCAAACAATAAGTCAGATACTTGTTCACGAGTCCAACCACTGTTTGGCTTATCTGCACGACGGTTTGCAAGCCACATAGCAAAGGCAAAGCCAACTAGGTACATAAGCCCATACCATCGGATTGAGATCGGACCTAATGAAATAAGAACAGGATCGATATTGGGAAATTGAATGAGCCCCTGAGACATAAACGATTACTCTTTAATTGAAGTTAGTAAACTAAAAGTATTAGTCCGCTAAAGTGTTATAAGTTATAGGTTGAGACGAGATTACAGCAGCATAGTTCCAGCGACAAACATTAAAAATAAGGCAAATACCTTTTTTAACATCGCTGTTGGTAGAGTGCTTGCGAGTCTTGCACCTATTTTGGTGGTAAACATAGAAGTCGACGCTATCGCAATTAGGGCAGGAAGATACACATAACCAACACTGTAACTTGGCAAGCCTTCTGCTCTATAGCCATGCAAAATGAAGCCTGTCATTCCTGATATCGCAATCATACAACCACATACCGATGATGAACCAACCGCTTTACGCATTTGGACGCCATAGCGACTCAAAAATGGAACAGACAACGATCCCCCACCAATTCCAGCAAGACTTGAAACCACACCAATGCATGAGCCACACAATAGTGTCACAGGGTTACTGGGCATCTCTCTCACACGAGTCGACTTAACTGATATCAACATTTGAATAGCAAGGAGCGTAACGATAGCGGCAAAAATTCTTGGTAGGTATTCAGAAGGTACCCAGTCAGCAATGTAACTTCCCACAAAACCACCAACAACCACGCCTGGCATCAACCACTTAATAATATCCATGTCGACGTTGCCGAGTTTTAAATGATTAACAGCCGAAGAACCAGAGGTTAAAATGATAGTAGCGAGTGACGTTGCCAATGAAACCAGCATGACACTTTCAGGACCGATACCAATAGAAGGAAGCAAATAGAGCAGTGCAGGGACAACTATAAGCCCACCGCCGATACCTAGTAACCCCGCCATTACGCCAACAAACGCACCAAGCAAAACTAATAAAAACAACAACTCGATATGCACAGCAACCTCTATTTTTTGCCTGCTCTAATGAACCCAGCAAAGCCTTTATCTTCAAAATGAGACGACATCATAGTATAGATGTCCTTGCCATACGCATGTTTCAAGGCTTTGTTAGCAAATTGCTGTAATTCGTTTGTATCAGAGTGGCGTAGCAAGTACTTCACTTTAGCCACATTCGAGGTATTCATACTTAACGAGGTGTAACCCAACCCCACTAATAGCAAAGAACCTATCGGGTCTCCGGCCAACTCACCGCATACACAAACAGGAAGATTGAGATTCTGACACGTATCATGGATATGCTTTAGCGCCATGATGACGGCTGGATGTATAGACTCATACACATCAGCAACGTGCGAGTTATTTCGGTCAACTGCCAGTAAGTACTGAGTTAAATCGTTAGTCCCAACCGATACAAAATCTATCTTATTCGCAATAAGAGGAAGTAAATACAACATCGAAGGGACTTCTATCATAATGCCTACCTCGGGCATGGATAGACTAGGGTCAATTTTTGATACTTCTTCGTAGGCTTGATTAATGAGTAGTAATGCGTCATCCAGTTCTTGAGCGCTCGCAATCATTGGCAATAAAATACTTAGATTATGGTGATCAGAACTTGCTCTCATCATCGCTCGGAGCTGGATTAGAAATATATCGGGATGGTCCAAAGTAAATCGAATACCGCGCCAGCCTAAAAACGGATTATCTTCTTCTATAGGCAAGTAAGGTAAGGCTTTATCTCCACCAACATCTAAAGTCCGCATAACAACACGTTTATTCTGGTATGTATTTAACACACTTCGATACTGTTGAATTTGTTCGTCTTCAGAGGGGAAACGGTGCTGAAGCAAAAAAGAGATCTCTGTGCGATACAACCCAACACCATCAACGCCTTGGTTAATTGCAATATTAGTATCGGCACTTAACCCGGCATTGAGAAACATTTCAATCCGCTGCCCATCTGCCGTTATTGCTGGTTCTTCTGACCTCTTACTTACCATTGAGGTCAATTCGCGCTCTTCATTTGCGAGTGCTCGGTACTCTTTTAATAAGTGTCGATTCGGCGAGACTAACACTTTGCCGCTATAACCATCTACAACGCCACGCTTGCCGTTAATCTCCTTAAGGTTAAGGTTAATCCCCATAACAGCAGGAATACCTAAGGCTCGAGACAAAATAGCTGCGTGTGAGTTTGCCGCACCTTCAAGTGCTACGACGGCTAATAACTTATCTTTCGGTATGGAGGCAAGAATCGACGCGGTAAGTTCTCTTACAACTAATATCACCGGTCTATCTAACTGTTGCTGCTCTTTTTGGGTGTTGTACAAAAAATACAATAACCGCTGACCAAGCTCACGAATATCTTGTGCTCGTTCTCTTAGGTACACATCAGACATTCGAGCAAAGCGGTTAGAATACGACTCCACAACCTGACGCAGTGCCCAGTCAGATCTATCACCTTTTTGAACCTGTGCTTTGAGATCTTTACGCAACATAGGGTCATTTAACAGGTGGGTAAACAAATCAAAGATGGCGAGTGTTTCTTTATTGATTTCGCCACGCAACTTTTTTCTCATGCGACCAAAATCATTACGCGCATCTTCAATCGCTAACATTAGCCACTCTTGCTCTTGGCTGATATTGATGGTGGAGGCAGGTCGTACATCCGATAACTGTGGCTGAGCATCATCCCACCAGAACTCACCAATTGCGACACCAGAAGATGCTGGTATTCCAACGGTTGCTAGCTGCTTCTTAGAAAGGCTCCAGTGCCCTTGCGTTTGAGCATGAGCAATAATGACCGCGAGTTGTGCAGCTAAGGTAACAAGGAAAGATTCTTCGATTTCATTGAATAGTCTAGGGGATTTTTGTTGAACGACTAAAACGCCAAGGACTTTTTTTCGGTGAATAACGGGTGTGCCAAGAAAGCTGTGATAGACCTGTTCGCCTAACTCAGGAAAGAGCTTGAAATCAGGATGTTTAGAAGCATGGGCGATATTGATAGGCTCAGCGCTACGCTTGACTAAACCTACGAGCCCTTCATTGAATTGAATATGAATTTTATCGCCTGAAAACTCTAGCCCTTGAGTGGCCATGAGCTCCAGACGATTTTGTTCTTCATTGGCAAGATAGATAGTACAGCACTCCGTCTCCATAGCGCTGCATGTTTGCTTAACTAAAATATCAAATGCTTGATAAACATCATCAACTTTTGAAACCTGTTCAACTATTTCCCTTAGTTGAGAAAGCATGTCTATTCTACCCTCTTTGGAATTTTCGTTTACCTTTCAATTTTCGCTCTTTAAATGGCATAGCCATCGAGGCGAATTCCTTCATCGCTCGGCGATATACGTCTCGTTTGAAAGAAACTACTTGTCGTACTGGGTACCAATAACTCACCCAACGCCAACCATCAAATTCAGGGGTGTTACCACGCTGCATATTAATTTGTGATTCATCACAATCTAAGCGCAATAAAAACCATTTCTGTTTTTGTCCGATACAGACAGGCTTTGAATCCCAACGAACTAGGCGCTTTGGCAATTTATATCTTAGCCAATGACGACTCGTCGCTACAATTTTCACGTCCTTTTTAGTAAGACCGACCTCTTCGTACAGCTCTCTAAACATGGCTTGTTCAGCTGTTTCACCCTCATCAATTCCCCCTTGAGGGAACTGCCATGAGTGTTGTCCGTATCGTTTAGCCCAGAAGACCTGACCATGGTTGTTACAGATTACAATTCCCACATTTAAGCGGTAACCATCGCCATCTATCACTGGCCAACCTCAAATAAAATCTTTAATAACAGTGATTTTTCCACATATCCCCAACGGGAGCAAACTTACTAGTGTGATTAGCACGTGATTTATTGGTAACAACAGAGAACATGGATAACTATTAAGCAAAGAACTAGTTATCAACACAACAATGAGACCTAAGCCACATTTATTCACCTTTTCTGTGAATAACTATGTGCAGAAAGTTTTAGAAACAGATCATTTAACATTCAGCATAACTTATAAAACAATCAACATCGATACAAAACCAACAAATAAACACAGAAAAACAACAAGTTAAAGATAACCGCGCAATATATCCCATGTCACCTTTGTTACTATTTTCACACAAAAACAAATATGGTTAAAGATCAACCAATAGCAACCTTATCCACATCAACAATCTAAAACTTGGTGTTAATTTAATTTTTCAAGCATTTTAGCAACAAAAAAGCACTGTTTTTTTATACATGAACATAATTATTGCCGTATATTCACTTTTTACCTGTGGATAAGTAACCAAGCGACGATCTTTCAACCTTAATGATCATTTATTCTCCATTACGAATGTCATAACATTTGATATCATTACTGACTCCAAATTCATTATTATTTACTTTTTATGAAGCCCGAACCCTCCTCAGAACCCGAACTACTTGACCGAGCTAAAGCGATTGCTGGGCTCTCTCTTCAAGAGCTTGCAGAAGAAGCCAATATAACTGTTCCTGAAAACCTAAAGCGCGATAAAGGCTGGGTAGGTCAATTACTAGAGTGGCATTTAGGGGCAACTGCTGGCAGCAAACCTCAGCAAGATTTTGAAGATCTGGGTATTGAACTTAAGAGCATTCCTATCGGATACAATGGCAAGCCACTGGAAACAACCTTTGTTTGCGTCGCTCCTTTGATTGGCGTGCACGGGCTATGTTGGGAAAATAGTCACGTAAAAAATAAGCTTTCTCGCGTGCTTTGGGTACCCGTTGAAGGAGAAAGAGAGATCCCGTTAGCGGATAGAAAAGTAGGTTCACCTCTTATCTGGTCTCCATCTGAACAAGAAGAACAGCAACTAAAAGCCGATTGGGAAGAGTTAATGGAACTAATAGTCTTAGGTCAAGTAGAGCAAATTACCGCCAGACACGGAGAAGTTTTACAGTTAAGACCAAAAGCCGCTAATAGTCGCGTTTTAACCGATGCCTTTGGAGCGAGTGGTAAACCGATTAAAACACGCCCAAGAGGGTTCTATCTACGAACCCAATTTACAGCTAGCCTACTTGAACAGTACTTTATTTAACGACATCTTTAATGCGTAGCTAAAGATAACTCTTCATCATTGTATAAGGGGCCATTTTCACTACCGAATTCATCATACGCATTATGTAAACGTAGAAATGCCTTATCCACGCCGAGTCTAACTAACTCCTCTTTCACCTTCTCCAAAGAATCAAAGTGTATTGGCTCTTCATCAAGCTTTATCGGCTCAAGCTTGTGCTTATACTCCACCGCAATTTGGTATTGAGAGAGGTCGGAACATCCTATGACAAACACCTTTGGTGTCTGAGACGAGTCTTTATGAAAGCCATGAATCCATTTATCTAATTGTCTTTTTTGCATATGTAACTCCATTTACTTTTCTAGACTCCAATTACCATTCTAGACAAAGACTTCACTTTTGCGAATTCTTACATCAATACGTTTGATCCTAAGTTGGTTTCACTTATATTGGATGCATGCCGATAAGATTCACAAGGACGTACAATGCAATACACTAAATTGCCACACTCAAGCTTAGAAGTGAGCAAGATCTGCTTAGGCACCATGACATTTGGTGAACAAAACAGCCAAGCAGATGCTTCAAATCAATTAGATTATGCTCTTGAAAGAGGCATCAACTTCATTGATACCGCAGAGATGTACCCTGTTCCCCCAAAGGCGAAGACACAAGGGTTGACTGAAAGCTATATAGGAAACTGGCTTGATAAATCAGGTAAACGAGAAAAGGTTGTCTTGGCAACTAAAGTGGCAGGCCCGCGCAACGTACCTTATATTCGAGACAATATGAGTCTCGATAGAAGAAACATTCATCAAGCCATTGATGATAGCTTAAAACGACTAAAAACAGACTATATCGATCTCTATCAATTACACTGGCCTCAGCGACAAACAAACTGTTTCGGCCAATTAAACTACCCAGACACACCTGAGCAACAAGAAGTAACTCTTATCGAAACACTCGAAGCGATGACAGAACTGGTGAAAGCAGGAAAAATTCGTTATATCGGAGTCTCTAATGAGACACCATGGGGTGTAATGAGCTTACTTAGACTTGCGGAAAAACACGACTTGCCAAGAATAGTGTCCATACAAAACCCCTATAACCTGCTCAACCGCAGTTTTGAAGTCGGCTTATCAGAGGTTAGCCACTATGAAGGTGTGAAGTTACTTGCCTACTCACCACTTGCGTTTGGTTGCTTAAGTGGAAAGTACCTCAATAACCAAAAGCCAAAAGATGCCCGTTGTAGCCTATTTGAACGTTTTGTTCGCTATTTCACACCACAAGGAATTGCGGCGACTCAAGCGTATGTTGATCTTGCCAACAAACACTCCGTTGATCCTGCTCAGATGGCTCTGGCTTTCGTAAATCAACGCCCATTTGTTGCCTCCAACATTATTGGCGCAACAAATATGGAACAGTTGAAAATGAATATTGATAGTTTAGATGTCGTTCTTAGTGATGAATTGCTTCAGGGTTTACAAGAGGTTGGTACGACTTATTCCAACCCTTGTCCTTAACATTGATAGCTAGGGGTAGGTGAAGCGCCTACCCCTATCGATTACGTCGCTATTCGCGCACTTAAAACTCGGCGAAGATGACGAACACGACGTTCCGCTTTGACTGCATCCGGCTCTGTAAAACCAATTGGGCGACCATCAGACTCTAGGCCAATATCACGTAACAGATGTGTGTTTTCCCATGGAATATCGTAGGTGCTTCGACGCAGTTTTCGCTTCCACGTTTGCTCTTCTCGACGAAGATCAGCACGTACAAGTAAAGTAGCAAGTTTTAGATAAATTGAATGACGCATAGTAATTCTCCAGTTTAATAAACGTAACTGGGGAAGTGGCCTTGGGGAGAATATAATGATCCCTGTTTTGCTGCCATTTCCCGCAGCCAAAACAAGGTTACGGATTCGTTATTTAGTTGATTTGGTTCGATCTGATGCCATCATGAAATTACAGGCATCTATGGCCATCGCCATATTTTGATCAACAGAAGTACAAACAAAATGAATGATTGATAAATGTTTCATCTGTACCTCCTAACTAAATAATAAATCCAAAGAAATGTGTGGTGTGAAGCTATTGCTCACGGTTAAATTCTATGCAATTGAGATAATAATTCAACAGCTGTTTATAAATTAAACGAAAAACATTTTATTACTCTAATATTCTAAAAGGAGTCGGGGCAAAAACAACACATTCACCAAACCAATAACAATTTACCAACATAATAATTGGTATTAAAAAACCACGCGATTATAGCGTGGCTTCAGTAGGATGCTGTATCTACAGCATTTATAGTGAGAGAACTATTATTAAGTCACAGCATCTTCTGTAATTAGATTGTGTTTGTTTAACAAACGATACATCGTCGCACGAGATACGCCCAACTCTTTAGCTGCAATTGATACCTGCCCTGAATGAGACTCTAAAACCAGCAGCAGAGCATCTCGCTCACTTCGCTCTCGAATACTCTTTAAGCTTCGTTTACCATCGTTTCGTTTTGGCAGTTCAAGCTGGGCCTCACCAATCATGACATTATCAGACATCAATACAATACGTTTAACCTGATTCATCAGCTCTCTAATATTTCCAGGCCAATGATAACGTGTTAAATCTCGGATAGCGTCTTCAGAAAAGCTACGGGCTTGAGCATTGAATTCTTTTGAGTACTCTTGTAAGAAATGACGAGCTAAAATGGCCACATCGCCCGCCCTCTCTTTCATGCTTGGCACATTAATACGTAACACATTGATGTAATGATAGAGCTCTTCATTAAAGTCACCATCGATAAGCGCCTTCTCAATATCTGATGAGTTTGCAGCCAAGATCCGTACATCAACCTCTTTTTGCCCTTTCAGGGTATCAACCATTCCATCTTGTAAAAATCGTAATAGATTAAGCTGCTGACTTTTAGGTAAGGTCAAAATATCATTGAGCAGAATTGTTCCACCGTTAGCTTTCTCAAGCATTGAAATTTGAGTGTTATCTTCCTGATCAATACCGAAAAGGTCGCACTCTATGCGCCTTTCTGACATGGCACGACAGTTAACAGAGATGAACTCTTTTTGAGAGCGAGCCGACGTTTTATGGACGGCTCTAGCAACGGTCTCTTTCCCTGTTCCACTTTCACCATAGATAAGAATGGATACATCTGTTGGACCAATACGCTTGATTTGATCGCGAAGTCGCTTCATTGGTATTGAATCCCCAATTAAGCCCATATCATTGGTTGAACCATAATTAGGCCACACTTTCTTCTCAAGCTTGAGCATCCCCAACTGATGGCCAATCGTACTCATTAACTGAGCGTCAGGAATGGGAGAGGTAAAGAAATCAATGCAAAAGTTAACAATGAACTGGCAAATGGTGTCTGAACTGAGTTGAGATTCGCGTATAAACGCTAGCCAACGAACTTGCTTATGCTTACTTACTAGATTAGCAATACCATTAAGGCTAAATTCATCATGACTTAAATCTACGATACCAATACATGGTCCAGTCTCACTAAAGAGTACATCAGCCTTACGTAAATCTGCACATAAAGTGCAACGCCATCCGACTTGCTCCAACACTGAAAGCCAAGGTTCGTATGTCCCACCAACAACGACAAGTGAACCAGGGACAGAATCCATTCGGAATTGACTACCCATTACTATGTTCCTTATATTGATTTCTTATTTATAGTTGCACGCATGTGAGCCCTGCAACACATATCAATCTACATCAACCGCTACATTATCGAGACTTGATGAGATAATCTGTCTCAATACTAAGACTAGGTCTCGAATAATCAATCATACAACTATTTACTCAATATACATTCAAACAAACTATAAAACCAGACTCATAAGACACCGTTCTTACTCAATAATGTGATAAGAATCAGATACAAAAAAACCACCATGAAGGTGGTTTCATCAATTAGATTTTCTTACCCAAAGCACTACTTAATCAGTATTACTCTAGCAAACATCACTCTATGCTTGAGGACGCATTGCCGGGAACAAGATCACGTCACGGATTGTGTGCGTGTTTGTAAATAGCATCGCTAGACGGTCGATACCAATACCTTGACCTGCTGTTGGCGGTAGGCCGTGCTCTAGTGCTGTAATGTAGTCAGCATCGTAGTACATTGCCTCATCATCACCTGCATCTTTTGCGTTCACTTGCGCTTTGAAACGCTCGTCTTGGTCTTGTGCATCGTTAAGCTCAGAGAAACCATTCGCTACTTCACGACCACCGATGAAGAACTCAAAACGGTCAGTGAAGAATGGGTTGTTGTCGCTACGACGTGCCAGTGGTGAAATATCCGCAGGGTAACCAGTGATAAACGTTGGTTGAATTAGCTGAGGTTCTGCCGTTTCACCAAAGATCTCTTCAAGAAGTTGACCACATGTCCAGAACGTTTCTACGTCTACGTGTACAGATTTAGCGATAGCTACCATCTTCTCACGGTCTTGCAGATCGGCTTCTGTTAGTGCTTGAATCTCAGCATGCTCAGGGTTGTAGTGCTTGATTGCATCGAACATGCTCATACGAGCGTAAGTGCCACCAAACTCAACAGTTTCGTCGCCGTAAGGCATTGAAGTAGAGCCTAGAACGTCCATTGCAGCCGTGCTTAGCATCTCTTCTGTCAGATCCATTAGATCTTTGTAGTCAGAGTACGCTTGGTAGAATTCCATCATTGTGAATTCTGGGTTGTGACGTGGAGACAGACCTTCGTTACGGAAGTTACGGTTGATCTCGAATACACGATCAAAACCACCAACGACTAAACGCTTAAGGTAAAGCTCTGGTGCAACACGTAGGTACATGTCGATGTCTAGTGCATTGTGGTGAGTGATGAATGGACGCGCTGTCGCACCACCTGGGATCACGTGCATCATTGGCGTTTCAACTTCTAGGTAGCCTTTTGAGCTCATGAAGTTACGAATTGAAGAGACAAGCTTCGAGCGCACGATGAATGCGTTACGAGAATCTTCGTTAACGATTAGGTCAACGTAACGCTGACGGTAACGCATCTCTTGGTCAGTTAAACCGTGGAACTTCTCTGGTAAAGGACGAAGTGCTTTAGTCAGCAGTTCAAACTCTTCCATGTTCACGTAAAGATCGCCTTTACCTGATTTATGAAGTGCACCTTTAACACCAATGATGTCACCGATATCAAGACCTTGGTACTTCTCTTTCAGTACTTTTTGTACGTCTTTCGCTGCGTATGCTTGAATACGGCCAGATGTTTCTTGAATCGCTAGGAATGGGCCACGCTTAGCCATTACACGACCAGCAATGGCAACAATGTGGTTAAGCTCTTCTAGCTCTTCTTTGCTCTTTTCACCAAACTCAGCTTGCAGATCGCCAGCAAGGCTGTCACGACGGAAATCATTCGGGTGACCGTTAGCACTACAGTTCTGGCGGATGTGATCTAATTTTCCACGACGCTCTGCAATGAGTTTGTTTTCTTCAGGTGAAGAAGCTTCTTGTGTGCTTTCGTTTTGAGTAGCATCAGTCATTTTCAAAGGACCCTATCTGTCGGTGTAAGCTTATAAACCTGATTTCAGGCTAGCTTCAATAAATTTGTCTAAGTCACCGTCAAGAACCGCTTGAGTGTTACGGTTTTCAACGCCTGTACGTAAATCTTTAATGCGAGAATCATCTAACACATAAGAGCGGATTTGGCTGCCCCACCCGATGTCTGATTTTGTTTCTTCGCTTGCTTGTTTTTCAGCATTTTGCTTTTGGATTTCAAGTTCAAAAAGCTTAGCACGCAGCTGCTTCATCGCTTGGTCTTTGTTCTTATGCTGAGAACGATCATTCTGACACTGAACGACTGTATTTGTCGGGACGTGAGTAATACGTACCGCCGATTCAGTCGTGTTTACGTGTTGACCACCCGCGCCTGAAGCTCGGTAAACATCAATACGTAAATCAGATGGGTTAATATCGATCGTAATGTTGTCATCAATCTCTGGATAGATAAACGCAGAAGCAAATGAAGTATGGCGACGACCACTAGAATCAAACGGAGACTTACGAACTAAACGGTGTACGCCTGTTTCAGTACGTAACCAGCCATAAGCATACTCTCCAGAGATTCGTATCGTTGCGCCTTTAAGACCGGCGACATCACCATCAGATACTTCGATAACTTCGGTTTTGAAGCCCTTCGCTTCAGCCCAACGCAAATACATGCGGAGCATCATTGAAGTCCAATCTTGTGCTTCTGTACCACCAGAACCTGATTGTAAATCGATGTAGCAATCTGACGCGTCATGATCACCTGAGAACATACGACGGAACTCAAGTTTGCCTAGCTTCTCTTCAAGCTCTGCAAGTTCTGGTTCAATTTCGTCAAACGTTTCTTGATCACCTTCTTCAACCGCAAGCTCAAGTAAGCCATCGACATCTTCAACACCTTGGTCAAGTAAATCGATCGTTTCAACTATCGCTTCTAGTGATGCACGTTCTTTACCAAGTGCTTGAGCACGTTCTGGTTCATTCCATACATCGGGTTGTTCTAGCTCTGCATTTACTTCTTCTAGACGCTCTTTTCTTGCGTCATAGTCAAAGGTACCCCCTCAGGATATTTGTGCGCTCAGACACATCCTGAAGACGGTTTTTTATAGGATTGATTTCAAACATTTTAGCTCATCGGTTATGAGTAGAATTTAACCGAAGAAGTTTACTCAAAAATGTGATGAAGATACAGAAAAAACCGATGGAAATAGAAATAAAAAAGGCTGATGTATTCATCAGCCTTTGTTCATTGTTACTAAAAAAAACGCTTATGAAGCGGTCTTTTCCGTTAACTCTTGCTCAACTGATTTACCAATGAAGAACATAGATACGATGGCTGCAGATGTAGGCAATAACCATCCCATACCAATCTCAAATAACGGCAACATATTCAATGCAGAAACATCGACACCCGCTACTTTCGCAGCGTCAATTAGTGCAAAGATTAATGCAACCAGTACCACAACACGATAAGCAACTTCTGGGTTTGGCAATCTGTCACGCACAAATGCTAACGCAACTAGCGCAATGGCGACTGGGTAAAGCGCAAAGAGAACAGGTACAGACAGTGTGATCAACTGAGATAACCCAACGTTCGCTACGGTTGCACAAATACTGCCAATAATAAGTACCCATTTTTTATAAGAGACAGATGTAAGAGAGCTAAAGTAGTCTGAACATGCTGAGATTAGGCCAATCGCGGTGGTTAGGCACGCAAGAAGAACAATCACAGACAAAACAATCTGACCATAAGGACCAAAGAGAGCCTGAACGTATAAACTCAGTACAGCGCCACCGTTATCTGCGCCCGCAGCAACTACAGCACTTGTTGCACCCAAGTAGAAAAGAGAGATATAGACAAACGCCAAACCAGCCGCTGCAATACAAGCAGATGTAATAAGATACTTAGCTGTCGCGCTACGCTCCGTGATCCCTTTATTACGTAAAGCGTCAACGATTAGCATACCAAACATCAACGAACCAAATGTGTCCATCGTGTTGTAGCCTTCCAAGAAACCTTTGGTTAGTGGTTGTGTCGCGTAGTCGCCTTGAGCAGCAATCATCTCACCTTGTGGATCGACAAAAACGGCAACAGCTAAAATAATGAGACCGAGGAACAGAACAGGCGTAAGTACCTTACCTATCACATCAATTAAGCGTCCTTGAGACCAAGCAAAGAACATAGCGATGGCAAAAAAGGCAATAGAGAATAGTGCGAGATCAGATTGAGCAGCATCGGCTAAAAATGGACGAATCGCCATCTCGTAAGCAACTAAACCAGTACGAGGGGCAGCAAAAGCAGGGCCGATGATGATAAAAATAAGTACTGCAATAATTGTTGCTGCGCGTACTGGTAAATCTTTCGTAAGGTGTTCCCATGTACCGCCCGCTTTAGCCACGGCAATAATGGTAATAAGTGGAAGGCCTACTGCTGTCAGTAGAAAACCAAGCATCGCTGGCATTAAGTTCTCGCCCGCTAATTGCCCTGCCAATGGTGGAAATATGATGTTGCCTGCTCCTAAGAAGAAAGCAAACAGCATGAAGCCAACGGCTATAATGTCTGTCAATTTTAAAGTCTGCTTCACAGCTAACCCTTACTATAATGTTGAACGATATTGTATTTGCATATGTGCGCTTAATCAGCACAATACACTTTAATTTGGTCGCGAATAATGAAGAAACACTTATCAATTGGCAACCTTAAAGAAAAAAACACAATATTAATCTACACTTTCAACAATAAGGCAGTTGATAACACTGGTTAATTATAAATTTCCAGAATATAAATAAGATCAACTTAGCTACCTGTTAGAAAACAAATAGAATAAAAAACCAAACATTAAATTAACAACAGACAAACTTACCGACAAAGAGTTAGAAAGCAAAATAATCATGAAGAGTGGCACGTTAAATACTAAAGACTTTAATTTTAAGCAGTTTTCCATCTACGGTGGGCAATCAGGCATGCCTGTCAGCACCGATGGGGTTTTATTAGGTGCTTGGACAAGGCTAGATGGCATTCAAACCCTACTAGATATAGGAACGGGAACCGGTCTATTGTCTCTGATGAGTGCACAACGAAATTCAACTCTAAAAGTCACAGCGATTGATATTGATCAGCATGCGATTGAAAGTGCACTACACAACTTTCAACAATCACCGTGGAATGATCGTTTAGAACTAATCGAAGGTGATATTTTAGCGACAAGCATGGAGTCGATGTATGACGCGATTATATGTAACCCTCCATATTTCAACTCTGGAGAGCAATCTCAAGTCAATCAACGAGCCAAAGCCAGACATACCGACACTCTGGATCACCAAACATTGCTTCAACGCTGTTTTGACCTAACAACACCTCTCGCTACAGCCAGTTTTATCTTGCCGTTATATGAAGGAAAGCAATTTATTGAACTGGCTAAATTGTTAAATTGGCATGCTGTACGTGTCTGTCACGTGAAAACAACCGAGAAGAAAAACACATCTAGGCTGTTGATAGAATTAAGTAAAGTAGCAAGAGAGACTGAAGAGAGTGAGTTAATCATCCACGCCGATGGACAATACAGCGCTACGTTTCGCGCCTTAACTCATAACTTTTATCTAAAGATGTAGAAATATCATGTGATCATAATCACTAATACATCTATAATATCCGACCTAAATTTTGCCATAACACGCCTACCGGCTTGTGGAGATACTATAGTGATCAGAACTTTTGCTGACCTTGATCTAGACGAAACCCTTATTACAGCTATTGAAGAGCTGGGTTTTGAGCGCCCAACACAAATTCAAGAAGATGCGATCCCACAAGCTTTAGACGGTAAAGACATTCTTGCCTCTGCTCCTACAGGGACAGGTAAAACCGCAGCGTTTGCCATTCCGGCCCTACAGTACTTGCTCGACTTTCCTCGTAAAAGGCCTGGTCCAGCTCGTGTTTTGGTCTTAGTACCAACACGTGAACTTGCGATGCAAGTGGCCGATCAAGCGCGTGCACTGGCAAAAAACACACGTTTAAACGTATTTACCATTACTGGTGGTGTGCAATACCAAGAACACGCAGACATTCTTGCTCAAACTCAAGATATCGTCGTTGCAACGCCGGGTCGTTTAATGGAATACATTGAATCAGAGCGTTTTGATTGTCGTGCTATTGAATGGCTAATCTTAGATGAAGCCGATCGCATGTTGGACATGGGTTTTGCTCCTGTCGTAGACCGTTTAGCCGCAGAGTGTCGCTGGCGTAAGCAAACGTTGCTATTCTCTGCAACGTTAGAAGGTCGCGGCGTTGAAGGCTTCACTGCCGATCTTCTTAAAAACCCTGCAGAAGTTTCAGCGGAACCTTCTCGCCGTGAGCGCAAAAAGATCACTCAGTGGTATCACCGTGCCGATAGCATGGAACACAAACTCGCACTACTTAAAAAGATCCTAACCGATCAAGCTGAACGTTCTATCGTATTTTTGAAAACTCGCGAACGATTAGCAGAACTGCGTATCGAGCTTGAAAAAGCGCAGATCCCTTGTGCATGGATCCAAGGCGAAATGCCACAAGATCGTCGCAACAACGCAATTGCTCGTTTCCGCGATGGCTCTGTGAACGTATTACTTGCTACCGATGTTGCCGCTCGTGGTATCGATCTTCCTGACGTAAGCCACGTTATTAACTACGACATGCCACGTTCAGCAGATATCTACCTGCACCGTATTGGTCGTACAGCTCGTGCGGGTAAAAAAGGTAACGCACTCTCAATCGTAGAAGCACACGACCAAGCAATGCTTGAACGTGTCGCTCGTTATATTGATGAAGATATTAAAGAGCGTTTCATTAAAGAGATGCGTCCTCAACATAAAAAAACATCGACCAAGAAAAAGAAGAAAGATGTAAAGAAAAAGGTCGTTAAGAAAAAGAACACCAAGAAGAAATAACCCCCTTCCGATAGACGAAAAAATGCCGCTGTTTATTAATAAACAGCGGCATTTTTGTATCTAAAGCAAGCAGATTCTTAAACCAAATATTCAAAATAGTTGCTGCTGTAGCAAGGCAACAAGCGAAGCTTACCCTAGGAGCATAGTAGACTATGTGACTAGGGAAGCTGAGCGTAGTTAACGCAGCTACAGTATCAAATATGAAGAATATTAGTGTTCGCGAGTCGCTCGGAATTCAATATCAGGAAAACGCTCTTTCGCTAAGTTCAAGTTCACCATCGTTGGTGCGACGTAAGATAAATTATCACCACCATCCAAAGCTAGATTCGCTTGGCTCTTACGCTTAAATTCTTCAAGCTTCTTATCATCATCACACTCAACCCAACGAGCTGTTGCAACGTTCACACTTTCGTAAATCGCTTCAACGTTATATTCAGATTTCAGACGAGCAACAACCACATCAAACTGTAGAACACCTACCGCGCCAACAATGAGATCATTATTTTGCAGTGGACGGAATACTTGAACAGCGCCCTCTTCTGATAACTGAACTAACCCTTTTAGAAGCTGCTTTTGCTTCAATGGATCACGAAGACGAATACGACGGAACAGTTCAGGAGCAAAGTTAGGAATCCCCGAGAACTTCAGATTTTCACCTTGAGTGAAGGTATCACCAATCTGAATCTTACCGTGGTTATGAAGACCAATGATGTCCCCTGCGTACGCTGTTTCAGCACGAGAACGATCACCAGCCATAAAGGTAACGGCATCTGAAATACTGACACTCTTACCAGTACGAACATGATTCATCTTCATACCTTGATTGTAAGTGCCCGACACAATGCGCATGAAGGCAATGCGGTCACGGTGTTTAGGATCCATGTTTGCTTGAATCTTAAATACGAAGCCAGAAAACTTCTCTTCAGTCGCGACCACTTCACGCTCATTCGCTTGACGAGTTTGAGGACCAGGAGCCCACTCTGTTAGGCCGTCTAGCATATGATCTACACCGAAGTTACCCAGTGCTGTACCAAAGTAGACAGGCGTTAATTCACCCGCTAAGAAAAGCTCTTGATCGAACTCTGGGCATGCACCCATAACAAGTTCAATCTCTTCACGAACACTTTCAGCAAGATCAGCACCGACAGCTTCATCAAGCTCAGGGTTATCTAGACCTTTAATTGTGCGAACTTCCTGAATCTCATGACCATGCCCAGACTCATACAAAATCGTCTCGTCACGGTGAATGTGATAAACACCTTTGAACTCTTTACCACAACCTATTGGCCATGAAATAGGAGCACAAGCCATACCTAGCTCGCTTTCAACTTCATCGAGCACTTCCATTGGGTCACGAACATCACGGTCAAGTTTATTCATAAAGGTAACGATAGGCGTATCACGTAGACGAGTAACTTCCATCAGTTTGCGAGTACGATCTTCGACACCTTTCGCTGCATCAATCACCATCAAGCAAGAATCAACCGCAGTTAACGTTCGGTAGGTATCTTCTGAGAAGTCTTCGTGCCCAGGAGTATCGAGAAGGTTAACCAAACACTCATTGTATGGAAACTGCATTACTGAGGTTGTTACCGAGATACCACGCTCTTTTTCCATCTCCATCCAGTCTGATTTTGCATGCTGGTTAGAGCCACGACCTTTTACCGTTCCCGCTTTTTGAATAGCGTTTCCGAACAACAATACTTTTTCAGTAATGGTGGTTTTACCCGCATCCGGGTGAGAGATAATAGCGAACGTTCTACGTTTAGAAACTTCACCAATAAATGGAGTATTTGACATGAAAAGGTCTTCTTTTGGGCTAGTGAGCTAAGGTGACAAAGAAACAGTGCCGAGCTAGCAGTTCGATTCAATTTTGCGCGATATTCTCGCTTATATTTGCACTTTGAGCAACTAAAGCCCGACTACAGGCACGATTAATTCCTTTCAATGCGCTTTGTTGTTAATTTATCGATGATTATGGGCTATAACTAAGTAAGTAGGTGGAACTTAAAGTAGCTATGTATAAATCCAAACAGATAAATTCTCTCGCATTTCGTCAAGCAAAAACCGTATTTCTAGTATCTGTGATACTGGGGCTCTGTTTTAGTTTTTATCATATATTGGTTGACCTTCATAAAGAGCAAACGCGTATTGAAGAACACTACCAATTCAAGTTACTACAAAATTACTCAAATGCCAGCCAAGCCGCTTACCATCTCAATCACTTACTTGCAGAACAAGTCGCCTCAAGCCTCATGATGGACAATGCCATTTATCGAGTTGAAATAATTGACGATTTTGGAGACACCCTAACTGAGAACGAACGTAAAATCGTCTCACAAAGCTCTATTATTCAAGTTTTATCTGATTATTTAACACCTACTGCTCCCGTATATAAAACAGCGCTACACCAACCTAATTCAAAGCTGGTCGTTGGACAATTAAGCTTCTCAGTTAACGGTACCAATATTGCCGAGAACTTTTTAACTAAGATGACTCAAGCCATCTTATTTGATTTGATTAGAAACATACTACTGACTACCATTTTATTGGCTTTTTTCTACTACAAACTCTCTAAGCCAATTGTCACTTTAATTACATGGGTTAAGTCGCTGCAAGATAAAGACAGTTCAGTCCCGATTCCCGCCCAAAAACACCACGACGAACTCGGAGAGCTTGCTGTTTCTTTTCATAATTTATGGCAACAACGAGAAGCTGCTGAAGCTCAATTAAATCAGTTAGCCTACTACGACACACTAACGGGGTTGGCAAATCGAGCGCTACTACTACAAACATTGAGTGACTATATCGACGAAGCAAATAGAACAAACTCAACAGGTGTCTTGTTCTACCTAGATCTTGATCGCTTTAAAACCATCAATGATTCATTGGGCCACACTATTGGAGATAACTTACTCAAAGCGATTTCTAAGCGCTTAGAAGCTTGGCTAAAAGAAGATTATATCGCTGCAAGAATTGGTGGTGATGAGTTTGTCATTTTAATTCCTCACCTCACCACAGACAAAGCCGCTGATATCGCAAAACAGCTATTGGCGTTGATTTCCAACCCCTACTCTATTGATGAGCACCAACTATATTGTACCGTCACCATTGGTATCTCCGTCTTCCCTTCGGTAGGCAGTACAAATATCGATGTCCTGCGCCAAGCGGATACGGCTTTATATCGAGCAAAAGGTTCAGGTAGAAATAACTACATGTTTTATGAACCTGAAATGCAGGCTCAGGTCGAATCTTTTCTGGAAATTGAAAAAGGTCTTCATGAGGCTCTCAATAAGGATCAGCTTGAACTCTACTACCAGCCTCAAGTGAATGAGAAACATCAAATTGTCGGCGTAGAAGCTCTAATTCGTTGGAATCACCCAGAGAGAGGCTTGCTACCGCCGGGCGTGTTTATGCCTATCGCAGAAGAGACGGGGCAAATCCTACCTATCGGTGATTGGATCATTGAGCAGGCTTGTTATCAATACTCAATATGGAAGAAACAGGGCGTACTGCCTAGTACTTTTCGTCGTTTAGCGATTAACATCAGTCCTCTACAATTTTCCAAAGACTCTTTTGTCGAACACATCACTCAAGCGCTTTCTCAATCAGGCATTACTGGTGAACACCTAGAGCTTGAAATAACAGAGAGCTTATTACTGGAAAACGTAGAAAGTGCCATTCAAAAGATGGCATTACTTAAAGAGCATCAGCTAAAAATATCCATTGATGATTTTGGGACTGGTTACTCATCACTGCGATATCTAAAGCTACTTTCAGCTGATGTACTTAAAATTGATCGCTCATTTGTGACTAAATTGCATCTAGATGAAAGTGATCAGGCCATCGTCGACACCATAGTGATGACAGCGAGACGATTGAATTTGGAAGTGATTGCGGAAGGGGTGGAAGATCAATATGAGTTGCATGCCTTAAAACAACTGGGTTGTGATCAGTTCCAAGGTTATTTATTTGATAAGCCACTGCCTGCATCTGAAGTGGTTAGTCGATTTGAGAAGAACCTATACCAAGTGCCTGAAAGAGAGGTCAAGGAACACGTTGTTAAAGCGCTCCCTAAATAACCGGATTGAATTTTATAAGAACAGATAGCTCATGATAATGGCATCTTCCTTACCTTTATCGGTTGGATAATAATTTACTCGTCGATCGAGTTCATTAAACCCTGCCGACTCATACAGCTGATACGCTTTCTTATTACTTTCTCTCACTTCAAGCCAAGCACTCTCAGCATTTGCTTTTTCACACATTTCTAAAAAGAACTCTGTTAGCTCTTTACCGTAGCCTTTTCCTTGCGACTTAGGATCGACGGCAATATTAAGTAGTGTCACTTCACCGACTATATTCTGCGCGTAAAAATAGCCTACAACCTGCTTATCCACCAGCATCACATGATGGCACGCTCCACGACTATTCACATCACGGATCATGGATCCAGCCCACGGATGAGAATGAGCACTCTGCTCAATTGAAAAAACAGACGTTAGGTGAGACTCGTTAAGAGGGATAATTTCAAACATTTATATCATTACTCGTAAGAACAAATTTGCTGCCAAAGTGCTCTTCGGTGCTCATTGTGGCCATTAATTGATGAAAGGAGTGGTGATTCTAATTTTTTAGCTGTAATGGCGTCCTCTACAGACGCCTCACCCGCATACCAGATCCAAGTAAGCTGATGCTCACCTAAAGATGCTAATTGCTCAGGGTAGATGTGCAGCGCTTGATCTAACGAAAGCTTAATACTTTTGAGTACACGTTCGAACATCACGGCTAACTCACCACTTGGTCGCTCACTGGAAACCAACAACAACTTACAACTAGATGGTAAGTTAAAGTGAGGCGATTGATAGCCTTCTATCCGCTCAGGATGACTTAACTGCCAAGTGTCGATTCCCATTTCCTGCAAATATTGAAGTTCAGTTTGTGACATTGACAGTAACCTGCGAAACGTAAAAACGCGTCGATCCTAACAAATATAACCAATAAAGAAAGCGCTTAATCTAGCTCACTAAATTCAGGGCAATATTCAATCAAACCAGAGCGCGACGCTAATTGCCCGTCCGCAAGCTCAACTATTTGAAACGCCCCTTCAGGCACGTCCCATTGGCAATGAAAACCGTGTTGGCTAGCACTTACAAAACCAAAACGAGAGTAGTAACTAGGATCACCCAACACCACACATACCGGGTATCCAAACTCCAGTAGCGAAGAGAGCCCTTCTTTCACTAAAGATTCAGCAATGCCTTGATTGCGATACTCTTCTTTTACACAGACTGGAGCTAAGCCCTGCCAGTGATGATCTTCGCCTTCAACGACAATTGGGCTAAACATTGCGTGGGCAATCACTTCGCCTTCATCGGTGCAGGCCACTAACGAAAGCGTTAGATGACTATTCTCACGAAGTTTCATGACCAAATTCGCTTCAGCTTCTGTATCAAAGGCTGATTTGACTAAACGGTCAATCGGTAAAATATCAACTGGAGCTTCAGTTCGTATAAGCATTGGCTACCTCATTATTGCTCACAGATGCTTGAACACCTTTTTGTACAAAGTCTGCTAACTGCGCTAAAACAAGCTGCATCGGCTTAGGCAAAAGTTCTAAATCAACGCTATCCATTAAGTTCTTTACTTCCAAACCCAGCTCAGTATCGCCTTCAATAGAAAGTCTGCGTTGGAAAAATAGTGTATCCGGGTCTTCTTTTCGCCCTGCAATAAGAACCAGGTCGTTAAGGTCTCCAGAAAAGCTCACATCTTCGGTGACTGGATTATCCGCAACAATTAATTTCTCTTGCTGATAACTGATATACCAACACAGTTCCATATCGCGAACTTCAACCTTTAACCACTTATCTTCTAAAAACTCAAAATCACCATCTTCAAGCGCTTCTTTAAAGACCGCTTTCATTGCTTCTAGCAAGGCTTTTTTTTGAACAATTTGAGGTAAAAAGTGGACTGGAGATCGCAAAATTGATGCTGCATTTTGAACTAGTTGAGTACGAATCTTGTTTATCACGCGTGTTATCCGTTACTTTGTAAATATAATGTTTCATCATAATTGATGTACTGGTACAGATTCCTGTTATGTGTCAAAAAACTCAACATTGTGTTTTTTACTTTATATAGCATTAAAGCTTTATATAGAACAAAAGCTTTATAGCGAGCAGAAGCTTTTACATATAAGGAATCACGGGTATAGTTAATGTATCGTCTCATGTTTCACGACATCTGTGAAACTCTAAACGCAATGGAGAGTTGGTAGTTATTGATGCCTGCGCAACAATTACAGCACTGGTTTGAAAAAATCACACTACACAGCCCTTTCTTTTTTGCCGTCTTAGACGAGCAGCATAGCTACAGTATGGTCAATGAACGGTACTGTGACATTGCAGGTCTTTCGTTAAACGAACTCACTGGTATGAATGATACTCAAATTCTTGGGAGTCATTTTTATCAGCACATCAAACCTTATTATGACCGAGCCTTTAAAGGCGAAACACTTGAAGCAGAAATAACGCTTCATGAGATAGATGTTGATACCAGCTTACACTTCAGCTTATCCCCTATCATCAATGGTAATAAGGTTGAGCAAATTGTTTTTCATGCTATCGATACGTCTGAAAAACAGATCTTAATTCGCTCTCTCGAAGAGTCGGAAAGTAAATACTCAACACTTGCATCACTTCTTCCTGACGGACTGCTTCTCGTGGAAGACGACTGTATTATCTCTGCTAACCCATCGGCTATTCGTTTGCTGGGGATGAATTCAACCGCAGACCTGCTAGGCGAAGACCTTACTCGACTGTTTGTTGATGAAAAAAGTAAAACCGTATTTAACACCCCTTTAAGCACGCTCATTGCCGACGCTCCATTTATTTGTCTTACCGGACCTCGTTGCGGTTTAGAGAGAAAAGTACAACTTCATGCTGACTCCACTATTGTGCTCGGCAATAAATCACAATTGGTGTTGATTCAAGACGCTGAAAGCGCTTCCAAGCAGCTTTCTAGCTCTTCACAAGAAGATGCACATATCGATACGTTGACGGGATCGTTCAATCGCTTTGGTTTTACCAAACGTTTAGAGCAGTTCATTCAAAATGAAACACCACTCATCATGCTCTATCTCGATATCGATAACTTCAAAAACATTAACGACTCTTTAGGTCATCACATTGGCGATAAGGTCATTAAAGAAGTTTCTTCTCGTCTAAAGCGCTTATTGCCTCAACAAGCCATTCTTGGCCATTTAGGTGGCGATGAATTTGGTTTGATTTTGCCTCAACCTGAAAACAATCGAATGGCGGAGATCCTAGCTGAACGAATTATTGGTCTAATTAATCAACCCTTTGATCTTCACCACTTTAGTAAGCGCCTATCATGCTCAATTGGTAGCGTTGCCTACCCTGGTGATGGTAACGATGCACGGATCTTACTGCAAAATGCTGATACTGCGATGTACGAAGCGAAAGATCGTGGTCGAAATCGTTTGATTAAATTTAATGATCAGATGAACAAAGAAGCTAGGATGAGATTATGGCTAGAGATCGAACTACAAAAAGCACTCCAGCAAAATGGCTTAGAGGTTTGGTATCAACCTAAGGTTAATGCCCGTGATTTTAGCATCAACGGCGCTGAAGCTTTAATACGCTGGAAGCACCCGGTAGAGGGCTATATCAGCCCATCTTCCTTCATTCCTGTTGCTGAAAAAGCCGGGCTAATTGAGCATCTAGGTCGAGTAGTCATGCGTGAAGTATTCGCCACGGTAAAACGCTGGAAGCTTCAAGGTATTTTACCGGGTCGAGTGGCGATCAATTTATCTCCTGAGCAGTTTGGAAACCCTAAATTGATTGATTATATGGAGAAACTACTCCGTTCAACCGATCTTGATCCTAACTGTATTACCTTTGAGCTGACAGAAAGCGCCGTAATGAGTGACAGTGAGCATACGATTCAAATGCTCAACGCCATCAAGAAGCTAGGCTTTTCACTCTCAATCGATGACTTTGGTACTGGCTACTCATCTCTCTCTTATTTGGCTCGCTTCCCTATCGATGAGCTTAAAATAGATCGCGCTTTCATCAGTGATATAGACACCCTACCAAAACAGATTACTGTTATTGAAAACATCATCAATCTTGGTAAATCATTAGATTTGTCTGTGGTTGCAGAAGGTGTCGAAACACAGCAGCAAGCGACACTCCTGTCTAATCTCAATTGCCATTCAATACAAGGATTCCATTTCTATCGCCCTCAACCAAAGCAAGAAGTTGAAGAGCTCTTTGTCCAGAATCGTCGACATAAAAGTTAACCTCTGATCTCGCTACCCCCATTTAGCTATTTGTCACTAATTGCTCATTGAAACCTGATTTATTCACCGAAACCTGCCTTACATCAAATTCGCTATTCATAATTCTTCATAAAATGCGGTCACTTTGAAAAAATTGGTACTGAGCAATGGAACTCCTATGCCCAGCAGGTAATTTGCCTGCACTCAAAACGGCCATCGATTGTGGTGCTGATGCGGTATATATTGGCTTTAAAGATGATACGAATGCGCGTCATTTTGCAGGTCTTAACTTTGCCGGAAAAAAATTAGATAAAGCGGTGCAATATGTTCACGACCGCAGTAAAAAAATTCATGTCGCACTAAATACTTTTGCACACCCTAATGGGTTTGAGCGTTGGACGAGTGCCGTCGATAATGCCGCGGCTTTGGGTGTCGATGCGCTAATTGTTGCCGATATTGCAGTTCTTGAATACGCGGCTAATAAATACCCTGATCTTGAATTACATTTGTCGGTTCAAGCGTCTGCCACTAACGTAGCCGCCATCAATTTCTATCAGCAAAACTTCAACGTGAAGCGTGTTGTTCTGCCACGTGTTTTATCCATTCATCAGGTTAAACAGCTATCCCGTAACATCCCTCAAGGCGTTGAACTTGAAGTGTTCGCTTTTGGCAGCCTGTGTATCATGGCTGAAGGGCGTTGCTACCTATCGTCGTACATGACAGGTGAATCACCAAATACAGTAGGGGCCTGCTCCCCAGCTAAATACGTACGTTGGCAAGAGACCGATTCTGGCCTAGAGTCTCGTTTAAATGAGATCCTTATTGATAAATATGCTGCGGGTGAAAACGCGGGCTACCCTACATTATGCAAAGGCAGATTTGAAGCCGATGTTGACGGTGAGCGTAAGCTTTATCACGCGCTAGAAGAGCCAACCAGTTTAAATACTTTATCGATGTTACCAGAGCTTTTTGCTGCGAATGTCGCTTCGGTAAAGATTGAAGGTCGACAGCGTAGCCCTGCTTATGTAGAACAGGTGACTCGCACATGGAGAGCAGCGATTGATCGCTACCTTGCCAATCCTGAAGCCTACCAAGTTGAAGCCGCTTGGAACGCAGCACTTGCCAACGTTTCAGAAGGTACTCAAACGACGTTGGGTGCATACCACCGTAAGTGGCAATAGAGCCTCAGTTATGGAGAACAGTATGGAAAACACTATGAAATATGCACTAGGTCCTCTCCTTTATTTCTGGCCAAAACAAGACGTTGACAGTTTTTATCAACAGGCGAAAGAGAGCTCTTCGGACATCATTTACCTTGGAGAGGCCGTCTGCTCTAAGCGTCGTGAAATGAAAGCTGCCCACTGGTTTGATATTGCCAAAGAGCTAACAGGCAGTGGTAAGCAGGTTATACTATCCACAATGGCTCTGTTGGAAGCGCCGAGCGAAGTCAATGTGATGAAACGATATATTGATAACGGAGATTTTGCGATTGAAGCGAATGATGTCTCTGCAATACAGCTTGCGCATGAACACAAAACCCCTTTCGTTGTTGGCCCGGCAGTGAATACTTATAATGCGCACACGCTGAAGCTGTTCTTAAAACAGGGCATGATTCGTTGGTGTATGCCGGTTGAACTATCAAGAGATTGGCTAAACAACGTTCTTACTCAGTGTGATGATATTGGCATAAGAAATCAGTTTGAAGTGGAAGTCTTTAGTCACGGTTACTTGCCTCTCGCTTACTCCGCACGGTGCTTTACAGCCCGCGCAGAAAACAAGGCAAAGGATGATTGTGAAACTTGCTGTATTAAGTATCCAACTGGTATGCAGGTAGACAGCCAAGAAGGCCAAACGGTATTTAACCTAAACGGCATTCAGACACAATCAGGGTATTGTTATAACTTGATCAATGACTTACCAAGTATGAAAGGGTTAGTTGATGTGGTGCGTTTAAGCCCTCTTGGTCTAGACACATTTAGCGATGTCGATCAGTTCAGAGCAAACGAACACGGTCAGAAGCCGCAGACTATTCAAGATAAACAGTGCAATGGTTACTGGCATCAATTAGCAGGACTTGATGTGAAAAATATCTGATTAGCGTCCTTGCCAATCAAAAATAAATTCAAAGGTTTAGCTTATGTTAAACCTTTTTTATGTTTGCTCCTTACGCTTGAACCATGTCACTTTGCTGGTGTTCAAACTGTTTAAGGTCTCTTAATAACATGACAATCACGACTAAGCTAAGTGCGATATTAGACAGAGGATAAGCAATCCAAACTCCATCTATTCCCCACATCTTCGGCAAGAAGTATAAAAATGGCAGCTGAATGAGCATATTTCCTATCGTCACAAACATCGCCTTACTGCCTCGGTTGACGGCCTGATAATATGCGGCGGTCACCACTAAGAACCCATCTAAAAACAGAGCAAACAGGTGTAAACGAATACCCAATACAGCCGCTTCGATAAGTTCATTATCAGCTGAATTGAATATCATCACCGTTTGATATGGAAACAGATTGAGTAGTGCCATAAACGCGATACCGCCAAGAACAGAGGTAGCCATTGCTATTTTCAAGAGCTTACGCATATTATCGAATTTCTTAGCGCCAAAATTATAGCTCACTAAAGGCTGCATTCCGTTGGCTACCCCTTCAACCGTTAGATAATAAACAGTGACGATATAACCTAATACGGCATAAGCACCTATGTACATCACACTGCCATATTGAGTAAATAGAACATTGTGCAAAGCAACCATCATCGAACCATAAGCGTACATAAAAAAGCTCGATGCACCTATAAAGAGAATCTTGGGTAACGCATCCCATCGCATGACCAAGCAAGTCGCTGTCAATCGAACCTTTGCACGTTTTGAGAAGAAGTAAGCCAAGCCCAATACAGTAACAATTGCCTGAGCGATACCAGTGGCGACAGCTGCTCCCAATAATGCCCAATCAAGCCACGCAATGAATACAAAATCTAAAACGATATTGATTAACGCACCAATGATCATCAAGATTGTCGCCAAATTCGGACTGTCATCATTTCTAAGCAAGAATGGCATCGCGATTGACCCTAGCGTAAAGACGCTCGTCACAATCAAAACGTCTAGATACTGGATACCAAGCGCTAATACATTGCCAGATCCACCTTGTAACAGCAGAAAGTCGTCAGATAAAAACCATAAACTGACCGAGACAATTGGCGCAAGAGAAAATAAGGCAAGCAGCCCAGTTGCGAGTACTTGTTTTGCCTCTAATGCCTTTTTTTCACCTTGCTTAATAGATACAAAAGCGCCAGTCCCGACACCAATCATCATCCCTAAACCCATGATGGTTCCGATAACGGGCCACGCTAGGTTAATACTTGCTAATCCATCTGCGCCAACATAGTGACCAATGAATATTCCATCAACAACTTGATACAAACCATTGACCAGCATTGCGGCTACGGTAGGGATCGTATAACGCCAGAACTGACGGTATATGCTGTTACTCATAATGACTTCTCACTGAATTTTTATATATTTAAGGAAGCACGTGTTCATTAACACGAGCCAATCTCATTTAGTTAACATAGCTAACTAAATAATTAAATGTTTATTTAAGCGCTTTTTTTAGAAGGCTATTTAATTGCTCTACTTGTTCATTGGATAAATTCAGCTCTAGTTTTTGTGCCATGACTTCATACACTCGACTTTCATCCTCTAACCCAACAATTGCCTTCTCTGTTAATATGACCCGTTTTGAACGCGCATCCTCAGGGCAGCTTAAGCGCTGAACCAAATCTTTTCTCTCTAGCCGTTTAACCATGTTGGTCGCTGAAGGTTTAGAGACTTGCATCTCGCTGGCAAGATCCGTTAATCGAATCGCTTCTTTTGAAGATTGAATCACCTTCAAATAGTCGTATTCGTTAAAGCTCAGCTGACCAATAGGGTCGGCTTTGCTCTGTACTCGCCATATTTTCGAAGCAAATCGTTCAATTTTTTCTAGGTTATCACTTAGCACAGTCGAAGTTACTTAGTTAGCAAGGCTAACTATAATAATGCATAATTTATAAAAGACAATAAAAAACCGCTTTTTACTCGACACTACTTTCAGTAGCTACAGTAAAAAACGGTTCTATTTAGAGCGTATTGGACGTTCGGTTATTGATCGCTCTTAGCTTGCTGTTCGGCCTGTTTCTCTGTTTCAGCTTCAAGCTTCGCCTTGGCTAACTGTTCGGCTTTAACTTGATTGTAAATACGGCTCAGTTCTAAGAATGAATAGCGGTGCTCAACATACTCAAAAACATTGCCAGCTAATGCTAGCTTGTACAAAGAGATAGCACTTGCAAAATCACCGTCTTGTTGGTGACGCTTCGCCATATAGAAGTAAACTTCAGTCAGTCGCTGAGCTAGTAACGTGTTGTCTCGCGTGCCAACTAAGATCGCTTTAAATGCGTTTTCTTCTGAAATTTCATTGAGTGTTAAACCGACGAGAACCCAGCCCCACTCTTCACTACGAGCATCATATCGAGTTTTCAGGTCTGCTTTTGCAACTTCATAATCTAATTCAGACTGGATAATGTAAAGCCAAAGTGCGCCAAATGGATCACTCGTATCACGTTCAAAGTGCTGAGACATTTCTTCAAACGCTAAATCAATACGTCCACCATAATATAACGCTATAGCACGATTGCGTTCCGCATAAGAGTTATCAGGATCCAGTTCCAAAGTAGAGTCAAATGCTTCGTAGGCTGCATCGAACTCACCCACTTGAGTAAAGTAGACACCCAGTAAGTTAAAGATATCTGGTTGTGCAGGGTTTAATGAAAGTGATTGATTGAAATCCAATCGAGCTAAATCACGTAAGCCAACACTGTCATAGTAGTTGCCACGTTCATAATGCATTTTAGCTCTTACTTCATCTTTTAAATCAGCACGTTGAAGAAGCTGAGTTAAACGAGCAATTTGAACTTCTTGCTGGACACTTGCCTGCAGAGGCACCGCCATAGGTGGATAAATCCACTGTTCTTGATCAGTTGTAGAGGTAGATGCACAACCCGCTGTTACCAACAAAATTGCACTGATAGTGGCGCTACGAAACCATTTCACAAATAGATACTCCTGTCGCCCAACATGAATTTGCTGGAATTTAGATAATAAAAAAGGGAGCGATAATGCTCCCTTTATAACATGCTTTATACTCAATAGGTTAAATTACCTAGTTAAGTATAGCGAATTACTCAGCGTCAGTTGCTGGAGTTTCTTCAGCAGGCTTATCTACCGCTTCTTTCATGCTTAGACGTACACGGCCTTGACGGTCGATTTCAAGAACTTTAACTTTTACTTCTTGACCTTCAGTCAGGTAATCAGACACTTTCTCGATACGCTTGTCAGCGATTTGAGAAATGTGTACTAGACCATCTTTACCAGGAAGAATAGTAACGAAAGCACCGAAGTCAGCTAGACGTGCAACTTTACCTGTGTAGATAGTACCAACTTCAACTTCAGCAGTAAGTGCTTTGATGCGGTTGATTGCGTCGTCAGCTTGCTCACCAGACGTTGCAGCGATCTTAACTGTACCGTCGTCTTCGATTTCGATTGTTGTACCAGTCTCTTCACAAAGAGCACGGATAACTGCGCCACCTTTACCGATTACATCACGGATCTTATCAGTGTTGATTTTCAGCGTGTGGATACGTGGAGCAAATTCAGAGATATCATCACGAGCACCACCAAGCGCTTCATCCATAACAGTAAGGATGTGCTTACGCGCACCTTGTGCTTGGTTTAGAGCGATCTGCATGATCTCTTTAGTGATACCTTCGATCTTGATGTCCATTTGAAGTGCAGTAATACCTTCGTTAGTACCTGCTACTTTAAAGTCCATGTCACCTAGGTGATCTTCGTCGCCAAGGATGTCAGAAAGAACAACGAAATCGTCGCCTTCTTTAACAAGACCCATTGCAATACCTGCAACAGAAGCTTTGATTGGAACACCAGCATCCATAAGCGCTAGAGATGTACCACATACAGAAGCCATTGAAGAAGAACCGTTAGATTCAGTGATTTCCGATACAACACGTACTGTGTATGGGAATTCTTCAATTGAAGGCATAACCGCAGCAATACCGCGCTTAGCTAGTTTACCGTGGCCGATTTCACGACGCTTAGGAGAACCAACGAAACCAGTCTCACCTACACAGTATGGAGGGAAGTTGTAGTGTAGAAGGAAGTGATCTTTCTTCTCACCCATTAGGCTATCGATAATTTGTGCATCACGTTGTGTACCAAGCGTTGCAGTAACAAGTGCTTGAGTTTCACCACGAGTGAATAGAGAAGAACCGTGTGTACGTGGAAGAACGCCAGTACGTACATCTAGTGCACGAACCATGTCTTTTTCACGGCCATCGATACGTGGGTTACCAGCAATGATGCGGCTACGTACAACGTTTTTCTCTAGAGAACCAAGCATGCCGCGGATTTCGCGCTCGTCCAGTTCTTCGTTTTGTGCAACTAGAGCAGCAACTGCTTCGTTCTTAATTGCGCCAACTTGCTCGTAGCGAGCCATCTTTTCAGTAATTTGGTAAGCTTCAGAAAGACGAGTTTCAGCAAGCTCAGCAACTTGTGCTTTAAGCTCTGCGTTTACTTCTGGCGCTGTCCAGTTCCAAGAAGGAGTTGCAACTTCAGCAGCAAACTCGTTGATCGCTTTGATTACTACTTGTTGTTGGTCGTGACCGTAAACAACAGCAGAAAGCATCTCTTCTTCTGAAAGGTTATCAGCTTCAGATTCAACCATAAGTACCGCGCCTTCAGTACCAGATACAACAAGATCCAGTTTAGAGCTTTCAAGCTCAGTGTTTGAAGGGTTAAGTACTAGTTGACCATCAACGTGACCAACACGTGCAGCACCGATAGGACCATTGAATGGTGCACCAGAGATAGCAAGAGCTGCAGACGTTGCGATCATAGTGATCATGTCTGGGTTTACGTCTGGGTTGATAGACACAACCGTAGCGATAACCTGAACTTCGTTTTTAAACGCACTTGGGAAAAGTGGACGAATTGGACGGTCAATTAGACGTGCTGTTAGTGTCTCAGCTTCTGAAGGACGACCTTCACGCTTGAAGAAACCACCAGGAATTTTACCAGCAGCGTATGTACGCTCTTGGTAGTTAACTGTTAGCGGGAAGAAGTCTTGACCTGCAACCGCTTCTTTTTTAGCAACAACAGAAACGAATACTGATGTATCGTCCATAGTCGCCATTACAGCAGCAGTAGCTTGACGTGCGATAACGCCAGTTTCTAGAGTAACTGTGTGATTGCCGTATTGAAACGACTTTACAACTGGTTTTTCAAACATTATATATCCTTGATCTAAAGAGTAACTTTAGAATAAGTAAGTGACAGTTCAAGAGATTACCAATCGCGACTAGTGAAAAGAGACTAAGGGTAATAGTTGATTAACCTAATCGCTTTTGAATAGTCGCGACCAATAGGCCGACATCTGTGACTGTAATTCTTGAACAATTTTATCTGCCAAATGCGAGAGCATTACAGGCGAGGCGTAGTATAAACCATATGAGTGGTGTTTTGCTATTCCCCTTTTCTCTGACCGAAAATAAATAAGCTATCACCGAGAATAAATGGGGATTGAGTTGGAATAAATGCGCAAGGGAAGTTTAGAAACAAGAAGGTAAAGACAAGATATAACAAAAGCAGTAAATCGCAGGCAACAAAAAAGGGGCATATAGCCCCTTTCTAAACAAACTTTCTATGCAGCTACTATTAGCGACGTAGACCTTGACGTTTGATTAGATCTTGGTAACGAGCTAGGTCTTTGCCTTTCAAGTAATCAAGAAGTTTACGACGGCTAGATACCATGCGTAGAAGACCACGGCGGCTGTGGTGATCGCCTTTGTGAGCTTTGAAGTGACCTTGAAGGTGGTTGATAGAAGCAGTAAGTAGTGCTACTTGAACTTCTGGTGAACCAGTGTCGCCTTCAGATTGTGCGTATTCTGCAACGATTGCTGCTTTAGTTTCTGCATTCAGAGACATAATGCTCTCCTAATAAGAGTAGGTTTGTAGTTGTAGCAGCCAATCTCTGATTCAGCCACTACGCGAAGCGCGGATTATAGGGGAATCTCAGAACTATGGCAACTGAATATGGTAACTTGAATTTGCCCACACCCTCACCCTATCGCTTAAAGATTATTTGCGTCGAATTTTTTCATGTTAAACTTAGGCTTAACACCTTTAATTAATTTACTAGGAACAAACATGAAAATCGGCATCATTGGCGCAATGGAACAAGAAGTAAGCATCCTAAAGCAAGCCATTACGAACTGCAAAGAAGTCAGCAAAGCTGGCTGTACTTTCTTCTCTGGTGAATTAAACGGTGTTGATGTGGTCGTTTTACAATCAGGCATTGGTAAAGTAGCCGCGGCTATTGGCACAACAGTATTACTTGATGAATATCAACCAGATGTTGTAATTAATACAGGCTCTGCCGGTGGTTTTGATTCAACGCTTAACCTTGGCGATGTGGTTATTTCAACAGAAGTTCGCCATCATGACGCTGATGTAACGGCATTTGGTTATGAAATTGGTCAAATGGCTGGTCAACCTGCCGCTTTCACCGCAGACCAAAAATTAATGGATATCGCAGAGCAAGCGCTGACACAAATGGAAGATAAGCATGCCGTTCGTGGTCTAATTTGCACTGGCGATGCGTTCGTTTGTAGCGCTGAGCGCCAAGAGTTCATACGCAAGTATTTCCCATCGGTGATTGCGGTTGAAATGGAAGCGTCTGCTATTGCACAAACTTGTCATCAGTTTAACGTTCCATTTGTTGTTGTTCGTGCTATTTCGGATGTGGCAGATAAAGAGTCACCAATGAGTTTTGAAGAGTTTTTGCCATTAGCAGCGCAAAGCTCATCAGAAATGGTAATTAAAATGGTGCAACTGCTTAAGTAGTAAACTGAAGAGTCACTGACGCTAGAGTAATTAACGACAAATATCATGGAAGAAATTTTTAGTCAGCTATATTCAAATGGAACGCTCCTCGTTATGTGGGGAGCATTGCTATTCCACCTAATTATCCCCATTCCCAGAGAAGCTCACCCGGTCACGTTATGGCATAAATTCGCCGAGCAACTGGCTGACAAGGTGAATATCAATAGCAATTACTCTCAAAGTCTTATTTCCGGTACGCTGGCTTGGCTGTTAATGGTTATACCGACTCTACTGGTCCTTTGGGCGTTAAAGCCGCTAGTTTGGCAACCGCAGCTGTTTGAGCTTGCTTTATTACTCTTGGCAATAGATTGGCGAAGTAATGAAAAGCTGGCTAATGGATTAACCAAAGCACTGGCGCATGATGATAAAGTAGGGGCAAGGACACTACTCTCACCTGTGCTTAATCGAGATACCACCAGCTTATCAGCCTTAGGGTTAGGGAAAGCAGGTGCTGAGACCATTATTATGGGCTACGGTCGCAATGTCGTATGCGTTCTTTTTTGGTTTGCCATTGCTGGAGGCGGAGGGGCGTTGGTGTATCGTTTATCCGCAGAATTAGCTAGGGCTTGGTCACCATCTCGCTCAACCTTTTCGCCGTTTGGAATCACGGTTACTCGAGCCGTTGCTGTACTGGATTTTATTCCTTTGCGTCTATTCGCACTGTTTATTGTCTGCGGAAACAAAGCAACCTATACATTCAAAGCTATGCTGACTCAAAGTTCATCATGGCCACTACCGGGGCCAGCATGGCTACTGACTTCGGTTGGAAACAAGCTTGAACTCTCACTCGGTGGCCCTGCTATCTATGAAAAACGTAAAAGTGTACGAGCTAAAATAGGCGGACGTATCGCCCCTGCTGCAATCCACTTATCACAGATCCAGACTCTCATTGCATGGCGTGTATTTGCTTGGGTCCTTATTCAAAGCACCGTTCTTTTTATCATTTATCAAGGGTTTTAAATGCCTCGCTTCATTTCTGTTTTACTGCACCTCGCTTCTGGCTCTTTATTTTCTCTATCCGTACAAGCGACAACAATCGATTCAACTCCCGTAGAGCGCATTATCTCTTTGGCACCACACGCAACTGAAATAGCTTTCGCCGCAGGCCTTGGCGATAAACTTATTGCGGTCAGTGCCATGAGTGATTATCCCGAATCAGTCCAAAGCCTTGAGAAAGTCGCTAACTATCAAGGTATGAAGCTTGAAAGAATCATTGCACTTCAACCCGACCTCATTATTGCTTGGCCATCAGGAAATCCGCAAAAAGAGTTAGAGATGCTGGAACGATTTGGCTTTAATATCTACTACTCAACGACGTCAACCCTTGATGATATTGCTGACAATATCGAACAGCTAAGTCACTACAGCGACAACCCTGAATACGGTTATCATCAAGCTAAAGAATTTCGCAAGCAACTCACTGAGTTATCGAATAAATATCAAGTAGATGAACCTGTTCGCTATTTTTATCAGCTCAGCGAAAAACCGATCATTACCGTGGCCCAGGGGCACTGGCCTAGTGAGGTCTTCTCATTTTGTGGTGGAGTAAATATATTTGAGAAGAGCCCAACGTCATACCCTCAAGTTGGTATTGAACAAGTCGTTGTCGCTCAACCAGAAGCACTGTTTTTATCTGAGCACGCAATGAGCGATGGCAATATGTGGCTAAAATGGCAAGAGCAACTGCCTGCAATTAAAAATGAGTCGGTTTGGACACTTCAATCTGACTGGTTAAATCGACCAACACCAAGAACACTTTTGGCTATCGAACAAGTCTGCGAACACTTACAGTCAATTCGAGAAAAACGCTAACGTTTTGATGGAGAATTACGTACAATTTCGGCCTGAAATTTTCCACCACTAAATAAGAGTAATCTGTAACATGGACTCCATGGCGCTTTATCTATTTGATCTATTTGGCACCGCCATTTTCGCTATCTCTGGCGTACTACTGGCTGGACGACTAAAAATGGATCCTTTTGGTGTAATTGTACTAGGAAGCGTGACCGCAATTGGTGGCGGTACCATCCGTGATATGGCCTTAGGTGCTACGCCCGTTTTTTGGATTACCGATACCACCTACCTTTGGGTTATCTTTATTACCTGCCTCATTACCATGTTAATTGTTCGTCGACCAAAACGACTCGCTTGGTGGATCTTGCCCGTTTGCGATGCTATCGGTTTGGCTGTATTCGTTGGCATTGGTGTTGAAAAATCGTTGATGTATCAAGATTCGGCGATGGTTGCCGTCATTATGGGAGTGATCACCGGCTGCGGAGGTGGCATTATTCGCGATATGCTCGCCCGAGAAGTCCCTATGGTTCTTAGAAGTGAGGTCTACGCAACGGCTTGTATCGTTGGCGGTATTATCCATACCATGGCTTTATTGATGGGACTCGACACGACGACCGCTTTCCTTGCCGGTTTAGGCTGCACCTTAATCATTCGTCTTGGTGCGATCCGCTGGCACTTATCTTTACCTACTTTTGCGTTAGGTAAATAATTCACAGTTCATAAACTCTTTGAATAAAGCAAAAAAAGACGGTATCAGCGTAAGTCCAATACCGTCAAAGTGATTAGCTTAATAGGAGATTATTATGCTTATCTTTGTTAAATCTTTTTGTTGTTAAGACTTTGATTATCAATAGCTACAGAGAACGAGTGACCTCGTAGGCATCCCAAATCGCCGTCATAATCGTACGAGCTTGTTTACTGTCACCGATGTTGTAGATGTTTTCTACATCTAGGTTCGTCTCTAACTCTTTAAACATATCGTTTTCAGCACGGTAACCAATAGCTACGATAACGTGGTCTGCAGCTACAGCTTCAATCTCGTCGGAGTTATCCGCAGGGTGCAATTCAACACCTGAATCCGTAATTTGCGACAAGAAGGTTGAAGTCTTCACCGTCACTTTCTCTTTCACTAACAGCTCTTTCATCATTAAGTAATTAGCGAAACATGTCCCGTGTGGGCCACCGATGATGTCATCTGCTGCATCAACAAGTGTTACCGTCTTACCTTCTTGAGCCATCCATAGAGCCGCTTCTGCGCCTACAAGGCCCGCACCAATAACCGTTACGTTCTGACCGGTGATTTTTTCTGGGTGCATCAACATATCTTCAGCGATGATCACTTGAGACTTATCGATACCTTTAATGCTTTGAGGTACAACAGGACGAGAGCCTGTCGCGAAGATAACCGTATCTGGTTTCTCAGCATTAATTACGTCAACATTTGCAGCGGTACTCATACGAACATCAACATTCTTACGCTTCATCTCGCCTTCATACCAACTTAGCAGCGTTGCGTCGTCATGTTTAAACGGTGCTTGGCTACCAGGAATCACATTACCACCTAAGCGATCTGACTTTTCAAACAGAACCACTTCGTGGCCACGGTCCGCGGCTGTACGTGCCGCTTCCATACCACCAACACCACCACCAATAACAACAAGCTTCTGCTTTTTGTATAGCGGCTCTGGCTTGTACTCTTCTTCACGACCACATTGAGGGTTCACTGCGCATGATACGTTGCCAACTTCTGCCATGCGGCCTAAACAACCTAGGTGACAAGATAAACATGGGCGAACTTCTTCAGAGCGACCACGACGAATCTTATTCACGATCTCTGGGTCTGCTAACAATGGGCGACCTAAAGAAATATTTTGTGCCACACCTTCGTTTACAGCGCGTGAAGCCATGTTTGGTTCATCCATACGACCAGCCATGATCACTGGTACATCAACCACTTCAGCGACGGCTTTACAGTATGGCTTGTACATTCCTGGTTTAAAGTAGTTAGGCGGGTGGTTCCAATACCACGCATCATAAGTACCAGCATCAACGTTTAACGCGTCACAACCCGCTTCTACAAGATACTTCGCTGCTTTTAGACCTTCATCTAAATCACGACCCACTTCTTTTGCTTCTTCACCAGGAAGGATCCCTTGACCGAAGCCTTTGGTATTACTTTTCACTGAGTAACGAAGTGTGATAGCAAAATCATCGCCACATACATGACGTATGCCTTTAATGATCTCTACTGCAAAGCGATAACGGTTTTCAAATGAACCACCGTATTGGTCAGTACGCTTATTAAAGAACTCAAGTGTAAACTGATCCAATAAATAGCCTTCGTGTACTGCGTGAACTTCTACACCGTCAAAGCCTGCTTTTTTCATAATTGCAGCAGTTTGAATGAACTGACGGATGTAGTACTGAACTTCTTCTGTCGTTAATTCACGGTGAATGATGGAAGGGTCAAAACGGTTTGGACACTCTGAAGGGGCAACTGCTTTTCCTGGAGGAGTAAAACCAGGGATCATTGAACGGCCCCAGCCAGCTGTGATCTGACCGATGATCTTAGCACCGTGGCTATGAACACGTTCACACATCTCTTTCGCACTACGCAAATAAGCCGTTGGATTCAATGTTGGACAAGGAAGAGAAGGCATTGGCAATGGCTCTAACTCGTTCTCTGCCATATGGATACCGGTAATGATAAGGCCAACACCGCCTTTCGCACGTGCAACGTAGTAATCAATACCACGTTTGTTGTATGCACCATCACCATCTACTAAACCCAACGTCCCCATAGGCGCCATTGAGTATCGGTTTTTCAATTCCATTGGGCCAATTTTGTTTGGCTCAAATAGTACTCGATGTTCTTGTTTCATCATCTTGTTATTACCCTAATATTTAATATGGCTGTTAACCAAAAACTGCCGCTATTAGAACAATAATCAAAAAATGAAAGCTGACATTTTGAGACATTATAATGACTAATCAAGACATCGAAACATTGCCTGATTTAGATCAGTTTTATCTTTTACCCAATCATTACCGATAATCTGAAGGTGCATTGCCGGTCCATCGTCTAAATGCTCTAGAAAATGCCGTCACATCCGAGAACCCAAGGTTTTCGGCGATAATTGAAATACTTAGATTACTTTTACTTAACATACCGAGTGCTTTTTCGAGCTTATAGTTATCTAATACCACACGATAATGAGTGCTGACTTCATTCAATTTACGATTAAGTGTCCGAGCCGTCATACCCATATTTTGAGACACAAAATTAACATTTGCTAATGAGAGATCATTCAAGCTATCGAGTGTTTTTCTCACCCTTAATATAATGTTATTCGTACTAAGCTCAGTCATCTGCTCCCGTAATAGAACCATGTTTACTCGGTGAATATCTTGCTCAGATGTTTTCAACGGTGTGAACATTCCCTTTCGCTGAAAGATAATTTTCCGCGATATATATCCAGATTGAAAATGACAAGAGAAGGTCTGCTCAACCACTTTAAAGCTTGCTGAATTTTCACTAAATAAAGAGTCTAATTGAACCTCAACCCCTTCTAGTTGAGAGCGGCAAGTCCGGTTCAATAGCGTCAATAGCATTGCCACATACAGTAGAATACCTCGATTAGTAACGTAACCGTCCTTATCTCCTACTTCATTCGTTACAATCCATATTTCAATACTCCCTTGACGGCTTTCATAGAACTGCAAATCAATGGGCATGCCTAAGACAACACAATAGTCACAAGCTACTTTAAGCAAGGTATACAGATCTGGTGCCGTCCAAAGAGCAAGGCTGTAACTACCAAAAGTAAGCGGATCAATGTAGTTCGAGACGGCTATGGGTAACTTATGATCGTGTGACTCATTCTGCAGTTCAAAATAATATTGCCTAGCTTTTCGAACATCCATATAGCGCCCCTCGATCGCATCAATATCAAATGTGAAAGCACTAAGATGATCACGCCGATAGCTATCCAGTAACTTGAACCAGCCGGAATGAACTAAATACTTAGAACGGGTTGTTATTATTGAAGGGGAAGTCATCAAGTCGTCTCTGGTATTACAGGCAGGTGTAATTAAAGCATAAAAAAACCCGCTCTAGTGAGCGGGTTCTTGTTTAATCTGAATCAGATTATGCTTCGTTTGCTTTAACTTGAGCGTGTAGCTCTTGTACTGAAGTAACCGAAGTTTTCGCGTCTGCTGTATGCGCCATACATGTGGCAAATGCAGCGTTAAGCGTTGTTGTGTAGTTCACTTTCTCAGCAAGTGCACCACGACGAAGTACTTTAGAATCTTCAATCGCTTGACGACCAGCTGCAGTGTTCACAATGTAGGTGTACTCATTGTTCTTGATACGGTCAAGAATGTGAGGACGGCCTTCGTGTACTTTGTTCACTAGACGTGGGTTAATACCCGCTTCGCCTAGAATAACTGCAGTACCGTGAGTGGCATCTAATTGATAGCCAAGTTTAGTTAGCTTAGATGCAAGGTCAACAACACGCTCTTTATCGCCTTCACGAACAGAAAGAAGTGCACGACCGCCTTCTGGGTAAATGTTGCCACAACCCAATTCAGCTTTAGAGTACGCTTCAGCGAATGTTGTACCAACACCCATAACTTCACCAGTAGAGCGCATTTCTGGACCTAATAGTGGGTCAACACCAGGGAACTTGTTGAACGGTAGAACCACTTCTTTCACTGAGTAGTAAGGTGGGATGATCTCTTTTGTGAAGCCTTGAGCTTCTAGAGATTGACCAGCCATTACACGTGCTGCGATTTTAGCGATTGGCGCGCCAGTTGCTTTAGATACAAATGGAACTGTACGTGCTGCACGAGGGTTAACCTCGATTAGGTACACTTCATTGTTCTTAACCGCGAACTGTGTATTCATAAGACCACGAACACCTAGCTCAAATGCTAGCTTTTCAACTTGCTCACGCATTACGTCTTGGATTTCTTCGCTTAACGTGTAAGCAGGAAGAGAACATGCTGAGTCACCAGAGTGAACACCCGCTTGCTCGATATGCTCCATGATACCGCCGATAACAACGCGCTCACCGTCACAAATCGCATCAACATCCACTTCAACAGCGTCATCTAGGAAGCTATCAAGTAGAACTGGAGATTCGTTTGAAACGCTCACAGCTTCGTTGAAGTAACGACGTAGATCTTGCTCATCGTATACGATTTCCATCGCACGACCACCAAGAACATAAGAAGGACGCACAACTAATGGGAAGCCAATTTCACGAGATTTCTCTACCGCTTGCTCCATTGTTGTTACTGTTGCGTTTTCTGGTTGTAGAAGGCCTAAACGGTCAACGGCAACTTGGAAACGCTCACGGTCTTCTGCGCGGTCAATAGCGTCTGGGCTAGTACCGATAATTGGAACGCCAGCAGCTTCAAGTTCACGAGCCAGTTTAAGTGGTGTTTGACCACCATACTGAACGATAACGCCTTTTGGCTTCTCAACGCGTACGATTGCTAATACGTCTTCCAGAGTTACTGGTTCGAAATACAAGCGGTCTGAAGTATCGTAGTCTGTCGAAACCGTTTCAGGGTTACAGTTAACCATGATTGTTTCGTAGCCATCTTCACGAAGTGCTAGTGAAGCGTGTACACAACAGTAATCAAATTCAATACCTTGGCCGATACGGTTTGGACCGCCGCCTAAGATCATGATCTTTTCTTTATCTGTCGGGTTTGATTCACACTCATCATCGTAAGTAGAGTACATGTAAGCTGTATCTGAAGAGAATTCAGCAGCACATGTATCAACGCGTTTGTAGACAGGGTGGATATCGTATTGGTCACGTAGACGACGAATTTCGCTCTCAGCAACACCTAAGATTGATGACAGACGAGCATCAGCGAAACCTTTACGCTTAAGCTTATTCAGCAGTTCTTTATTAAGACCAGCAAAACCACCTGCTTTTACTTTTTGCTCAAGTAAAACGATGTCTTCAATCTGAACTAGGAACCAACGGTCAATTTGCGTTAGGTTAAATACACCATCTACTGACATACCAGCACGGAATGCATCGGCGATGTACCAGATACGATCTGAACCCGCTTCTTTAAGTTCATGACGAATAGTTGTTAGTGCGTCTGGAGCATCTAAATCAACCATTTCATCAAAACCATTAACGCCAACTTCTAGTCCACGCAATGCTTTTTGTAAAGATTCTTGTTGGTTACGGCCAATAGCCATAACTTCACCAACTGATTTCATTTGCGTTGTTAAACGGTCGTTTGCACCAGCAAATTTCTCGAAGTTAAAACGAGGAATCTTAGTAACAACGTAATCAATCGTTGGTTCAAAAGAAGCAGGAGTTGCACCGCCAGTGATGTCGTTCATTAGCTCGTCAAGCGTAAAACCAACAGCCAGTTTCGCGGCAATCTTAGCGATTGGGAAACCTGTTGCTTTAGACGCTAGAGCAGAAGAGCGAGATACACGAGGGTTCATCTCAATGATAACCATACGGCCATCGACAGGGTTGATACCAAACTGTACGTTTGAACCACCTGTTTCAACACCAATCTCACGCAATACTGCAAGAGATGCATTACGCATTAATTGGTATTCTTTATCTGTTAACGTTTGAGCCGGAGCCACGGTGATTGAGTCACCAGTGTGAATGCCCATTGGGTCAAAGTTTTCAATCGCACATACGATAATGCAGTTGTCGTTTTTATCACGAACCACTTCCATCTCGTACTCTTTCCAACCGATAAGAGACTCATCGATTAGAAGTTCGTTGGTTGGAGAAAGATCCAAACCGCGACGACAGATTTCTTCGAATTCTTCTTTGTTATAAGCGATACCGCCACCAGTACCACCCATCGTAAACGATGGACGAATGATACAAGGGAAGCCAACCATTTCTTGAACTTTGTAAGCTTCTTCCATGGTTTTAGCAGTATCAGCAGTTGGACACTCAAGACCAATCGCTTTCATCGCTTTATCAAAGCGAGAACGGTCTTCTGCTTTATCGATAGCGTCAGCAGTAGCACCTATCATCTCAACGCCGAACTCTTCAAGAACGCCGTATTTTTCTAGGTCTAATGCACAGTTAAGAGCAGTTTGGCCACCCATTGTAGGTAGAACAGCATCTGGCTTTTCTTTCGCGATGATATTACGAACAACTTCCCACTGAATTGGTTCAATGTAAGTTGCGTCCGCCATATCTGGGTCAGTCATGATTGTCGCAGGGTTCGAGTTTACAAGAATAACTCGGTAGCCTTCTTCACGAAGTGCTTTACAAGCTTGAGCACCAGAGTAATCAAACTCACATGCTTGACCGATAACAATCGGGCCAGCACCTAGAATTAGAATACTTTTAATGTCAGTACGTTTTGGCATTGTCTACTACTCCGAATTAAGCTTTGTGCTGTTTAATGAGTTCGATAAAGTGGTCGAATAACGGCGCTGCGTCTTCTGGACCTGGGCTAGCTTCTGGGTGACCTTGGAAGCTAAATGCTGGCTTATCTGTACGGTGAATCCCCTGCAGTGAACCATCAAATAGTGATTTGTGGGTCGCGCGCAGAGTTTCAGGAAGCGTGTCTTCATCAGCAGCAAAACCGTGGTTTTGTGAAGTAATCATCACAACATCACGATCTAAATCTTTCACTGGGTGGTTTGCACCGTGGTGACCAAACTTCATTTTAACCGTTTGAGCACCTGACGCTAGCGCAAGAATTTGGTGACCTAAACAGATACCAAAGATTGGCAGACCTTTATCTAGAAAAACTTTTGTCGCTTCAATTGCGTAGTCACATGGAGCTGGGTCACCAGGGCCGTTTGAAAGGAATACGCCATCTGGATTTAACGCCAACACTTCTTCCGCAGAAGTCTGAGCAGGTACAACCGTTAAGCGGCAGCCTCGGTCGACAAGCATGCGCAGGATGTTTCGTTTTGCACCGAAGTCGTAGGCAACAACGTGGAATGGTAATTCGCTGTCATCTTTCGCTTCAGGAAGACCACCCGTAAGCGTCCACGAACCCTGTTTCCATTGGTACGCTTCTTTTGTTGTAACCTCTTTCGCAAGATCCATACCTTTTAGGCCAGGGAACTCTTTTGCTTTAGCTAACGCTAATGCTTCATCAATATTGCTACCAGCAACAATACATCCGTTCTGAGCGCCTTTTTCACGTAAAATACGCGTTAGCTTGCGAGTATCAATCTCGGCAATGCCAACTATATTTTGTGATTTAAGGTAATCAGAGAGAGAACGTTCATTACGGAAGTTTGAAGCAAGAAGAGGAAGATCACGAATAACGAGGCCTTGGGCATGAATCGCTGAGGATTCTTCGTCTTCGGAATTAGTTCCGGTGTTACCAATATGGGGATAAGTAAGGGTTACAATCTGTTGAGAATAGGAAGGATCAGTGAGGATTTCTTGGTACCCCGTCATCGAGGTGTTAAAAACGACTTCTCCAACAGCGGAACCATCTGCGCCGATGGATTCACCGTGGAATACTGTCCCATCTTCTAGGACTAGCAGTGCTGACTTAATCAAGGCAACCTCCAAAATAAAAATGCATTAAAAATGAATTAATTTGCAAATCTACCTTCCTTTTCGCTGAAAAACAGCGTTTTTATGGAAATTAGACAAATTGGCGGTATTCTAATTATGGTTGTGACCTGTGTCAAGTTTTACTATTAATAAATTACTACTTTAATGGGGTAGCACTAATATCCCATGCAAAGCGGCTAAAATAATAAGTTTTACCCGCCGAGGCAATTCGACAACCGATAAATTAGCAAAATAATCACCAGCAGAGTCTAAAGAAGCGACAAGAATTTTGGTTCACCAAAAGCAATCGTTCAACAACCAGAGTTAACATGTACTTTTGAGCAACTACCCCCAATAAGAAGGTGTAACACTGAAAATAAACACAATAAAAAGCAGTTAAAAGCCTAATATTGCCTTTGGAATTTGTAGGAGGGATTAAAAAAGACAAATGCGCTGAAGTTCTACAACGCATAATTACTCAAATTAAGCAGAATGACACTCTAGCACTCATATAGAGCACTAGAGTGAACCTCACTACTTAGAGATCGTTCAAACCGAGTACATCTGTCATGGTGTAAAAACCAGCTGGTTTTTCATTAAGCCAAACTGCGGCCTTAATTGCACCATTAGCAAACGTCATTCGATCTGTGGCTTTGTGGGTTATCTCAACACGCTCACCGATATCTGCAAACATTGCCGTGTGCTCACCAATGATGTCACCTGCACGAATCGTCGCAAAGCCTATCTCATCTTTAGTTCTTTCACCTGTGATCCCTTCACGTGCCCAAACAGCAACATCATTAAGCTCATTGCCCATTGCACCAGCAATTGCTTCGCCCATACCTATCGCAGTACCAGACGGAGCATCGACTTTATGGCGATGGTGAGCTTCAACAATTTCAACATCGCAGTAGTCGCCCATCACTTTAGCCGCTTTTTCTAGCAATTTGAAAACAAGGTTGACACCTACGCTGTAGTTAGGCGCCATCACGATGGCAATCTCTTTAGCCGCAGTATCAATTTGCTGTTTTTCTTCTTCAGAGAAGCCAGTAGTACCAATAACAATCTGCTTACCGTACTTTCTGCACAATTCGATATTGGCTAAAGTATTTACAGGTGCAGTAAAGTCGACAATAACGTCATATTCTTCAATCGACTTTTCTAGGCTATCGACAATCGCAATATCAAACTTGCCCTCACCACAAAGCTCCCCTAGATCAATACCGACCAACGATGACTCTGGACGTTCAGATCCTGAAGCCACTTTCGCATCTTGATTGATAAATGTCGCTTTAACTAGGTTTCTTCCCATGCGGCCTGCAGCACCGGCGATTGCAACTCGTACCATTGACTATTTCTCCTTAAAATTGGCCCGCCAGTTACGGCAACCCATTATTTGATCTAACTCACACTAAGCTCTTATCACTATAAACTAACAACAATCGTTAATCTTGACTAGGGCTTAGGTAAACTCTTTTATAACTCGCTGCATGATTGGCCGATTTGCTTCAGGGAAAGTGTATTTAACAAGATCTGCAACGTCCACCCACAGGCCTAACTGACCCTCTTTACCATAAGGCTCTTTTTCAAAATCATGAACTACAATAAAATCGAACTCGAGCGATTTATCGGAGTAGTCATATTCCAAATGCTCAAACTGCGATTGCTTAGTTACGATAATACCAATTTCTTCATCAAGCTCACGAGCCATCGCTGTTTCGACACTCTCTCCAGCTTCGACTTTACCACCAGGAAATTCCCAATAGCCACCCTTATGCAAATGGCTTGGTCGTTGAGTAATATAGACTTTTGATTTGTCACGATTGAAAATAATTCCGGCGACAATATGAATTCGTTTCATCTCTGATTCTTCAATTATGAGGGTTAAATATTTTATAGATAAAAAAAGAGCCGCTTACGCGACTCAATTTTATTGCACAATATGCTTAAGCAATTTTGCCATGACACTGCTTGTACTTCTTACCGCTACCACATGGGCAAGGTTCATTACGGCCAACTTTACGTTCCTCACGAACGACAGGTTGATGCCCTTCCTCTTGCTCTGACTCGCTGTTATCGGCAAGTTGGTTTTCTGCGGTCGCATGTTGAGCTTGAGCGCGAAGTGCTGCAGCTTCTGCTTGCTGACGTCTTTGAGCTTCCATACGTTCAACTTCTTCTTGCTGTTGAACTCGAACTTTAGACAAAATCGTAATCACGTCGAATTTAAGCGTATCAAGCAAACCTTCAAATAGCTCAAATGACTCACGTTTATATTCTTGTTTCGGGTTCTTCTGTGCATAGCCACGAAGATGAATACCTTGACGAAGGTGATCCATCGCCGCTAAGTGCTCTTTCCACAATGTATCAAGAGTCTGCAGCATGACTGATTTTTCGAAGTTACGTAGTACAGTTTCACCCACGGCTTCTTCTTTCGATTTGTAAACTTCTACTGCGTGGTTAAGCAATTTTTCGCGTAACGCTTCTTCGTATAACTTATCGTCTTCTTCAAGCCAAGTTTGAATCGACACTTCAATATCGAAGTCTTTCTTCAAACGGTCTTCAAGACCAGGAACATCCCACATATCTTCAAGTGATTGAGGTGCAATATACTCATCAATAACCGACGTAAGTACATCTGCACGATTTTGCTCAAGCATCTCACTGATATTATCAGCGCTCATTAGCTCATCGCGAAGCTCATAAACCACTTTACGTTGATCGTTGGCAACATCATCATACTCAAGAAGTTGTTTACGAATATCAAAGTTACGGCCTTCAACTTTACGTTGCGCCTTTTCAATCGAACGAGAAAGCATACGACTCTCAATCGCTTCGCCTTCATCCATACCACTTTGAATCAAACCTGCCATACGATCTGAGGTAAAGATACGCAGTAGTGAGTCTTCCATTGATAGGTAGAAACGAGAAGAACCTGCATCACCTTGACGACCAGAACGACCACGTAGCTGGTTATCGATACGGCGAGATTCGTGACGTTCTGTGCCAATAATATGCAGACCACCAGAAGCGAGAACTTCATCGTGGATGATTTTCCACTCAGCTTTGATTTGATCGATTTGTTCTTGAGTTGGGTTAGATAACTGCTCAACCTTCGCTTGCCAGCTGCCACCTAAAACAATATCGGTACCACGACCAGCCATGTTCGTTGCGATAGTTACAGCACTTGGTGTACCTGCACTTGCAACAATTTCAGCTTCTTTTTCGTGGAACTTAGCATTTAGAACATTGTGCTTAATTTTAGCTTTGGTTAATGCATTAGAAAGAAGTTCTGACTTCTCAATTGAAACCGTACCAACCAAAGATGGCTGGCCTTGCGCAACGCGTTCTTTAATATCTTCAATGATCGCGTTGAACTTGTCTTCCTCAGTTCGATAAACCACGTCTGGCATATCATTACGAACCATCGGTTTGTTGGTTGGGATAACAACCGTTTCTAAACCATAGATAGACTGGAATTCGAATGCTTCAGTATCAGCTGTACCCGTCATACCCGACAGTTTTTCATACAGACGGAAGAAGTTCTGGAATGTGATCGATGCTAATGTTTGGTTCTCGTTCTGAATCTTCACACCTTCTTTTGCTTCAACAGCTTGGTGTAAACCTTCAGACCAACGGCGACCTGGCATAGTACGGCCAGTGTGTTCATCAACGATAACGACTTCGCCGTCCTCATTCACGATATAGTCGACGTTCTTTTCAAACAGTACATGAGCTCGAAGTGCTGCATTAACGTGGTGAAGTAAACTAATGTTAGTTGGAGAGTAAAGAGTATCCCCTTCTTCCATTAATCCATTTTTCAGCATCAGTTCTTCAACGAATTCCTGACCTGTTTCCGTTAAGTGTACTTGTTTTGACTTTTCATCAAGTGTGTAGTGACCGTCACCGCGGTACTCTTCTGAATCTTCCTGCTCTTGACGTTCAAGACTCGGAATCAGTGTGTTAATTTTTGCATAAAGCTCAGAGCTATCTTCAGCAGGGCCAGAGATGATCAACGGCGTACGAGCTTCATCAATTAAGATCGAATCCACTTCATCGACAATGGCGAAGAATCGTGAACGTTGCACACGGTCTTCGTTACGAAACGCCATATTATCGCGTAGGTAATCAAAACCAAATTCGTTATTTGTTCCGTAAAGGATATCCGCTAGATAGGCTTCTTTTTTCTCCGGTGGCGGCATATTCGCAACATTGACACCAACTGTCATACCTAAGAATTCAAACAGTGGGCGGTTTGTTTCGGCATCGCGCTTTGCAAGGTAATCATTCACAGTGATGACATGGACACCGTTACCTGGGAGAGCATTTAAGTACGCAGGAAGCGTTGCAGTTAGTGTTTTACCTTCACCGGTACGCATTTCTGCGATTTGGCCATCATTGAGTACCATTCCGCCGATAAGCTGAACATCAAAATGACGCATGCCATAAACACGCTTAGAGGCTTCACGAACCGTTGCAAATGCTTCTGGAAGTAAATTATCTAAAGACTCACCCTTTTCTAGGCGGTCGCGAAACTCAACAGTTTTCGCTTTTAATTCTTCATCAGATAAAGCTTCAAAGCTTGGCTCGTAATTATTGATCTCTTTTACAATCTTTCTTAGGCGACGCAAGGTTCTGTCATTGCGACTACCAATAACCTTTGTCAGTAGCTTAGTTATCATTTGCTATGAATCTCTCTAAATTTAGATCGAATGCGATCTACTCTAAATGCCTTCAGTCTCGACCAGTTTTAAACTAAGGATACTGAGATAAATCATGTATCACTGATATTGTGATGAGACGTTGTAATTTCAAGGCGATAGTTATAATTAGTGCCGATAGTTTAAGGAATTTTATCACTAACGACCAATGGCTGCGTCATTTGTTTGAAGCGCACTTAATTTTTTTTAGAAATAGGTTATCTATTGTGCTCATTTAATCCTATTACCATTTGGCTGGATGCTCTAAAATGGAAATAACACAACGCTTGAGACTGCTATGAGAGATCACAGACCCACCTTAACGCAAGAGCTACTTTCTGAATCTAAATTGAATCAGATACAACAGCATGCAAAAGAGATCTTAACGATCAATCAAGAGCTTCATAAATTCCTTCCTGCCAGTGTGGTAAAACATTGCCGTGCAGCCAACGTGCGTGGCAGTCATTTACTACTTGAAGTTGCGAGTGCTTCAATAAAGATGAAGCTCGATTATGACCGTCTAACGATCTTGAATCGTTTACGTTCAGCCGGATTTGCTCGATTAATTTCTTTGGAAGTAAAAATTAACCCTAGCCTATATAAACAACAACGCAAACAGGACGAAAAGTCAGAAGCGATACAACGAGCGCCACTTTCAGAGAATGCCGCTCAGTCTTTACTTATTGTTGCTGAATCCGCACCACAAAAAATCCGTGAACGTTTAGAGCGTATAGCTCAGCTAGCTAAGAAAACGAATTAGCTTAAGAGGTTGGTCGAGTAACGATTAATTTAAGAATTGAATCGAGGCTATAGGCACAAGATAGGAAAAGAGAAAGCTTCTAGGGCAATGTAGAGAGCTAAAAAAACCAGACTCGATGTCTGGTTTCTTTCGTTTACGCTAAGAGCATTCTTACGCTAGGACCATATTAGGGTCAGCGAATGCAACCGGAGAGCCAGCTTGCTCTTCAAAGGTTGCCCACTCCCAAGCTTCTTGATCCGCTAATACAGCGCGAAGTAATTGGTTGTTCAACCCATGACCTGATTTATAAGCACGGAATTCACCAATAATGGCATGACCGCACATGTATAAGTCACCGATCGCATCCAACACTTTATGCGTTACGAATTCATTCGCAAAACGTAGACCTTCTTCATTAAGGATACGATATTCATCAAGTACGATAGCACAATCAAAGCTACCACCTAGACAAAGGTTCTGCGATTGTAGGTATTCGATATCTCTCATGAAACCGAATGTACGTGCGCGAGAGATCTCTTTAATGAAGCCTTGAGATGAAAAATCGAATTGCAGTCTCTGCTCATCAATTTCAATCGCAGGGTGATCAAACTCAATTTCAAAATCCATGCGAAAGCCGTTATAAGGAACAAATTCTGCCCACTTATCACCGTCTTCAAAACGCACAGGTTTTTTAATACGAATAAAACGCTTAGGAGAGTTTAACGTCTCGATACCAGCTTGTTGCAGTAAGAATACGAATGGGCTTGCGCTACCATCCATAATCGGAATTTCAGGAGCATCAACTTCAATAATAACGTTATCAATACCCATTCCAGCAAGAGCGGCATTTAAGTGCTCTACCGTTGAAATTCTTACGCCATCTTCATTAACCAAAGCGGTACAAAGCATGGTGTCTCTAACTGATTCAGGATCAGCTGGAAAATCAACAGGAGGATTAACGTCAGTGCGTCGATAAACAACACCGGTATTAGCAGCAGCAGGGCGAAGAGTAAGCGTGACTTTACGACCAGAGTGGAGACCCACACCAGTTGTTTTCACTATCTCTTTCAAAGTACGTTGTCTAATCATCTACTACCCTTAATAATCGCGCTACATATCACGGCCTGCTGTTATGCAGACCATGCATGCTAACATAATTTTGAACGCTGTCAAATTACGTACAGTTATTAATCAGCCTGACGACGTAAAAATGCTGGGATATCTAAATACGCATTTTCTTTCTCTGTCTTAGGCGCTGTTGCTGCCTGACCAGAGCTTGACGTTGTCGGCGTCGCTGTTGGCTGCGTGGCAACCTGAGGTTTTTCCTGCAAAGGCTGTGCCGGCTTTTCCTCTGTTTTAGCAATTGGCTGCTGTGTTGGCGCTACTTGCTGCTGTGGCTGAGCTACAGGAGCTACTTTCGCTTTACCGCCCGCTACCAATGTAATATCTGGTTTTTTCTCAGTACCAATACCCGTCGCTACAACCGTTACTCGAATTTCATCGGTCATATCTGGATCTAGTGAAGTACCAATAACCACTGTTGCGTTATCTGATGCGAATGCTTTAACAGTATTACCTACTGTTTCAAATTCATCCAGTCGCATATCCAAACCAGCAGTAATATTAACAAGTACGCCACGAGCGCCAGCTAAATCAATATCTTCTAGTAGTGGACTAGAGATCGCTGTTTCAGCAGCTTCTTCAGCACGGTCTTCACCTTTAGAGATACCGCTGCCCATCATAGCGTGACCCATTTCCGACATCACCGTTCTTACATCGGCGAAATCGACGTTGATCATACCAGGGCGAGTAATTAGCTCTGCAATACCTTGAACAGCATTCTTAAGTACGTTATTCGCACTTCCAAATGCTTCTAGCAAAGTAACGCCACGGCCAAGTACTTTGAGTAGCTTTTCGTTAGGGATTGTAATTAGAGAGTCAACTGACTTCGATAATTCTTCAATACCCTGCTCAGCAAAAGCTAAACGCTTTTTACCTTCAAAGCTAAATGGCTTAGTCACAACTGCAACCGTCAAAATACCCAGCTCTTTTGCAACTTCTGCAATAACAGGGGCTGCACCGGTACCAGTACCACCGCCCATACCTGCGGCTATAAATACCATATCGGCACCAGTGAGAACTTCTTTAATTCTTTCTCGATCTTCTAAAGCTGCATCACGGCCAACTTGAGGGTTTGCACCAGCACCAAGACCTTTAGTGATATCACCGCCAATCTGAATAACGCTGTTCACACTCGTTTTACGCAATGCTTGTGCATCGGTATTAACGCTGATGAATTCCACACCTTCGATGGATTCACGTACCATGTGCTCAACAGCATTACCACCACCGCCACCAACCCCAACGACTTTAATTACAGCATCGTCAGACATTTCCATCATCGGTTCAAACATTTGTTATCTCCGTTTTTCCTGTTATTCAGGTTAAAACTCTTTTTGTATCCAATTACGTAAACGACCAACTAAACTCGACATTGATTGGCGTTTAGGTTCGCTATACTCAATGTCATCATTTATTTGGCTGTCTTTAGCGTAATGAAGTAAACCAACAGCCGTAGAATGATACGGCTCTTTTACATAATCTGTTAAGCCACTAACTTCTAATGGCTTACCAACGCGAACTTGATTGCGGAATACACGCTCCGCACACTCTACCAATCCTTCAATCTGTGCTGCACCTCCAGTGAGGACAACACCAGCGGCAAGGTGATGTTTAATGCCATCTTCTCGCAACTTAGTTTGAACGGTATCAATAGTTTGGTTAACGAGTCCCATAAGCTCAGTGTAGCGAGGCTCAATCACTTCAGACAATGTTTGTCTTTGTAAACTGCGAGACGGGCGCCCACCAACACTTGGTACGTTAACTGTATCATCTTTGCTTACGAGCTCACTGAGCGCGCAACCATATTTTACTTTAATTTCTTCAGCATCACTGACTGGCGTACCAAAAGCAAATGCGATATCACTCGTCACGGCGTTACCAGCGTACGAGAAAACTTCGGTATGGCGCAGTGCACCACCGGTCCAAATGGATACATCCATTGTGCCAGCACCAATATCGACAACACACACGCCAAGCTCTCGCTCATCTTCAGTAATTACTGCGTTACTTGAGGCTAACCCTGAGTAAACCAGTTGTTCGACAATTAGGCCACAACGCTCTACTGCTTTAACTAAGTTCTTAGCCATATCATTGTGGCTAGAGATAAGGTGCACGCTAACTTCCATACGTACCCCTGACAATCCAAGTGGGTTTTTAATCCCTTCTTGATAATCAATCGTAAACTCTTGAGGGATAACGTGAAGGATACGCAGTTCGTCCCCTATTTTAATCGATTTTGCCGTATGAATAGCACGGTCCATATCTTCTTGAGTAACTTCCTCTTCAGATATTGTTCCCATCCCTTTTTCAATACGACTAGCAATGTGACGGCCAGACAACGATAAAAATACATTTTTGATTTGGCACTCGGCCATCAACTCAGCCTGATCGACTGCTCGTTGTACTGACTTAACCACAGACTCTAAATCGTTAACGCCACCTTTATCCATACCACGAGATGGGCTTGTACCCGCTCCAATGATATTGATTTGACCATCAGGTAGCACTTCACCGACAAGTGCCGATATGCTTGCTGTACCTATATCCAGACCAACAATTAAATTGTCATCAACAGCCTTAGTCATCCGTACTCTCTTGTTCTAAACCTGGTTCAGGGAACCACCCAACGGCAGCTCCAGTGTCATATCTAAGGTCGATGTAGCTGACTCGCTCAGCGTCGTTTCCTAAATTCTTATACAGAGAAATAAAACGAGCGATACGTTCGTCCAGTGACTCTTTACCTAACTCTAAACGCATACCGTTATCTAGAATTATTTGCCAAGCTCTTCTGTCATTCAAAACTAATGATCGAATATTTAGATCTAGAGCTTGAAATAACGGTGAAATCTCACGCCAGATAGCCAAAACGTGTTGGCTACTATCAATTGGCCCATAGAGTTTGACTCTATCGCCTCTTAACTGACCAATGTCACCATTAAATACGTTACCTTTAGCATTAAGCAAAGTATCGCCATTCCAAATAGCTTCAGCTTGATGCTCAGTCAAAAAGACTTTGATCGTATCAGGCCACTGTTTACGAATGGATACTTGAGACACCCAAGGAATAGATTGTACCGTCTCTTGCAGTGATTCAATATCTTGGGACATAAATGTACCAATATGATCGAGCCTGGCAAAAGACTGCTGAACATCCCTTGTTGTCACGTACTCCATATCACCTTGCAGTACTATTTTTGAAAGTGGTAAGCGTTGATCATCCCACATCCAAGACAGCGTTGAATAAAGTAATGTGCCAATTAACAACAAAACCGCAAGTAAGAACACACTGCCTACAGCGTGTTGCTGGACGATTGGTAGATGCCTTACACGACGACCTTCACTTAAAGCACTTTTAATCAAAGCCCGTAGTCCTTAGCTTGGCTAGCAAACTGTCCCTTTGTTACTTAACGCATATTCTGCTGAGCATTGACTTGCATAGCTCTATTTTATGTATAACGCTAAAGGTAAAGCATTCACTTTAACCTTGAGATTATACTGAGCTAACAAAAAGTATCAAATACAGAATTCGATAATTAAGAGTCTGATATATGTAAACTTAATCATAACTCTTAAATTTCATCATTCTTATCGCTAATTACTTCATCTTATTGATATTTAGCTCGAGAGTAGCAAGTTGTTTCGCTACTTTGCCAACATCTCCGGCACCTTGAGTTAGTACCAAGTCACCATCTTGTAAAACATTAGCTAAAACAGAGGGTAATGACTCAATATCCGCCACAAAAATTGGATCTATCTTTCCTCTGCTACGAATAGTGCGACATAACGCTCGACCATCAGCACCGGCGATTGGTTGTTCGCCAGCAGAGTAAACATCTAGCATCAACAATACATCCACTTGATCAAGTACATTTGCAAAATCATCATACAAGTCTCGTGTTCGAGAATAACGATGAGGTTGGAATACCATCACTAAACGCTTGTCTTCCCAGCCACTTCTTGCCGCTTGAATGGTTACATCAACTTCTGTTGGGTGATGTCCATAATCATCCACAAGCATTGCTTTACCTCGGCCAGTATCAAACTCACCAAGGTGCTCAAATCGACGGCCAGTTCCTTCAGTACCGATCATGGCAGACAAAATCGCTTCATCACTGATGTCATCTTCTGTCGCGACAGCAATCGCGGCGGACGCGTTCAGTGCGTTGTGTTTTCCAGGAATGTTCAATGTAATATCTAAGTTAGCTTTACCTTGACGAACCACGGTAAACATACCCTGCTGGCCGTTTTGACGGTAGTTTTCAAGGCGTACATCTGCATCTTCTGAGAAACCGTATGTGATCACTTGGCGACTAATGCGAGGGATTAACTCTCTTACCACTGGATCATCAATACACACTATAGCTTGGCCGTAGAACGGCAAGTTATGTAAAAAATCAATGAATGTCTGCTTAAGTACTTCGAAGTCACCACCATAGGTATCCATATGATCGGCTTCGATATTCGTTACGATACTGACCATAGGTTGCAAATGTAAGAATGAAGCATCACTCTCGTCGGCTTCTGCAATCAAAATTCGACTTGAACCTAAACGTGCATTGGTACCGACACTTTTAACTAATCCACCATTAACAAAGGTGGGATCAAGCCCTGCTTCTGAATAAATTTGAGTCACTAACGCTGTCGTAGTGGTTTTTCCGTGAGTCCCCGCGACAGCAATGCCATGACGGAAACGCATCAGCTCAGCGAGCATCTCAGCGCGTCGAACAATAGGAATTCTTAATTCACGTGCCGCGACAATTTCTGGGTTCGCTTCATTAATCGCAGTAGAGACTACGACCACACTTGCATGCTCAACATTGCTCTCTTGATGACCAATGTAAACCGTTGCACCTTTTGAAGATAGACGTTCAGTTACTGGATTTTGAGAAAGATCAGAGCCAGTAATTTGGTATCCTTCATTTAACAATACTTCTGCGATGCCGCTCATGCCTGCGCCGCCAATACCAATGAAGTGAATGCTTTTAACACGGCGCATTTCTGGCACCATCGCTCTAATTTGAGCGAGATCTTGTGTATGTTTAATCGTCATAATTCTGTCTCGTTATTTGCTTAGAACAACTATCTACTGTCAAGGTAGCGGTTTACTTTAAGGCGCTACTTACTGATCGCGATAATGGCATCGGCGACGGTCTTGTCGGCCTCAAGTTTAGCTGCTTCTCGTGCATCACTTGCCATCTTTAACAGTTGTTCTCTATCTAATTCTTTAATCATGTCGGTAAGTTTCTCGACACTTAACTCCGGCTGCTCAATCATCTTCGCTGCGCCACACTCTACTAGATGGTCAGCATTCAACGCTTGCTGCCTATCTCTATGCATGAATGGAATAAAAATAGCCCCGACACCTGCTGCAGCTAATTCAGACACCGTTAATGCGCCAGAACGACAAACGACCAAATCAGCCCATTGATACGCATGCGAAACATCATCTATGAACTCAACAGCTTCAAACTGTTTAACACCGTTCTGCTGATACAAACCTTCGACTTCTGCCTGGTTATTTTTCCCTGCCTGATGACGAATCTGATATTGATCACCTAGCCGCGCCATGACAGGAGGCAGTGTATGGTTAAGGATTCGAGCGCCTTGGCTGCCACCCATAACCAGTATGCGTATAGGCCCACTTCGATCCGCTAATCTCTCTTTCGGCGAGATAATTGCAGCAACATCTTCCCGTACAGGGTTACCCACAACTTCAGCATTAGGGAATGCACCTGGAAAAGCTTGGAAAACTTTCTTAGCAATCTTTGATAACCACTGATTGGTTAACCCAGCCACGGCATTTTGCTCATGAAGAATAACCGGAACACCACTCAGCCAAGCGGCAATACCACCAGGACCGCTAACATAACCGCCCATGCCTAATACCGCATCAGGTTGCCAAGCTTTAATGTAACGTCTTGCTTGAGCTATCGCACCTATGATCTGAAAAGGAGCTTGTAGCAACCCGAGTATTTTCTGGCCGCGGATCCCTTTCACTTTAATGAAATCAATTTCAATACCGTGTTTTGGAACAAGATCTGCCTCCATACGGTCAGCGGTACCGAGCCAACGGATTTCCCAGCCTTGTTGTTGAAGTTTTTTAGCCACAGCTAATCCAGGGAACACGTGTCCCCCGGTTCCACCGGCCATTACCAATAATCTTTTATTCTTTTTCATCGTTATCTATTTCTAATATTGATTGCGGTTTTGACTTGATCCGACATTCATAATCTATTCTGAGTAAGATCGATACAGCAACAGTCATAATAATAAGACTCGAACCACCGTAACTAATCAATGGGAGCGTCAAGCCCTTAGTAGGAACGATTCCCGACGCAGCTCCGACATTGACTAAGGTTTGAAACGCGAACCAGATACCAATACCGAATGCCAAATAGCCACCAAATAGCTCTTGATTATCAAATGCTTTTTTACCGATAAACAGGGCTTTTAGAACTAAGCTAAAGATCAGCATCAGAACCAATACCACACCAATAAACCCAAGCTCTTCCGCTAGCACAGCAAAAACGAAATCGGTATGCGCTTCTGGCAAATATTCTAATTTTTGAATGGAATTGCCGAGCCCTTGACCAAACCACTCGCCGCGACCAAATGCCATCAATGATTGAGTCAGCTGATAGCCACTGCCAAATGGATCTTCCCACGGGTCTAAAAAGGAGGTAACACGCCTCATTCGATACGGTTCAGCAACGATCAAAGCAATAACAGCCATAACCCCTGCTACCATCAATGCAAGAAACTGAGTCAGCTTCGCTCCGGCAATGAATAGCATACCAAACAAGGTAACCAGCATAACAATAACGGTACCCAGATCGGGTTGACCTAAAAGCAATACAGCCAAAGCTGCAAATACCATGATGGGCTTCATAAAGCCGCCAAAAAATGTCTCTCGAACTTCGGCCTGTTTTCTAACTAAGTAGCCCGCCATAAAGATAAACAGCGATAATTTAGCAAGCTCTGCTGGCTGAAGATTAAATAGCCCTAAAGGGATCCAGCGTGATGCCCCATTGACTGACTTACCAATCAAAAGAACGATAATAAGCAAAAAGAATGAGATACCTAAAAGCACTGAGCTATATTGCAGCCATTTTTTAAGCGGAATCTGGAGAACCACAGCTGAGGTACACAGAGCCAATAGTAAAAAAACAGCGTGGCGAAACATAAAGTGGAAAGGTTGATCCGTTAAGCGTGAACTAATAGGAAAAGAAGCCGAGGTCACGATAACAAGACCCGTTAACATCAAGCCAAGCGATATCCATACCAGTTGTCTATCAAACAACGGCTTTGAAGCCGGATGAGAAAACCACTGATGGACATTAGATAAAATACGCGTTACTTGCATACTTTTCCTTAAACCTGTTTATGCATACTTTAAAGCCAACTCGGTGAAAGCATCACCTCTCGCCATAAAATTCGGGTACTGATCAAAACTGGCACAGGCAGGAGAGAGCATCACCATATCACCACGCTCTAATTTTGGTAAAACCTCGGTAATAATGTCACTCATTGATTCAAATTTTTTCGCCGATGCATGCAGAGGCATGAAAGCATCCGCATCAGCACCATAGCAGCACAACTCTAGTGTCAACGGTTGCAACACAGGTACTAGTTCTGAAAAATCAGCCCCTTTTCCATCTCCACCAACCAACAAATAAAGAGTACCTTGGCAGTGAAGGCCAGATAAAGCAGCTATTGTACTAGCAACGTTGGTCGCTTTTGAATCATTGACCCATTTGACCCCTTTATTATCAGCGACTAACTGGCATCGATGAGTCAGGCCGCTGTAAGATTTCAGTGCAGAAAGACCCTGTGTAAAATCGATCTCAGCTTGAGACAATAAAGCGAGAACAACTAAAGCATTAGCCACATTATGTCGGCCAACTAGCGTTAGCTCTTCGGTCGCAATGACAGGCTTGCCTTTAGCGAACAGATATTCTGTATCTAGATATTCACCTAAACAAAAGTCACTTTTATCATCAAGACCGAATGTAATTAAAGAGTTAACGGCGGCATCTGGATAAGTCAGTTTATCCTGATGATTAACTATGCAGTGCTCAGAATTGTCAAAAATACGTAGCTTGGCGTCTCGATAATCATGCATACCCTCGTAGCGATCCATGTGATCTTCAGAGAGATTCAAAAATGCAGCGGCTGATAGATTGAGACTTGATGTGGTTTCCAATTGAAAACTAGAAAGCTCAAGAATGTAGAGATCGGCATCTTGCTGAAGTAGATCCAATGCAGGCACGCCGATATTACCGCCGACTCCCACCTTTAGACCAGATGCTTTAGCAACCACACCAGAGAGATCGGTAACGGTACTTTTACCATTTGAGCCAGTAATGGCAATAACGGGCTTATTCACATGCCATGCAAATAGCTCAATATCACCAACAATTTTAATTCCAGCTTTCGCGACTTGCTGAAGCTCTGGAGTCGCCAATGCGATGCCAGGGTTAACGACGACAAGATCAGCGCCTAGTAACCATTCTAGATTCCAACTACCTTGATGTAATTGAATGTCGTGGGAAAGCTTGTCTGCACCTGGTGGTGCGGAACGTGTATCAATCACTTTAATTGAAAAAGGCTTTGATATATTCAGTAAATGGTTAACGACTGAAAGCCCGGTGATACCAAGCCCTACTACGACAACGTTTTCAACTTTATCCCACGGATTCATTGGCTATCCATAATAATTCTACAACGGCTTAACGTACTTTTAGTGTCGCAAGTCCAACTAACACTAACACAATAGAGATGATCCAAAAGCGAACGATAACACGAGGTTCAGGCCAGCCTTTGAGTTCATAGTGGTGATGAATCGGTGCCATGCGGAAAATACGCTGACCACGTAATTTGTAAGAACCAACTTGTAGAATCACTGACAATGTTTCGATAACAAAAACACCGCCCATGATCACCAGTACAAACTCTTGGCGAACAAGCACAGCAATAGTTCCAAGTGCGCCGCCTAATGCTAGTGAGCCAACATCGCCCATAAATACTTGCGCAGGGTAAGTGTTAAACCATAGAAAGCCTAACCCAGCCCCAACAATTGCCGTACAGACAATAACAAGCTCAGAGGCGAGTGGGATATGAGGAATATGTAGGTAGTTGGCAAAGTTAACATTACCCGTTGCCCAAGCGATCGCAGCAAAACCAGCAGCAACCAACACTGTTGGCATAATCGCTAAACCATCAAGGCCATCGGTAAGGTTAACCGCGTTACTGGTTCCCACAATAACAAAGTAAGTCAGTACAATGTAGAACAAGCCCAACTGCGGCATGACTTCTTTAAAGAAAGGCACAACAAGCTGAGTTGCCGCAGTATCTTTACCATGCCAGTACAGCGCAAACGCAACAACGAGAGCAATCGCTGACTGCCAAAAATACTTCCAACGAGCAATCAAGCCATCGGTATTCTTACGCACTACCTTGCGGTAATCATCGACAAACCCAACCGCACCATAGCCTCCGAGTACACCAATAACAGCCCAAACATAGGGGTTAGATAAATCAGCCCACAATAGTACCGTTATAATAATGGCAGCTAGAATCATGATGCCGCCCATTGTCGGGGTACCACGTTTGCTAAAGTGAGATTCAGGGCCGTCGTTACGAACAACTTGGCCGATTTGTAGCATCTGCAAGCGCTTAATTAATCGCGGTCCCATCCACAGTGAGAGGGCCAAAGCCGTTAAAATACTAACAATCGCTCGAAATGAAAGGTATTCAAACAAACGAAAAAAAGACACGTATGGCTGAAATAGTTCTGCAAGCCAAATAATCATGAATGGTTCTCCTTCAAAGCAGCTACAATTTTGCTCATCCCCGCACTATTTGCCCCTTTGACTAATAGTGTGTGGTGCTGTTTATTATGCTGTTCTAATTGCTGCTCAATGTATGTATTCATACGTTCATGTGTTTCAAAATGATGGCCATGGCAAAGCTCGCTAATAACTTTGGCATCGTCACCATACGTTAAAACGTATTCGAAATTAAATCGGGCTGCATATTCACCGACTTGGCGATGAAGTGCAAGACTTTCGCCGCCTAACTCCGCCATATTACCTAAAATTAACCAACGCTGACTTTGGAAGCTAGATAACAAGTCTACTGCCGCGTTCATAGCAGGCACACTAGCGTTATAGCTGTCGTCAATTAAACGAATAGAAGACGATAGCTCAATTGCTTCTACACGGCCTTTTACTTCCATTAAATGCGTTAAGCCATGTTTGATATCTTCTAACTCAACACCACACTCTATAGCGAGTGCCGCAGCAGCCAGTGCATTGGAAATATTATGACGACCAATAATACCCAGTTGAACAGTTATACTGCCTTGTGGCGTTTGCATCAAAAATTGCGCCGCACCCTGTTCATTTATTGAGATGTCAGATGCGAAAAGGTCAGCTTTTGTATTATTCACCGAAAAAGAGACGATCTTTTTATCAGCAAGAACTTCACTCCAACGTTCGCCACCGTGGCTATCAAGGTTCATCACTGCGACCCCGTTTTCAGGCAGTCCTTGATAAATTTCACCCTTCGCGATTTTCACTCCTTCAATTGAGCCAAAGCCCTCTAAATGTGCAGCCGCTACATTATTGACGAGTGCAATATCCGGCTTTACCAACGCTGTGGTATAAGCAATTTCACCAATGTGATTAGCACCGAGTTCAATAACCGCATAGTCATCACTTGGGTGCGATCGAAGCAGCGTTAAAGGAGCTCCAATCTCATTATTAAAGTTTCCAGCCGTATAGAGCACTTGCCCCTGTGTCGATAAGATACTGGCTAGCATCTCTTTCACCGTGGTTTTGCCACAACTTCCGGTAATTGCAACGGTTGGGATCTCGCACTGCTTGTGAATCCATGCGCCCAGTTGGCCTAATGCCAGTTTTGTATCTCTAACGACAAGCTGCGCTACATCCACATCACACACTCGGCTAACTAACAGTGCTTTAGCACCATTATCAATAGCCTGTTGAACAAAACCATGAGCATCAAAGCGTTCACCAATCAAGGCGATAAACAGTGTATTTGATTCGATCTTTCTCGTATCCGTCGATACTTGAGTAATAGTGTTATCGGAACCAATTAGCTGAGCATCAAGAACCTTAGCGAGCTGAGATAAAGAGACAGAGATCATAGTGTGATACCTAACAATTTTTGTGCTGACTCTCTATCAGAGTAATGTACGGTTTCAGTTGCCATCACTTGATAATCTTCATGGCCTTTACCGGCTAATAAAATAATATCTTGGTTACTCGCGTTTGATAAAGCGTAATCCAATGCGTTAAAACGACTATGCTCAACACGCACCTTCTCCGGTGCACTTAATCCAGCCAACATATCAGCAACGATTAATTGCGGTGATTCACTGCGTGGATTGTCATCGGTTAGTATCACCTCATCAGCATGAGTCTCAGCAATTTTAGCCATCATTGGTCTCTTACCAATATCTCTATCCCCGCCACAACCAAAGATAGCCCATAACTTGCCAGTACAATGAACCTTGAGTGCTAATAACGCTTTCTCTAAAGCGTCAGGCGTGTGAGCGTAATCGACCACTACCTTTGCTTGCTGAACGTTCTTGAACAGCTCCATTCGCCCAAGTACTGGCGTGATCTGAGGGGCCGTATCAATCAGGCTTTGCTTATCAAAGCCTAAGCTCAATAAGGTAGTCAATGCTAACAACAGATTGCTTGCATTAAATTCACCAATGAGAGGCGAAGTAAAACTGCCATCACCAAATTGTCCGGAAAATGTCAGTGTTATTCCCACTTCACTGTATTGAACATCAGTTGCATACACACAACCTTGTTCGTTTGCATTTGGCATTAAGGAAACACCAATAGCATTGGGTAGGTCTTTACACCAACCCGCGCCAACAGGATCATCAATATTAATCACAGCGGTTTCACAATGATGCTTGGTAAACAGTGCTTTTTTGGCTTCACCGTACTCGTGCATTGTACCGTGATAATCCAAATGATCTCGGCTTAGGTTGGTGAACACGCCAACTGAAAATGGTAATGCGCTCACTCGCCCTTGGACTAATCCATGGGAAGATATTTCAAGCGCCGCGTAATCCGCTCCATCTAGAGCCAATTGGCTAAGTGTTTGCTGGATTTCAATCGCACTGCCAGTGGTATTAAGCGCAGGCTTTAAGTTGTCTAAGAAACCGTTACCGGTTGTCCCCATCACCGCAGCTGATTTGTTTAATAAACCAATCCACTGAGCAATAAGCTGAGTAATGGTTGTTTTACCGTTTGTTCCGGTAACACCGATTAAAGTATTTGGCTTCTCGGAATACAAACGACCAGCAAGCGGAGATAGATAAATATCAAGCTCATCCACGTAAATAACAGGTACACCTAACTTGTGACAGATAAAACCATGAGGGAACTGGTCGCAAGCCTGAGCGATAACCGATGAAGCGCCTTGTGCAACAGCTGAGTCAATGTACTTTCGCCCATCCACTTGATGCCCTTTTACGGCTACAAAGGTATCACCTGTTGAAACCTTACGGCTATCTAGCTCGAGATGAGTCACAGGGAGAAGAGCAACAACCTGATCGGATAACTCAATCCAAGGTAACAAAAGCTGACCAAGTGTAATTTCAGAACTCATGCTATTTATCTCTTATTTAATGACTTTTAATTGGTTTTCGTCGGGTGCGACGTTCAATATCTGTAGTGCGCCTTTCATGATCTCAGCAAAGACAGGGCCAGCAACTGAACCACCGTAATAGTTATCACCCTGAGGCTCATTGACCACAACAACTAACGCTAATCTTGGGTCGCTCGCAGGGGCAACGCCTGCCGTATAGGCAAAATACTCATCACCATAACCACCAGCAACGGCTTTACGAGAGGTCCCCGTTTTAGCTGCAATTCTGTATCCAGGAACGGCTGCGCGAGTCGCGGTACCACCGGGTTGAGTTACTGTTTCTAGCATTTCCAGTACAAGACGAGCGTTTTCATCATCAATCACTTGTCTAGAAAGATCTTGCTGATTGTTCTCAATAATATGGATTGGTTGATACTCACCATAATTGCCTAGCGTGGCGTAAGCGTGCGCTAACTGCAAAGGTGTAATCGTTAATCCATAACCAAATGATAGCGTCGCAATTTCATGCTTTGACCAGCGACGTCGGTTGGGGAATATACCCGCAGTCTCACCGACTAAGTTAAGACCCGAGGTTTCACCAAAACCGACTGAACTATACATTCCTAGTAGGGCTTCGAGAGGCATATCTAAAGCAAGGGTAGCAACACCAATGTTACTCGATTTTTTCAATATCGTGGTGAGATCGGCTTTGCCAACTTTAGAGGTATCAACCACTCGGCTGCCACCAATACGCATTACACCATTACCCGTATCGATAACGGTATTCTTATTCGCAGTGCCATTTTCAAGAGCTGCTAATACCACAAATGGTTTAACCGTAGAGCCCGGTTCAAACGCATCGGTAATAACGCGGTTTCGCATTTTAAATGATTGTAAATCAGAACGATTATTCGGATTGTAAGAAGGCGCATTGACCATTGACAATACTGCACCACTTTTTACATCAAGTAGAATCGCAGAGCCAGACGTTGCTCTTGTGTCCGCCACAGCCTGCTTAATCGCTCTAAATGAAATGGCTTGTAACCGCTGATCAATAGTCAATGCAAGAGGCTCGCCTTCCTCTTGTTTTTCAAGTGATATATTCTCAACAACTCGACCATAGCGGTCTTTACGAATAATTCGCTTACCGGCTTCACCTGTTAGCCATTTATCATAGCTTCTTTCAACACCCTCTAAGCCATGACCATCAATACCTGTCACACCAACTAAGTGAGCACTAACTTCTCCAGCCGGGTAATAGCGTCTAGATTCAGACTTCAGACCAACACCAGTTAGCTTTAGCTCTCGGATATAGTTCGCCATGGCCGGGCTTACCTGTCTTTGAAGGTAGATAAATCGGCGCTTTTCATTACTGCGAATTTTTTCAACTAACCCTTTACGATCAAGCCCTAAAACGTCGGCAAGTGCATACCATCGGTCAAGATCATCAAGTCCACTTTTCTTGAAGATAGCAACAGGATCGGCCCAAACAGCTTCAACCGGAACACTCACCGCAAGTGGCTCATCATTTCGGTCTGAAATAATCCCTCGGGCAGAATGAATGGTTTTGGCTCTGACAGTACGCATATCACCTTGACGGATGAGGTTGTCAGGTTCAATCACTTGAATGTAACCGATACGAGCAACAAGAATCGAAAAACAAGCAAACACACAACAGATCAATAAATAGAAACGCCAACGAATCAGCAGAGGAGCATCCGCTTTAGGTTTCGGTTTGGTTTTGTTGCTTTTAGGTATGACTGAGGCTTTTTTGCTTTTCATTGCAGGTTAATAATCACTTCTTTGTCTGCGTCAGGGCGACGCATCTCGAGCTCTTTCTTTGCCATAGCCTGAACTCGACTATGCTCAGCAAGTGCTGTCTCTTCCAAAATAAGGTTTCGCCATTCATTGGCTAGCTGATCTCGATTAAGCAGCATGGTGTTTTTTTCGGAAATTGCTTGTCGGGAGTGGTGAGTAATAAACACCACTCCCATCGCACTAGTAAAGATCAAAATTAGCATCAGTAACGGCAACCGACCGACTGTAAACAGGTCAGTTACGATGACTTTAGCTAAGTTTGGTGCGCGATCACTCATGCAATCTACAGTTTTTCAGCAATACGTAATACAGAACTACGAGAACGTGGGTTCTGATCGACCTCACCTTCACTTGGCTTATTCGCTTTACCAATCGGCTTTAAATCAGGTGAGCCTAACTCACTAATCTGAGCTTCAGTGAGTGGAATACCGTGAGGAACTTGCGGTCCTTTACTCTCTTTACGAATAAAACGCTTAACCATGCGGTCTTCTAACGAGTGAAAGCTAATCACAGACAAGCGACCTTGCGGTGCTAGAATGCTTGCAGCACCTTTGAGTGCTGTATCAATCTCTTCTAGTTCACTGTTGATGTAGATTCGAAAAGCTTGGAATGCACGCGTTGCAGGATGCTTCTTCTCTTTGAAGCTTTTAGGTGCAGCTTCTGAAATTAACTTGGCCAACTGACCGGTGCGTGTCAACGGCTCTTTTTCTTCATCATCGCGATGAGCCACGATTGCTTTTGCAATTCGACGTGCGTGTTTATCTTCACCGAACTCGCGGATAACCCAGGTAATGTCATCTAAATCAGCGCCTAGTATCCATTCAGATACAGAAATTCCGCTGGTTGGATCCATGCGCATATCCAATGGACCATCTTTCATAAAGCTAAAGCCACGTTCAGCGTCATCCAACTGAGGCGATGAGACGCCTAGATCAAGTAATACGCCGTCTACTTTACCCACTAAGTTGTAACGCTCAGCGTATTCTGCCATTCCAGAGAACGGGCCGTGGATAATAGTAAAGCGGGGGTCATCAATTTTTTGCGCTTCAGCGATCGCCTGTGGATCTCGGTCAATACTGAACAAGCGACCATTCTCTCCCAACTGAGACAAGATCGTTCGACTGTGGCCACCACGGCCAAATGTCCCATCTATATAGGTACCATCGGGCTTAATGGCTAATCCATCAATCGATTCGTGGAGTAAAACAGAAATATGTTGGAATGATTCAGTCATGTTGGTCTCATCAAGCTTGGGCTGAAGGCGATAACACTAAAAACAGATAAACATCAGTGTACTGATTTCACGAGCTATCGCTACTGTTTGCGCAAAACATCACGTGATATTGCGCTAAGTTTAGTGGTAACAGAATAATTTTCGTCAATATAAAGCAAAAAACCCATCATAACTCTACGTTATGATGGGCTTCGAATTGGTGGAGTTGACACATACGCCGGGTTCTGTCTCCGCTTGCGCGGCGGTAACCATTCGTCTAGGCCTGCAATCGCTCACAGGCTCAAGCAATCTACCCGCCCCCATACGCGAGCAGCGCAATGTGAGGGCCTATTTGATCTTGCTCCGGGTGGAGTTTACCTTGCTACGCACTGTTGCCAGACGCACGGTGCGCTCTTACCGCACCCTTTCAGCCTTACCTGTACCTCTTCCGAAGAAATGAGGCCATCGGCGGTCTTCTCTCTGCTGCACTTGTCGTTAGCTCACGCTACCCAGGCGTTACCTGGCACCCTGCTCTAAGGAGCCCGGACGTTCCTCCCCTTCATCAGTCTCCCGAAGGACATCAATGAAGCAGCGATTACCCAGTCAACTCCGAGGCGGATTGTATAGATAAGCGCAGAGCGTGTCTAGAGTGAAGTAAGCTTAAACGCCATTAGGGTTAAACAGCCCGTTCAATCGTTCAATAAACAGCCAACAAAGACCAGTTTAATCTAGGTTTTCAAGACCCCATTTATAAAGCGCGTTTTTCTTTAAGTTGTAAATTTCAGCCGTCATTGCTGCGGCCTTTTTAAGAGGTAACTCTTTGGTCAAAATCGTCAACGTTCTCGTGACTTCCTCTGCAATAGTATCGTCAGCAATTTCACGATAGCCGTGGATCAACAGTACCATTTCACCACGACGTTGATTTTCATCACTGCTCACCCACTCAATAAGCTCGCCCAAAGGCAATTTTTTAATGGTTTCAAACGTCTTGGTGATCTCTCGAGCCAATACCACTTCACGGTTTGGACCCAATATATCGAGCATGTCAGCCAGAGAGTCTAAGATACGATGTGGTGATTCATAGAAAATACAGGTTCGCTCTGCCTTAGCAATTTCTAAGAACTTATCTTTGCGGCCTTTACTCTTCGGCGGCAAAAAACCTTCAAAACTAAAACGGTCAGACGGAAGACCCGAAGCACTTAAAGCGGTAATAACGGCGCAAGCACCTGGCAGAGGAACAACTCTTACACCTGCTTGACGACATTTATTAACTAAATGGTATCCTGGATCACTAATTAACGGCGTTCCAGCATCAGAAACTAATGCAATGGACTGCCCTTCACATAATCTATCAACTAAGACTTGAGCTTTTTGCTGTTCATTGTGATCATGCAAGGGGAACGTTTTGGTTTTAATATTGAAGTGAGCAAGTAAACGACCCGTATGGCGAGTATCTTCAGCGGCAATCACATCGACAGTGGATAATATATCGATGGCACGCTGGGTAATATCACCCAAATTGCCTATTGGAGTCGGAACAATATAGAGAGTTGGGATCTCTGCTGGCAATGTTTTGTTGTCTGTCATTTGTTTACCATCACTTCAACGATTAATATAGAGATAATTTTACACATACAAGTATAAGAATGCATGGCTATGAAGAACCATAAGAGAATCAGTGTACCACGCTTACTCACCCCTGTTGCACTCGCAATCGTGTTGTCAGCGTGTTCGTCTAAACCTTCAGCACCTACCTATGTTGATATTTTGCTCGACCCTGTCCAATCTGCTCAGAACTACCTAATGCAGGCGGACAGTTCACAAGGCCAGATTCAAAATGATTGGTTAATCATGGCATTTAAAGCTGCGATTGAAAGTAATGACTTGGAATTGGCAGACCGTCTATCAAAACGAATTGTTAAACAACCTCTGACTCAATTGCAGCAATCAGAGTGGCAGCTCTCAAGAGCTGAATCATTAGGCCTTCAAGGTGAGTATCATCAGGCTTTATCCCGACTCAATTTCCAATCAGATTGGTCCCTACCAGATGAGCAATGGATCGATTACTACCAGCTAAGGTCAGAGCTATACACCAATCAATCGAGATTCTTTGAAGCAAGTAAAGAGCTTGTTCAACTCACTGAGTATCAAGACGAAGTCGAGCAACATAACACTGCTGATTTGATTTGGAGTAATTTAGAACGCTATGAATCCGATCAAATGGCACTGCTCAGCTCTTCAACGGATGAAGCCGTTATTGATGGGTGGGTGCAATTAAGCGTTTACATGAAAACGCTCTCAACAGATATTCCAATGCTCAAAAATAGCCTGGCTAACTGGCTAGAAGAGAATCCCAATCACCCTGCAAGTCTTTATACACCAAAAGCGATTCAGGATATTTTGGATCTAGAAATAGCTAAACCAACAAATACCGCTATTTTACTGCCGCTATCAGGCAAGTTTGGTAAGCAAGCTCAGCTTATTCGCGATGGCTTTATTATGGCAATGATGAACGACAGTGATCGCGATGAAGAAGCGACCTTAACCATTATTGATACTAACAAAACATCAAAAGATGAACTTGAAACGATCTTGATTGAGAAAAATATCGATTTTGTTGTTGGTCCATTGACCAAGGATAATGTCGAGCAACTTGAAGAGATCCAAGCAAATCTGGCTTATCACATCCCAACGCTCGCACTTAACATTCCAGAGCACCTAGAAGTAGGGACGGGAACTTGTTACTTAGCGCTTTCCCCTGAGCAAGAAGTCGCTCAAGCCGCTAAATACCTTCACCAGCAGGGTTATCAATACCCACTAGTCCTTGCGCCTCAAGGTAAGCTTGGTCAGCGAGTGAGTGAAGCCTTCAGCGCTGAGTGGGAAAAACTCAACGACAATAAAGTTGCCGTGAATTTATTTGGTGATAAAAGACAGCTTCAACGTAATATAAATTCCGTGTTTGGGCTTCAGCAGAGCCAGCAACATATTGCTCAAATAGAAGCACTGATGGATATTCCTTTAGAGAGCCAACCGCGCAGCCGTCGTGATATCGATGCTGTCTACATTGTTGCTAACAGTTCAGAGTTAACGCTGATTAAGCCCTTTATTGAAGTCGCGATCAACCCAGACACTAAGCCACCAGAGCTATTTTCAAACTCTCGCAGTAATAGCGGCAATAAACAATACGAAGATCTAACAGGGATCACCTATAGCGATATTCCTCTGCTATTGCAAAACGACAGTGCTTTAAATGCGCAGATGGAGCAGTTATGGCCACGTGATTCAAACGCTGAACGCCGACTTCAAGCATTAGGTATCGATGCCTATCATATGATGGAACAGCTACCTCAAATGAAGATCGTTCCAGATCATAGCTATCAAGGACAGACAGGTCTATTGAGTATCGATGGAAATTGTATCGTTCAAAGAGAGATTAGCTGGGCGGAATATGGGGCTCTTTAGCCGAAGAGATAAAGGTCAACATTATGAGACCGTCGCTAAAGTTTATTTAGAAGGTTGCGGTCTTATTCTTATTGAGAGAAACTTTACAGCTCGATGTGGCGAAATTGATCTCATCATGTACGATGGTAGCTGCGTCGTTTTTGTTGAAGTTCGCTATCGAGAGAACAAGCACTATGGTCATGCAGCGGAGACGATTTCTTCGCACAAAGTGGCTAAACTATTAAAAACGGCTAACTATTGGCTTTTGAAAAAAGGCCACTCAGTTGAGCAAACCGATCTCCGTTTTGATGTTATTGCTATCCACCAGCAAGGAAAGCAAATCGAATGGATAAAAAATGCAATTACTCAAGGATAATCAATGCTAGACAGCATTAAAGACAGCTTCACTGAAAGCATTCAAATTCAAATTGCAGCAGCCGAAGCTCTCCCGGATGCTATAACTCATGCCGCGCAAGCGATGGTGGCGAGCCTGCTAAATGGCAATAAAATTCTTTGCTGCGGCAATGGAGGCTCCTCTTCAAATGCTCAGCAGTTTGTCTCCTGCTTTCTAAATCGATTTGAAACAGAGCGCCCTAGCCTGCCAGCAATGGCCTTGACGGCTGACAATACCACCATGACTGCTGTTGCTAATGACTACCACTATCAAGAAATCTTTTCAAAGCAGGTACGTGCATTTGGGCAAGCCGGTGATATTTTGTTAGCCATTTCGACCAGCGGCAACAGCAAGAATATCATTAAAGCGATGGAAGCTGCGGTGACTCGAGATATGACAATCATTGCATTTACCGGTAAAGATGGTGGTGAGATGGCAGGGTTGCTGGGTGAACACGATGTCGAAATTCGCATCCCTTCTCACAGAACGCCAAGAATTCATGAAGTACATATGGTTACTCTTCACTGTTTATGTGATCTTGTTGACCAAGTATTATTTCCAGCGCACGAAGAGTAGCAATGAGAGCACCACACTATTTAGTCATCATTTTGACCATGCTTTCCCTTACGGGCTGTGCAGGGCTTTCAAGCCCCGGCAGTACACAAGATTCAGTAATCGCAGATTCTAGAACCACTAAAGATAAGTGGAATGACAGCAATATAGAATTTGAAGTTGCCGGTCTTGGAAATAAATCCCCATTTCGAGGGGAAGTACGTATAACAGCAAGTTCATACAATGGAACGGTAGTACTGATTGGTCAAGCGAAAACTCAGAACCAACTGGATAGCTTTATCGAACAAGCTCAAAAGATTAAAGGGGTTGATACGATACACAATCAAATCCGAATTAAAGAGCCATTGTCGGTTACAGCCATGAGCAGTGATAGTTGGATCACGACTAAGGTCAAATCGGCACTGTTAACAAAATCAGAGTTAAGCGGTGTCACAGTGAAAGTCATCACTGAAGATAAAGAAGTCTTCTTGCTAGGGTACGTATCTCAAGAACACGCTGATATTGCTACTGAGGTGGCGCGTAACATTTCAGGCGTAAAACAAGTGGTTCGAGCCTTTCAATATGGTGATTGAAGCCAAACACCCTGATAAACAGTAATTTTAGATAATAAAAAAGCAGCTATTAAGCTGCTTTTTTTATTTAACTACTCGTAAACTAGGGCGACCTTTCGGTTTGGGCGGCTCGTCTAAGGGCGTATCACCGTCTGACACTTCAACAGTTGTCTCACCTTCAGAAACTGAAGTTAAGCTGCTAACGGGTGCTTCTTCCTCTACATCACTGATTTGTGATTCAGAGTCAAGGTAAGCCTCTTCAGGGTCGAACATCGTTCCTGCCCCATTCTCTCTAGCGTAGATTGCTTGTACCGCATAAAGAGGGGCAATAACGGAATGAGGACGACCACTAAAACGAGCGCTAAAAGTAATGGCGTCGTTTCCTAGCTCTAAGTTCCCCACCGCTCTAGGCGCTATATTCAAAATGATTTGGCCATCTTGAATAAACTCTTGAGGAACTCTAACACCCGGCATAGTTGCATCAACAACTAAGTGAGGTGTTAAATCATTATCCACTAGCCACTCATAAAATGCTCTGAGCATATATGGGCGGCGTGGAGTCATTTTCTCAATATCCATCAATAACTATCGGCTTAAACGCATCTCACGCTCAGCTTCAGTTAGAGAAGCTAAGAAAGAGTCACGTTCAAATACTCGGCTCATGTAAATTTTAAGCTCTTTTGAACCCGGGCCAACAAGATCAATACCAAGTTGAGGTAGACGCCACAATAGCGGTGCTAAGTAGCAGTCAATCAAGCTAAACTCTTCGCTCATGAAGTACTCGTACTCTGCAAATACAGGAGCAAGAGTGAGTAAATCGTTACGAAGCTTGTTGCGAGCATTTTCTGCTTCTTCAGCGTTACCTTTCACTACTTTTTCAGCTAGTGAATACCAGTTACGCTCAATACGGTAGATCATCAGACGACTATTACCACGAGCTACTGGATAAACAGGCATCAGTGGTGGGTGAGGAAAACGCTCATCGAGGTATTCCATAATGATTTTTGAGTCGTACAGTGCAAGTTCACGATCGATTAGCGTTGGTACGGATTTGTACGGGTTAAGTTCGATAAGCTCGTTAGGCAAATTAGCTTCATCAACGAGTTCGATCTCAACACTTACGCCTTTCTCAGCCAGGACAATACGAACCTGATGGCTATACATATCAGATGCACTTGAAAACAATGTCATCACAGAACGTTTATTGGCAGCTACAGCCATGGAGCCCTCCAGCATACTTACAGATACAAAAAATAATGGAGGCTTAGCCTCCATTGTACATAATAAAAATCAGCGTGCGATTATAGCATATTTAGTGCACATCACGCCAATACTCTTTCTTAAGCAACACTATAAAGATAGTTAAGATAACTAAGAAAGCCATGACCCACCAACCTAAAGCTTGACGCTCTAATTTTACCGGGTCACCCGAGTATTCTAAGAAGTTCACTAAGTCACGAACCGCTGAATCATACTCTTCACTGTTTAGCTCACCAGAACCGTCAGTTTCGATTCCGACAATCACCTGTTTCTCTTTACCATCTACAATCTTAGTTTCGTAAATCGCGCGAGGAATGCCTTGCAGTTCTTCAAGAACGTGCGGCATACCGACACTAGGGAAAACAGTGTTATTGACACCGAATGGACGGCTTGGATCTGCGTAGAATGAACGAAGATACGTATAAAGCCAGTCAGTACCGCGAACTCGAGCTACTAATGTTAGGTCTGGTGGTGGTCCACCGAACCATTTAGCAGCAGAATCTTGAGGAATTGCACTCACCATTAGATCGCCAATTTTTGCCTCTGGGTCAAAAACAAGGTTTTCCATCATGAGATCAAGAGGGATATCAAGGTCCTTCGCAACTCGTTCGTAACGCTGATACTGCGTTGCATGACAAGCAAAACAGTAGTTCATGAATAACTTCGCGCCATTTTGCAAAGACGCCTTATCAGACATGTCGTTGTTTGCTTTGTCTAAAGGAACCTTTGCGCCCGCTGCCATCGCCATCGCAGGTAACATCGCAAATAAAATTACAATCCACTTCTTCATTTGAATTTCACCCTAGTTGGTAACGGTTTCGTAGCCTCATTCTTACTGTAGAACCACAGAAGTACGAAGAACATGAAATAACCTAAGCTAAAGATTTGAGCCATTAATGTATATGTTGCAGTGGCTGGAAGCGCACCCAATACACCTAGCGCAATGAAGCTGATAGTGAACTGAATAATATTAATCAGATGTAGCTTACTACGGTAACGGTAAGAACGTACTTTACAGCGATCAAACCAAGGTAGAAGGAACAACACCACAATAGACGCGCCCATCGCGACAACACCCAGAAGCTTATCTGGAACAGCACGAAGAATTGCGTAGAACGGCGTGAAGTACCATACCGGAGCAATGTGCTCTGGAGTCTTCAGTGGGTTTGCTGCTTCAAAGTTAGGTGGCTCAAGGAAGTAGCCTCCCATCTCTGGATTAAAGAACAGTACATAACAAAATAGGAATAAGAAACCGGCAACGCCCACTAAATCTTTAACCGTTCCATAAGGGTGGAATGGAATACAATCAATAATGTCGTATTTCTTAGAGTAATTATCGTGGAATTTAAACTGTGTCTTATAGTCATCACCCATAGAGCCTTTAGGTAATTTAGTCTCAATACCGTCAGGGTTGTTAGAGCCAACCTCATGTAGCGCTAGAACGTGAAGAACAATAAGAAGCAACAAAACAATAGGCAGAGCGATAACGTGAAGCGCGAAGAAACGGTTTAACGTTGCTCCGGAAATAACATAGTCACCACGAATCCATAGTGTTAGGTCATCACCTATAACGGGAATAGCCCCAAATAGCGAGATGATTACCTGTGCTCCCCAGTAAGACATTTGTCCCCAAGGTAGCAAGTAACCCATAAAGGCTTCAGCCATAAGCACTAGGAAGATCAGCATTCCAAATAGCCACAGTAGCTCACGAGGCTTTTGGTAAGAACCGTAAATCAACCCACGGAACATGTGCAGATAAATCACAACAAAGAACGCAGACGCGCCTGTAGAGTGCATATAACGTAGTAGCCAACCATATTCCACATCACGCATGATGTATTCAACGGAAGCGAATGCCCCTTCACCAGAAGGAACGTAGTTCATTGTTAGCCAGATTCCCGTAAGGATTTGGTTAACTAAAACCAACATAGCCAGTGAACCGAAAAAGTACCAAAAGTTGAACGTTTTTGGCATTGGATATTCAGATAGATGCTTTTTATAAGAATCCATCACTGGTAGACGTTTTTCTACCCAATCAAGTAGCGCTTGCATTATGCCTCCCCTGTGTCATCAACACCGATCATAATTTTGGTTTCGCTCATATACATATGTTGCGGTACAACTAAGTTGAGCGGCGCTGGAACTCCTTGGAATACACGTCCAGCCATATCGAACTTAGAGCCGTGACAAGGACAGAAGAAACCAGACTTAACGCCCTGAACCTGCTCGCTAAAGCTATCAGGTAGGTACGTAGGCGAACAACCTAAGTGAGTACAAATACCCACTGCAACAAAATACTCTGGCTTAATCGAACGATAAGCATTTTGAGCATATACAGGCTGCTGTTCTTCACCAGAGCTTGGATCGCGTAATTGACCATCTAGAGCTTTAAGCCCATCGACGACTGATTGAGCACGACGAACAACCCATACAGGTTTACCTCGCCACTCAACACGAACCATCTGACCTTCTTCGAGTTTACCTATATCGACTTCTACTGGTGCACCAGCAGCTTTCGCTTTCTCACTTGGGTTCCAAGATTTAATAAAAGGAACGGCGACCGCTGCTGCTCCCAAACCACCAACAACCGCAGTTGAGGCAGTTAAGAAACGTCTACGACCGTTATTTAAAGGCGCGTTGCTCATCCAAACATTCTCCCATTTGCTCCCTTTGGATAGTAGATATTCCGCTTACAGAGCATGGCTAACAAAGTAAAATTTTAATTATATTTATTTGATTGCAAATGATAATTAAAACCCTACTTTTTGACAAGATAAAGCTACCTTTTTGTAACATTCAAAGGGGAAAGCCTATCCTAGGTCACAAAAGAGACTGAATTAAAAGGGAAAGGGATCGAGGGGGATAAATAGGAAGAATTTTCAGATGTTAAAAAAACAAAAAGCCCGGCATATAGCCAGGCTTTTGAACCACAATTCCAGTACTGAAACTGGAGCGTGTATTTTTCTGTAAAAGAAAAATTAACGCTTAGAGAATTGAGGTTTACGACGTGCTTTACGTAGACCAACTTTCTTACGTTCAACGCAACGAGCGTCACGAGTAACGTAACCAGCTGCACGTAGCGCAGGACGTAGAGACTCATCGTATTCCATTAGCGCGCGAGTGATACCGTGACGGATAGCACCTGCTTGACCAGAAATACCACCACCTTTAACAGTGATGTATAGGTCTAATTTCTCAGTTAGTTCAACTAGCTCAAGAGGTTGTTTAACAACCATACGAGAAGTTTCACGACCGAAGTAAACATCAAGGCTACGCTTGTTGATTACGATCTCACCGCTGCCTGGTTTGATGAAAACACGAGCTGCTGAGCTTTTGCGACGACCAGTGCCGTAGTATTGATTCTCTGCCATTGTCTTAATCCCCTTAGATGTCTAGTACTTGTGGCTGTTGAGCAACATGGTTGTGCTCAGTACCAGCGTATACTTTAAGCTTACGGTACATTGCGCGGCCTAGTGGACCACGTGGCAACATACCTTTAACTGCTAGTTCAAGAACCATTTCTGGTTTCTTAGCAATTAGCTTTTCAAAAGTGATTGTTTTAAGACCACCAGGGAACTCAGAGTGACGGTAGTAAACCTTACCCTTAGCTTTGTTACCAGTTACAGCAACTTTCTCAGCGTTAACAACGATGATGTAATCACCTGTGTCTACGTGAGGAGTGTATTCTGCTTTGTGCTTGCCGCGTAGGCGAGAAGCGATTTCACTTGCTAGACGGCCAAGAGTTTTGCCTTCAGCGTCTACAACATACCAGTCGCGTTTTACAGTTTCTGGTTTAGCAACGAAAGTTTTCATGCTAATAATTACCTATTTAAAAAAATTTACACTTAAGGAATACTTACGTATTCCCACTGTCTAAGAGTTACCATTCATCACCCCTTCGAGTGTTGGAAAACTCTTGGCGTAACGTGATTTTACTCATCGTTAGAGGCCCGCAGTAACGGTAGGTCGCAGGATTATAGAGAAGAGCGAAGAAAAAATCACCTCTTTTTGAATAAAATCACGATTTTTTTTGGCGCGCTCGTACCGCTCAAATAATCAACTAGCTTAGATGCTCTTTCGCTAAGTAATCATGACTTTGCATTTCAATCAATCTTGACTGACAACGTTTAAATTCAAATTCGAGAAATTCGCCACTATATAGGCTCTCAAGTGCCACCTCTGCTGAGATAATCAATTTTACGTTTCTCTCATAAAACTCATCTACCAAAGCAATGAACCGTCTCGCGGCATCATCAAGACTCGCAACCATCAATTCGACATCGGCAAGCAGTACAGTGTGATAGATTTTGGAAATCTCAATGTAATCGTTTTGACTACGGGCACTTTTACAAAGCTGCTCAAAGGTTGCGTGTAACACGCCATCACTTGCCTCTATCACATCAATAATTCGGTGATTCACATCGATACTGGTTTGGATTGGTTTATCTTCACCAACAAGCTGAGCGTAATAGCGATATAAATTTTTGTTCGCCACTTCATCAAGTGGATAGTGATAAATCTCAGCTTGCTCTAATGTTCTCAAACGGTAGTCCACACCACTATCAACGTTCATCACCGTACAGTGCTTCTGAATCAAATTAATCGCAGGGATGAACCTTGCTCGTTGCAATCCATTTCGATAGAGATCGTGAGGTGGAATGTTAGAGGTCGCAACAAGGATAACTTGTCGCTCAAATAGCGCTTGAAATAGAGTGCCCAAAATCATCGCATCAGTAATATCGGAAACAAAAAACTCATCAAAACAGATGATGTCTGTTTCTTGTTTAAATTTATCCGCGACGATTTCCAAAGGATCTGCCACCTCTCCTAGAGCTTTCAATTCGTCATGGACACGGTACATAAAACGATGGAAATGAACGCGCATTTTTTTATCACTCGGCAATGAATCAAAAAATGAATCCATTAAATAGGTTTTACCTCGACCGACTCCCCCCCAAAAGTACAGTCCATCAGGTACCTCAGCCGACTTAGCCTTTTTGCCAATCAGTTTTTGCCAACGAGTAAGTGAAACCTTGGGGGTATTGATATATTCAACAATCTGATGATGAAGATTATCCAGTGCCTCAACCGCTTCAGATTGCGCATCATCCCTTTGAAAACCATGCTCTTTTATGTCTTTCTCATACTTCTGTTTTGGTGTCATATCAAAATCGCTTACTGCAAATTAACCCTGCAAAATAATTGCATTTCTCTTTATCGAGCCTTCAGCTCATAGTAACATGCCACTTATACATGTGTAAGCAAGTGGTAACGAGCATGTTAATTTCTCAGTCAATAAGGAGCTATTATGCCTTGGATTTACGCCGTTGTAGGCTTATTAATTGGTACTGTATTAGGAGTTATTTTCGGTCGTTTCACGACGCCTGAATATAAAAAACAAAAGTCTGTGCAAAAAGACTTAGACACCGCAAAGTTCGCTCTTGAGCAGCAGAAACAAGAACTGACTGACTATTTCGCACAAAGTGCCGAGATGCTCGATACGCTAGGAAAAGATTACACCAAGCTTTATCAACATATGGCAAAAACCTCAGCCGAGCTACTACCGAACCAGCCTGAGCAAGACAATCCTTTTACCAAACAGATTACCCTTCAAGCCAATGAAGAATCGACGGTAGAAACAATCAATACAGCGGATCAGGCACCGAAAGATTACGCTAAGGGTCCAACTGGGCTGTTTACGGATAAAGAGAAAGAGATCATTCATTCAGAAGAAGTCGTTACAGCTAAAGCTTCTTAATCTTGTGAATTAATTTTGAATGGGAACTAAGTAAAGGTTTTTGAGTCATAACTCAGACTAGTGTCTTTTGTCATTTCAACGCCAACCAATGCATTGAAAGTAAGATCTTAATCTAATTGGAGTTATCAGATGAAAAAACCTTTGCTTTTATTAACGTCCCTCATCCTCAGCTTAAGTTCAATCATCATCCCTGCATCTGCTACTGCCGCTTTACCTGTCTTAGTCAATGATCAAGCTCTACCTAGCCTAGCACCTATGCTCGACACGGTGACTCCAGCTGTAGTGAGCATTGCCGTTGAAGGCACACAAGTTTCTCGGCAGCAACTTCCAGAACAATTTCGCTTCTTCTTTGGTCCTGACTTTCCAACTGACCAAGTACAAGAAAGACCTTTCAGAGGGCTTGGTTCCGGCGTTATTATCGACGCAGAGCAAGGGCATATTGTCACCAACTATCACGTCATTAACGGCGCCGAAACAATTCGGGTGAAGTTGAAAGATGGACGAGAATATGACGCAGAGCTCGTTGGTGGTGATCAAATGTCCGACATTGCGCTTCTCAAGCTAGAAGAAGCAAAGAACCTTACTCAAATTCAATTAGCTGATTCTGACAAATTACGAGTCGGTGATTTTGCGGTTGCCATTGGCAACCCATTTGGCTTAGGGCAAACCGTCACCTCTGGAATCGTATCCGCTTTAGGTCGAAGTGGGCTTAACCTAGAAAACTTTGAAAACTTTATTCAAACCGATGCCGCGATTAATAGCGGTAACTCCGGTGGCGCTCTGGTTAACCTAAACGGTGAACTAATTGGTATTAATACCGCTATTCTTGGGCCAAATGGCGGCAACGTCGGCATTGGTTTTGCTATTCCTGCCAATATGATGAAAAACCTGACAGGGCAAATACTCGATTTTGGTGAAGTGAAACGCGGCATGCTAGGGGTTCAGGGTGGAGAGATCACCTCTGAGCTTGCAGAAGCCCTAGGCTATGAATCAAGTAAAGGCGCGTTTGTTAGTCAAGTCATCCCTAATAGTGCAGCCGATGATGCAGGCTTACTTGCGGGTGACATTATCACCACTATCAATGGTAAAAAAATCGATACCTTTAGTGAACTTCGCGCTAAAGTCGCCACTCTAGGAGCGGGAAAACAACTTACTTTAGGCGTCGTTCGTGATGGGAAAACCATGGATTTTGATGTGACCCTTGGTGAGCAAACGACCAGTAAAACTGCCGCTGATAAATTGCATGCCGGTTTATCCGGTGCGGAACTAACCAACACAACAGACAATGATGTCATTGAAGGTATTAAAGTATCCAATATTGAAGAAGGCTCCTCTGCCGCAGCGTATCAACTTCAAGCTGGAGACATCATTATCGGGGTGAACCGTAAACGAGTTAAGAACATCGCAGACCTCAGGGCGATTATCGATCAAAAACCGGGGGTTTTAGCGCTTAACATTCAGCGTGGTGATCGAACTATTTATCTCGTTGTCAGATAACTGATTTAAAAATCAGCCATTAAAAATGTTAAAAGGCGACACCAATAAAGGTGTCGCCTTTTTGTTATTTATCAATCTAATGCTATGCTTCGACAGCGCACGCGGTAAAAACACGTTTGATTTTTAGGGTTATTATTCTATTTCTGAGGAAAGTATGCTGAGGTTCATGTTACGTTCGGTTATTTTAGGTTTGGCAACAGCACTCATTTTATTACTTGCTATCCCATCGTTACGCCCAAACCTTTTGCCACAAGTTATTCCTTCGGTAACGGATAGCTTTACCTCTCCGCAATTATCATTTAATGACGCGGTTCGAAAAGCAGCACCCGCTGTCGTTAATATTTACAGCCGAAAATACACTGAAGATAATCGCACTAAGCTTTCCACTCAGGGCCTTGGATCAGGGGTAATAGTCAGTGAGAAAGGCTACATTATTACCAACTACCACGTTATTGCCCAAGCAGATCAAATCATCGTAGCTCTTCAAGACGGGCGTGTCGCAGCCGCACAACTGGTTGGAAAAGACCGCCGCACCGATATCGCTATCTTACAGATTGAAGGTACTAATCTGCCTATCATTCCGCAAAACCCAAATTACGCAGCAAAGGTGGGTGATGTCGTTCTTGCAATAGGCAACCCATATAACCTGGGTCAAACGACAACCTTTGGCATCATCTCAGCAACAGGCCGATCTTCTATCAGCGCAGATGGACGCCAAGCATTCATTCAAACCGATGCTGCTATCAATCAAGGTAACTCTGGTGGCGCACTAGTCAACAGTCAGGGTGAACTTGTTGGCATCAACACCGCTTCTTTCCAACAGGCGACTGATTTAGAAACCTACGGCATCTCATTTGCGATTCCTTATACCCTTGCAAATAAAATCATGAATAAAATCATTGCTGATGGTCGAGTGATTCGTGGCTATATTGGTATTGATGGTCAAGATATAAACTCAGTTACCTCTCGACTACTAGGAAATGAACACTTAGGTGGCATTGTGGTGTTAGGCGTTGACCCTAATGGTCCTGGCGCTAAAGCTGGCTTTGTCGCTCAAGACATTATTCTAAAAATTGATGGGCACAAGGTTAATGGACGTCAAAGTGTCATGGATATCGTTACAGACCTTCGCCCAGGTACAGAAGTTGAAGTACTGATATTGAGAAAAGGCGAAGAGCTTACTTTGCCAGTGACCATTGCTGAAGACTCTCGTGAGTAACCATTTATTAGAAGTCGCGTTAACGCGTTTAGTAAATAGCTCTAGCAGCTCTTGTAAACGCAACCAGAACTGAGGCTATTTACTCTAGAAGTAAGTTATTCGAAAAAGTAATTACTTAATAAATAATTTTCTCCAAAAATAATAAAGCCCCTAACGTTAGGGGCTTCATTTTTATTACTTTAACAATTGGTCCTTAGCTCTCTTCTGCCGCATTGGCTTCAAGCTCTATCCGAGTAACACGCTGTAACCCTCTTGGTAATAGGCTACCTCGACGGCCACGTTCGCCACGGAAGTTATCAAGATCCGCAGGCTTAAGACCTAGCTTACGCTTGCCGGCATAAATCGTTAGCGAAGCTCCTTGAGGTAAAGCGATAAGGTGTGAGACAAACTCTTCACGCTCTTTCGCTTTTGCTGCTGGAATGTTGATGATCTTATTCCCTTTACCCTTACCAAGTTGTGGTAGATCTTTAATAGGGAATAACAACATTCGGCCTTGATTGGTAATCGCTAATATCTCATCAGAATCGAGATCGCCTACCGTGTCCGGTGGCATCACTTCAGAGTTCTGAGGCAAGTTGACTAACGCCTTACCGCTCTTATTCTTAGACAGGAGATCACTGCCTTTACAGACGAAACCATAACCTGCATCTGAGCCCACTAACCAAAGTTGCTCTTCTTCACCCATGATAACCTGACGCATCGAGCTACCTACACTGATATTTAATCGGCCAGTGATCGGTTCGCCTTGGCTACGAGCAGAAGGAAGAGAATGTGACTCAAGGGAATAACTGCGTCCATCGCTAGCAAAGAATACCGCTTGCTGACTGCTCTTACCGCGAGCATGAGCTAGGTAGTTATCACCCGATTTATAGTTCAGGGTTTCAGCATCCACTTCATGCCCTTTCGCATGACGAATCCAACCTTTTTCAGAAAGCACAACCGTAATAGGCTCACTCGGAATAAGATCACGCTCAGTCAGCGCTTTCGCTTCTGCACGTTCAATAAGAGGTGAACGGCGGTCATCCCCGTACTTATCAGCATCTGCTTGAATTTCTTTCTTGATTAGCGTGCTTAGACGGCGCTCAGAGCCAAGTAACTTCTCAAGCTTATCGCGCTCTTTTTCTAGCTCATCTTGTTCGCCACGGATCTTAAACTCTTCTAATTTAGCTAAATTACGAAGTTTAATATCCAGAATAGCATCAGCTTGCGTTTCAGAAATATTGAAGCGACTCATTAATACTGGACGTGGTTCGTCTTCAGTACGAATGATTTCTATCACTTCATCAATGTTGAGATACGCAACTAACAAACCCTCTAAGATGTGCAGGCGAGCAAGGACTTTGTCTAAACGATGTTGAAGACGACGACGAACCGTAGTTCGGCGGAATTCAATCCACTCATTTAGGATTTGTACTAATCCTTTAACTTGTGGTCGCTCATCCAAGCCAATCATGTTTAAGTTAACGCGGAAGTTCTTCTCAAGATCAGTCGAAGCAAACAAGTGATTCATTAACTGATCGCAATCGATACGATTAGAACGAGGTACAATGACAATGCGAGTTGGGTTTTCATGATCCGATTCATCACGAAGATCATCAACCATTGGCAATTTCTTCGCACGCATTTGAGCGGCAATTTGCTCTAATAACTTAGCACCCGATACCTGATGAGGTAGTGCCATAATTACAATATCATTGCCTTCTTTGTGCCAGACTGCGCGCATTTTGATGCTACCGCGTCCAGTGCGATAAATCTTTTCAATATCAGCTTTTGGCGAAATAATTTCAGCTTCAGTTGGGTAATCCGGCCCTTGAACGAAGCCCATGACATCGCTTAACTCTGCCTTCGGGTTATCCAATAAATGAATTGCAGCATTGGCGACTTCACGCACGTTATGTGGTGGAATATCCGTTGCCATACCTACCGCGATACCCGTAATACCGTTCAGTAATATATGAGGCAGACGCGCAGGCAGCATTTGTGGCTCTTTCATCGTGCCATCAAAGTTTGGCTGCCATTCAACTGTGCCTTGACCTAGCTCACCAAGCAGTACTTCTGCGAATTTAGACAGTTTTGCTTCGGTATAACGCATTGCAGCGAATGATTTAGGATCATCGGGCGCACCCCAGTTACCTTGGCCATCAACTAGCGGATAGCGATATGAGAATGGCTGAGCCATCAATACCATCGCTTCGTAACAAGCAGAGTCACCGTGAGGGTGATACTTACCTAATACATCACCAACAGTACGCGCTGATTTTTTATATTTTGATGATGCCGAGAGACCAAGCTCTGACATTGCATAAATAATACGTCGTTGAACCGGCTTTAGGCCATCACCAATGTATGGCAAAGCACGATCCATAATGACGTACATAGAGTAATTTAGATAAGCGTCTTCGGTGAACTTGCGCATTGGCAACTGTTCTACGCCATCATAAGTAATTTCAGTGGACATTGATTAAACCTCTGCCATATCGCCGTTAGCTTGTAACCATGAGCGGCGATCATCAGCACGCTTCTTACCTAGCAACATATCCATCATTTCCATGGTCGCTTCACTATCATCAATAGTGAGCTGAACCAATCGACGAGTATTCGGATCCATTGTCGTTTCGCGCAGCTGAAGGGGGTTCATCTCACCCAGACCTTTAAATCGCTGTACGTTGATCTTGGCTTTCTTCTTGCTCAGTCGCTCAAGTACGCCTTCTTTTTCATCTTCATCGAGGGCGTAAAAAACCTCTTTGCCGCAATCAATACGGAAAAGTGGCGGCATAGCAACATAGATATGGCCAGCTTCTACTAACGCACGGAAGTGGCGAGTAAAGAGCGCACAAAGAAGGGTCGCGATGTGCAGACCATCCGAGTCCGCATCGGCAAGGATACAGACTTTGCCATAACGCAAGCTTTCAAGATTATCGCTGTCAGGGTCGATACCCAGTGCAACCGAGATATCGTGAACTTCTTGAGACGCCAATACTTGATCTGCCGAGACTTCCCAAGTGTTAAGGATTTTACCACGCAGTGGCATAACCGCTTGAAACTCACGATCACGAGCTTGCTTAGCTGAGCCTCCCGCAGAGTCCCCTTCGACGAAGAAGATTTCAGTACGGCTTAAATCTTGCGCTGAACAATCGGTAAGCTTGCCCGGTAGAGCCGGACCTGATGCGACTTTCTTACGTACCACTTTTTTGCTTGCACGCATACGACGATGCGCATTAGCAATACAGACCTCAGCAAGCTGTTCCGCGAGTTGTGGTTTTTCGTTTAACCACAGGCTAAAGGCATCTTTAACCACACCAGAAACAAAGGCTGCGGTTTGACGAGAAGAGAGACGCTCTTTGGTTTGCCCCGCAAATTGTGGATCTTGAATCTTAACGGACAGAACGTAAGAACAGCGTTCAAAGACATCATCACCCGTTAGCTTAACGCCACGCGGAAGCAGATTACGGAACTCACAGAACTCGCGCATTGCATCGAGTAAGCCTTGGCGCAAACCATTAACGTGCGTACCGCCTTGTGCGGTCGGGATCAAGTTAACGTAGCTTTCGGTGATCATATCACCGCCTTCTGGCTGCCAGATTATGGCCCAGTTCGCGGCTTCTGTTTCTGCTGAAAACTCACCCGTAAACGGTGCTTCTGGGATAACGGTGTATCCTTTCACGCCTTCTGCTAAGTAATCTTTTAAGCCATCTTCATAGAACCACTTATGATCATTGCCATTGACCTTGTCACTAAACGTGATCTCAAGACCAGGGCAAAGAACCGCTTTGGCTCGTAGGTTATTGATGAGTCGAGTAACAGAGAAGTTGCCAGAGTCGAAATAACTAACGTCAGGCCAGAAATGAACACTGGTGCCTTTATTGCGACGGCCACACGTGCCTGTCACTGTCAGTTCTTCAACTTTATTACCGTGTTCAAACGCCATTTCATAGACTTGGCCATCTCGGCGCACGGTTACTTCAACGCGTTTTGATAATGCGTTAACAACCGAGATACCCACACCGTGTAGACCACCAGAGAACTGGTAGTTTTTGTTCGAGAATTTACCACCAGCGTGCAGCTTACAGAAAATAAGCTCAACGCCTGAGATTTTCTCTTCAGGGTGAATATCAACAGGCATACCACGACCATCATCAATTACTTCTAATGATTGATCGGCATGAAGAATTACTTGTACCTTTGAGGCATGTCCGGCTAGCGCTTCATCGACACTGTTGTCGATAACTTCTTGACCTAAGTGGTTAGGTCTCGCTGTATCCGTATACATCCCTGGTCGGCGACGTACTGGTTCTAAACCATTGAGTACCTCAATGGCCCCAGCATTATATTGTTCAGTCATAATACGGAATATACTTAGTAGATAATTAAGTCATTATATTGCTGTTGGTATAGAGAGACTGTTAACACTTCTCGCGAATATGGCATCAATAGAGACCAAAGCGCAGTAATCGTACTAAAAGTGACAAATTTGCTGAAACAATCAGCGTTCACAACAACAAAAGTATAGGTAGAACATAGTCTGGAAGTGGCTCTCTTATGTCAAGAGAGATAGGTAAGTAACAGGTAAAATTATGACTCCTCCCTCAGTGGGCGAAGGAAATACCTAAATTACTAACCTTTGAATTGATCACGCTAATCTTCCAATCAATAAACGTGACAGAGCAGTCTGTAACAGCTTAAATCGCCTATAACGCGAGAAACTTTACAATTTCAGCAGGGTATCGTTCAAAATTAATAAAGCTGTGGTCACCACCTTGCTCTATCGTCTGCTTAGATAAGCTAAACCTTTCTACAGCTTGACGATAATCTAGAACTTCATCTTCTGTTTGCTGCAATAGCCAAAAATCTTCAGGATGCTTAATAGACTCAACATCTAGCGACTTTAGCTGCTCAATGTGAATAGGCTCTAAAGTGTACTCTTGCCCCGTATAGGGATTAACTTGCTCACCTAAATAATCGACCAATAACTCATAAGGCTTAACTGCTGGGTTCACCAAAACAGCTTTAAAGCCAAACTTAGCATTGAGCCAAGTCGATAAGTATCCACCAAGAGAGCTGCCAACCAGTGCTATTTGGTACTCAGAGTGATGTTTCTCGATTAATTCTAGTAAGCAGTTAGCCGCTTCATCTGGAAAACAAGGAAGCTGCGGAGTAAGAAGTTTGATATCAGGACGCTGTGATAAACAGTACTCGTTCATCACGTTCGCTTTATGTGACTGCGGTGAGCTGTTAAACCCATGAATATACAGCAATAATGGTTTTTTCGTTTGCGCCACTATTAATAGCCGCCCGCAGTAAAATCAGGTAGAAAACTATCATTAGGTAAACGCTGAACCTTTGTCACAAGCTGACCATCAGCATGAAGGTCTAGCTCTCTCCAACCAGGAGAGCATCGGTCTAAAGCGAAGTCATCTGAATTAGGTTTAAACTGGATGCAGGTTGACGGTGTTGCAATCACACGTACACCATTCACTTCTTTATCCATATCTTGGTGAACATGACCACACAGTATCGCCTTAACATTCTGGTGCTTATCGAGGATCTGCCACAGTTGTTCACTGTCTTTTAAGGTGTGCTGATCAAGCCATGCACTGCCCACTAATATCGGGTGATGATGCAGTAAAACCAAAGTATGTCGATTCGGATTTTCACTGAGCTTCTGATCTAACAAGTTTAGCTGTCTATCACTTAAGCGGCCATGGGGTTTTCCAACCACTTGTGAGTCAAGCATGATAACTTGCCAGTGTTCACCAATAAAAGTGTGCTCGATATGCTCTATTTGTACTGAAGGGAAAACGGTTCCCATATTAGGCTTGTAGTCATGATTGCCCGGCAACCAATAACAAGGCTGCTTCAACGGAGCGATACCGTTTGCAAAGTGTTGATAAGATTCAACACTGTGATCTTGAGAAATATCACCAGTTGCCAATATCGCTTCAAATTTCACAGCAGACTGCTTAACCATAGCCACAACAGCTTGGAAACTTTCTAGTGTATTTACGCTCAGAAGGCTACCGTCTACGGGAGCAAACAAATGAGTATCTGTGATTTGTAACAGCTTAATCGGTGTAGACTCAGCTGTGCTTGACGACAATTTCAAAATCAAAACCTGAACATTTACGTGACTATTGACGAATATTAATTGGAGCTTGGCTAATGCCGTGTTTTAGACAAAATGTCAGCCAGTCTCCTAAAAAACGGTTAATTTGTGCTTTTTCATCTTTCTGCATCATTCTAGCGTTTGGGTAGTCGTAGCGTGCTTTAACTCGCCCAAAATGTTCGCTAGAAAAGACTTCTGCCACACGAGCATCGTGATACAGCCTGACAGACATTTTAGGTAATGGAAATATTGGAACGTCATCGCTCTGACAAACCTCCACTAAAGTTGTGTACTTTGTGACCTCGCACACTTGCAATTGGTACGTCATGGCACCGGCTTTATAACAGCGAATATCGCCAACCTTTGCGTCAAAAGGCAGCAACGCGTTTAGTTTGACGTAATTAGTTTCATAAACGCGCATTAGCTCGGCTAGATCGACATGGTAAACTTTGTTTTCCATCACAATCGCCACTTAGAGACAACTTCACGGTGATTAAGCTCTAACCATTGCAGTGCAATAATAGAAGCACCATTTTCAAATTGCCCTGACTTGACCCTTTGATAAGCAACTTCACGTGACATGACATGGACACGAATATCTTCGCCTTCATAATCAAGCCCATGGGTACCAGAAGCTTTTGACGCATCGACTTCACCAATATACACATCTAGCTTTTCAGAGCAGCCGCCAGAAGAGGGGTAAAAAGAGGTGATTTTTTCAATCTGATTAATCTCGATCCCTGCTTCTTCGACCATTTCTCGACGCGCAACATCTTCAGCGGTTTCACCTGGGTCAATAATGCCGGCCACAATTTCTAATTGCCAAGGCGATTGATGCTCAAGAGCACCGACTCTTATCTGCTCAATGATGACAACTTGATCGGTAATGGGATCATAAGGCAATACCGCAACGGCGTGCCCACGCTCAAACATTTCTCGTTCGATCGGCTCACTCCAACCGCCATCAAACAGGCGATGGCTAAATTGATACTTAATCATCTTAAAAAAACCGCTAAAAAGGGTTTTCTTCGACATAACTTTTACGTCTTGACGAGTAAAGTCGATCAATGGCTTGTTCGAGTGTTGCATCCGAGCACCTCTTACTTAGTTTTCTGTATTTTACCTAGAGTTGACCCTAAGCACCAAGGATAGATCTAAAATATTTGTATAATTTTTACAAATTTATTTAAGTAATAAATTCCAATTATCCAGATACCTGTCAGCAATGTGTAAAAATATGCAAAATTTCGGGTAAATTACCATCACTTTAGGGTAAACTTTCGCTTGATTACCCTCTTTATATTTTAGGCAGGAATAGGAATAATGAAAAAACTGCTTCCCGTATTCATCGGTGCTGCACTAAGCAGCCTGAGTACCTCTGCATTAGCGGACACTTTTGCTGATATCTACAATCATGCAAAAGATAATGACCCGCAACTTTTAAGTGCTGCTGCACAACGTGATGCTGCTTTTGAAGCTGTGACTTCTAGTCGTAGTAGCTTACTACCACAAATCAACCTAACAGCTGGTTACAACATCAACAGCAGTGATGTTGACGCTAGAGAGAGCAACAAGCTTTCTGCTGGCATTAATTTCTCTCAGTCTCTATACAATCGCTCTAGCTGGGTGACACTAGATACAGCAGAGAAAACAGCTCGCCGTGCTGATTCGTCATACGCCGCGTCACAACAAGGTTTAATCCTTCGTGTTGCCTCTGCTTACTTTGAAGTTCTGCGCGCTCAAGATAATCTTGAATTTGTTCGCGCTGAGAAAGCAGCTGTTGGTCGTCAACTAGAGCAAACCAAGCAACGTTTTGAAGTGGGCCTTTCTGCTATTACTGACGTGCATGATGCACAAGCTCAGTACGATGGCGTTCTAGCCAATGAAGTACTTGCTGAAAATAGCTTAGTTAATAGTTATGAGAATCTACGTGAGATTACAGGTCGTGAACACTCGAACCTGAACGTGCTTGATACTAAACGCTTTGCTGCTAGCAAGACTTCATCACCAGTAAATGAACTCGTAGAAGAAGCGGAAGAGAAAAACTTAAGCCTGCTAACTGCTCGTATTTCTCAAGATGTCGCAAGAGATAATATTTCCCTAGCGAGCTCTGGCCACCTACCTTCTATTACCTTAGATGGTGGTTATAACTACGGCAACGACTCCAACGATAATGCTGATCCATATAATACCAACAATGACTTTAACATCGGTGTGAACCTTTCTGTTCCACTTTATACCGGTGGTAATGTTACTTCTCAAACGAAACAAGCTGAATTTGCATACGTAGCAGCGAGTCAAGATTTAGAAGCGACTTATCGTAGTGTTGTGAAAAATGTTCGTGCTTACAACAACAACATCACAGCCTCTATTGGTGCACTACGTGCTTACGAGCAAACAGTCGTTTCAACTAGCTCTGCACTAGAAGCGACAGAAGCAGGTTTCGATGTAGGTACTCGTACTATTGTTGATGTTCTAGACTCAACTCGTCGTCTATACGATGCAAACAGAAATTTATCTGATGCTCGTTATAACTACATCATCAGTGTTCTTCAGCTACGCCAAGCTGTTGGTACATTGAGTGAGCAAGATGTAATTGATGTTGATGCTGGCCTTAAACCTGCTAGCTAATATCGCTTGACTGCTTACTAGATACAAAAAACCGCTGATTTTGAAGTCAGCGGTTTTTTTATGCCTGCCTATTGAATGCAAATGAGAAAATAAAGGGCTTAGCCTCGTCCTCCTTTAATTGCATCAATAATTTCTGTCGTCGAACAACCATCCTCAAAGTTCAGCACTTTGACTTGACCACCTGCGGCAATGACTTCTTTACCGCCAGCAATATCTTCAGCTTTGTAATCACCACCTTTTACCAGCAAGCTTGGCAAGACTTCAGAGATTAATCGTTGTGGTGTATCTTCCTCAAACGGAACAACCCAATCGACCGCACCTAATCCAGCAAGCACAGCCATACGACGATCAGTTGGATTAACTGGTCGGCCTGGGCCTTTCAATCGCTTAACGGAATCATCGGTATTTACGGCAACAATCAGACGGTCGCCCAGTTTAGCGGCATGGTTTAAATAAGAGACATGCCCTGCGTGTAAAATATCAAAGCAGCCATTGGTCATAACAACGGTCTCACCTTTGGCTCTTGCTGCTTTGACTGCTTCAATCAGAGCTGGCTCCAAAATCACACCAAAGTCAGTATCTTGACTGCCGTGAATCGCTTCGGCTAATTCTATCGTAGATAACGTAGACGTTCCTAGCTTACCAACAACTACACCGGCTGCAGCATTAGCAAGTGCACACGCTTCATCTAGAGGTTTACCTGCGGCAACTGACGCAGCGAGTACAGAAATAACCGTATCACCTGCACCCGTCACATCATAAACTTCTTGTGCTTGAGTCGGCAGATGAAAAGGTTCTGCGTCTCGACGAAGTAAGGTCATACCGTGTTCACTACGGGTAACAAGAAGCGCTTCAAAATCATATTGTTCAATCAGAGCCAAGCCTTTTTTGACTAACTCCTCATCAGATTTAACACTACCGACCACTTGTTCAAACTCAGACATGTTTGGAGTTAGTAGGGTTGCACCACGGTAACGCTCAAAATCCGCACCTTTCGGGTCTATAAAGACGGGAACATTAGCTGCGCGTGCCTTTTGAATAAACTGCTGCACGTGTTCCAGTGCACCCTTCGCATAATCAGACAAAATTACCGAACGAGTTTTAGGCAGAGCTTGTTCCATTCTAGATAAAATCAGCTCAGCATCGGTGTCTTCAAACTTGTCTTCAAAGTCGAGTCGGATCAGCTGCTGTCCACGACTTAAAACGCGCAATTTCGTAATGGTTGGATAATTTGGTAATGAAACAAAATCACAAGTCACTTTCAAAGCAGAAAGTGTTTCGGTTAATACCTTCGCAGGCTCATCAATACCAGTTAGGCCAATGATGTGCGCATGCCCACCCAATGAGGCGATATTCATTGCAACGTTCGCTGCGCCGCCCGGACGTTCTTCATTGTTTTCTACTTTCACAACAGGAACTGGCGCTTCTGGTGAAATACGACCTGTAGGGCCATACCAATAACGGTCAAGCATCACATCACCGATGACGAGAACGCCTGAATCATTGTAATCAGGTAGGATGGGTTTCATTGTGGATCTCCAAAATTCGTAACTGAGCCGAGTGTAGCATAAGCTTTTTTATCACTAAACTCTCGCTTTCTATTTGTTCTGTTTATCTATTTTATCGACCCGCTATTCGAGCCACTGCTTCCAGAGTTGGGTAACTAATGCGCGCTCATCAACATACTTATCTTCAGCTACATCTGAGTCTAAATTGAGTAGGTTACGATGATGAATTTGATCACGCATTTCAGTGTAGGCATGTATCAACCCCATAGCTTGATCTTCATCCATAACCCCCTGCGCTATCATCGACTCAAACAGGCGAATATTGTCAGACCAACGTGAAAGCTTAGGATCGTCATGACTGTAATTTAATACAAGATACTGAGCTAAAAATTCAACATCAGTGATCCCTCCAGGGTCTTGCTTTAACATGAATCGCCCTACTTTTTTACCTCCGAGGTGATCTCGCATCTTCACACGCATGTCAGTCACTTGTTTTTTCAGTGTTTGCTGGTCACGCTCTAGACATAACACCTCTTTTCGAGTTTTTGCAAAAGACTGTTGGAGTGGCGCATCACCGTAGATCATTCGCGCTCTAACCAGAGCTTGATGCTCCCATGTCCAAGCATCTTTATGCTGATATTCATCAAATGCATCAGTTGGGCTTACCAGTAACCCAGATGCTCCCGATGGTCGTAAACGCGTGTCTGCTTCATACAGAATTCCCGACGCGGTGCGAATAGAGAAAATATGAATAATACGCTGAGCCAAACGAAGGTAAAACTGCCTGCCATCGATCTCTTTTTTACCATCGGTATAAACATTTACCGGACAGTCATGCATAAAAACAATATCAAGATCGGAATTGTAGCCAAGCTCCCAGCCTCCTACTTTGCCATAACCAATGACGGCGAACCCTTTACCATCTCGATCATTAACGTGGGTTGGAACGCCATATTTTTCTGCCATTTGCTGCCAAGCTTGATTAATTACCGCGGCAACAATAGCTTCAGCAAGATAGGTTAAGTGATCACTCACTTCTGTCACGGGCAGAGCGCCAGCAATATCACCTGCCGCGATGCGTAAAATGCAGATCTGTTTAAACTGACGCAGCGCTTCAATCTGCTGCTCCATATCATCTTCAGGAATACGGGCCAAATAATCTCTTAGTTCAGTTTGGTAAGAGTCTAGTGGGATCGGTTTGTAGAGTTGCTGAGGGTCGATCAACTCATCCAATAGAATTGGATAACGACCTAACTGCTCTGAAATCATAGGGCTCGCGGTACATAAGCGAACTAGTTGTGTCAATGCCGCAGGGTGCTCATCAAGAAGCTCTAAATAGGTCGTTCGCGTAACAATCTTGTGTAATAGATGAAGGACGCGAGAAAGGCCAAACTGCGCATCTTTATGATTAAATAGAGTAGAGAACACTTTGGGCATTAAGCGATTCAGCACCTCTCGACCACGTGGACCTAATGTCTTTTTGGCTAAATCCTGTTTGTATTGAAAGATGGTCTTGGCAAGCTGTTCCGCTTCCTGCGAAGCTAAATCACCAAGCAGTATACTTTCAACAACATCTTGCTCTGCCGCCATATCCCACATTTCGTGAAAATGTGGGGCAGCGGTATCACACTGATCGTCTTCTACTCCAATCAGCTCTTCAAAAACGGCGTGTACGTTTGCCATGTGAGTTGAGATATCAGAGGCCAACGCCTCATAGCTATCAAAGCCCATTGCTGTCGCTAACTTTAACTGTTCAAGATCAGTATCAGGTAGAGTTTGCGTCTGCTTATCTGCCATGGCCTGAATTAGATTCTCTGTTCGGCGTAGAAATAGATATGCCGTTGATAAATCGCTCACTTCTTTTTTATCAAGTAACGTCAGCTCTTTAATTGCCGCTAATGTTTCTAATAGTCCACGTCCACGTAAACTGGGCTCACGACCACCACGAATAAGCTGAAACACTTGCGCTATAAACTCTATTTCACGAATTCCGCCCGCACCCAATTTAATATTATTGCTCAACCCACGTCGTCTTACTTCACTACTGATCATCGACTTCATACGGCGCAATGACTGAATGGCACTGAAGTCGATGTAGCGACGAAAAACAAACGGACGAAGCATGCTGCGCAGCTCTTGGTATTCAGGGTACATCTCACTGCCCATCACACGCGCTTTGATCATCGCGTAACGTTCCCAATCTCGTCCTTGCTCTTGGTAGTAATCTTCCAGTGCCGCGTAACTCATCACCAATGGACCACTTTCCCCGAATGGTCTAAGACGCATATCTACGCGATAACAAAAGCCATCAAAAGTATGTTGATCAAGCGCTTTGATAATACGTTGACCTAAACGAGTAAAGAATTGAGCATTCGCGATACTACGTCTCGCACCTTGAGTATCGCCATTTTCTGGATAGGTAAAAATCAAATCAATATCAGAAGAGAAGTTCAGCTCCCCACCACCGAGCTTGCCCATGCCAATGATCAGCATTGGTTGCGGAACACCTTCACTGTTACAAGGCGTTCCCCACTCCTGGCAACAGGTTTGATACTGCCATTGATAGGTTTCAAAAATCATCGCTTCAGCTAATTCTGATAAATGCTGTAAGCTCTCTTCAAGTGACCACGAAGCTAGAAAATCACGCCACGCGATATAGCTCATCTCTCGGTTTCGAAACTGTCTAAGCACTCGATGTCCCGCAGCCTCATCGCTACATTGATCAAGCTGTGTCTTTAGTCGACCACGATAACTGGAGTAACGAGAGTTCTCTTCAAGCATCAATGGTAGAGCTTGAATCAGCCCCTCATCTCGCTGCAGTGCTTCAGTAATAAATTGACTGAGCCCTGCTATCACCTTTAACTCATCAAGACGTGTCTGAGGCCATAATTCAAAAGCTGTATTTGTCATTAATGTCTCAAAAGCGGAGTCGGAAATGGGAATTAGTTGATCAGGCAATGACATGAGGTTTCCTTGTACTGAACTGAGAGAGTATTGTTGATAGTTCTGGGCAAATAAAAGTAACAGGCACTGTTATATCAAACTTAAGCCATAAAAAAACGCTCACTATACATAGCGAGCGTTTTTATCGTCAGAACGTGAGTTTAGACTTTGAAAGAGGTAATTTTCTTATCAAGCTCTTCTGCATTATTTTGCATGATTTCAGAGGTTTCAAGCAGTTCACTAATAACAACAACCGAAGCTTCTACCAATTCACGGACATTGGTCAGGTTCTGGTCCATCTCTCCTGCAACACTGCTTTGCTGGCCAGCCGCTGTTGCAATTTGGAAGTTCATATCATTGATTTGAGTAACCTGACTAACAATGCCATCTAATTCAGTGCCAGCGTTAGTAACAAGCTCTACGCCTTCAGCGGCTTCAACAACACTTTTTTCCATCAATTCAACCGCAGAAGTCGCGCTGCTTTGTAGTTGACTGATCATCTCTTGAATCTCAACCGTTGCATTCTGAGTTCTCTGAGCCAGATTACGAACTTCATCCGCAACAACAGCAAAGCCTCTACCTGCTTCTCCAGCACGTGCCGCTTCAATCGCTGCATTAAGTGCTAGCAAGTTAGTCTGCTCTGAAATTCCTTGGATTGTTCCTACAACGCTACCGATAGAGTCAACACTATCTTCAACCTGATTAACAGCTTCAGCAGAGGCACTGATATCTTGCGATAGAACGCTCATCTTCGTTACGCTATCCTGAACAAAGCGTTGCCCTGTTTGAGCTTGAGTTGACGCACTCTCAGTCAGTGATGACGCACTTTGCGCGTGATCTGCAACCGTTTGAACCGTTGAGCTCATTTCACTCATTGCTGTGGCTAGTTGATCAATCTCACTGAACTCTTCTTGTGTTGACTCTTTGGTCTCTGACATGCTCAGCGTCATGACTTCCGTCAGTGTCGATAGCTCTTGAGAAGACTCTACCTGTGTTTTGATCATATCCTGCAATTGGCGACGAGTGACTTCGAGTTCACGGGCAACATCACCGTACTCATCTTTACAGTCCATAGCGATCTCAACGGAAAGATCTTTATTCGCCATCTGCTTAATTGAGTCATTTAAGTACTGTGTTTGACGCAACATGATTCGTGCCGCAGCAAGAAGTACGATTACAAAAAAGGCGATCATGATAACGGTTTGCCAAACAACCTGAACTAAATACGCTTCATAATGCTGCTGAGCAACGGCTGCGCTTTCTGTTGCGACTAACAACGCATCATAAAACGTGCTCGCATCCCACAGTTGCTTGGTCACAATTAAAATTGTGCTCAACACCATGAGTATAATCATCTTCGGAACTAAACGAGTATTGGTAATTACTCGTTCCCATGGTTTGAATACCATCCTAGCCATTGTCCATTCTCCGCAATTGTTATCTATAACTTTTCATTACGTCGCACCCAATAATTTATCGAATCGCTTATAGACTGATGTATATTGAGTGAACTGATTTAACTAATGCCTATGCACTAGTCACTAATTTATTTCGAGCCTCGTATGAATAAAGATGATATCAAAAACGATACTAGACCAATGAGCTTATTATCACTGATCCTGTCGTTTATGGCGTTATTTGTGATCTCTGGCTTATTGTTTATGCCATTAAATCCTGAAACTCGTCAGGTACTTATCGGCATAGACTTTGTTATCTGTAGCATTTTCATGTTGCAACTTACGATTGATTTGATCCGAGCCGCAAACAAGATGCAATACATGAAAAAACACTGGATTGACTTTCTTGCTAGCCTGCCAATGATTGAACCACTTAGATATGCTCGCATATTCTCTATTCTTCGCATCATTCTTATTTTCCGATCTGGGCAGCATATTTTTAGTCAGATTTTTTCTAATCGACGAGAGACCACGCTCGCCTCAATTCTGCTACTACTGGTTTTCTTATTGACGGTCGGGTCAAGCATGATGCTGTTTATCGAAGGAAAGAATCCTGGAGGAAATATTAAGGATGGTGGGGATGCATTGTGGTGGGCTTTGGTAACTATTTCTACCGTTGGATATGGCGATCACTACCCAGTGACGGCTAATGGAAAAATACTCGGTTCAGCTTTAATCGTGTGTGGTGTGGGGATTTTTGGTGCTATTTCAGGCTTAATTACTTCAATGATTACCTCACCAACAGAAAAACAGGCGCAGAAGCAAGAAGATAAAGTACAGCTACTTGAAGAGATTGTCTCTCAGCAGCTAGTCATTATTGAACGATTAGAAAGACTTGAGAAGCAAAGTTCGCCACCAAGCAATGAAACAGAAAGTAAGTGATCAAACAAAAAATAGAGCATCTAAGTGCTCTATTTTTTTATCTGTTTTCAGTAAAGAGTATTCACTGTTTAATGTTGCCAATACGGCTCAGCTTCAATACCAATGATGCGGGTTTGCTCCATGGCATGCAAAATAGACGTTTCTTGACGATCTAACCAACGTTGAAGCTGTTCTTTTTCTTCCGCCTCTAGTTTCTCGACTAACACCTCTAATGGCTTAAGCATTAATAAGTCGTCAATGCCCTGCATTAGATCAGCCCATGGCAAGCGAAAGCTAGTACGCTCATCCACATCATAAAGGCTCGCAAACCCAACCCCCGTATAAAGATTACGTATCAGACGATATTGCTGCTCGATATATTCTTGGCTCGTTAATGTTCGCTCCGGTGGAAAAGCTTCAATAAGTTCGGCCCAAGTACGGTCTAGCTGTCGCACAGAAAATGAATTAATAGCATGTGACATTTGTTCACGCGCCTTATCATCTAAGAACGGCTGCCAGCCACGACTTAGAATCCAACGGCTCAAATCAAGAAGAATGCCGGTATAACGAGCAGAAGAGAGCAGTGCCAGAATCTCATCACGATTAGGGAGTGAATCTTGAACCACTTTAAGTTCGGCGACTAAGAACTTTCGTGCCTCTAGTTTTCTTAACGCATGACCTTTATCTTCCAATAAATCCGCCAAATAATCATATTGGTTCAACCAATCTAACTCTTGCTCAAGCCACTTCAATTCTTGACGTAAAATAGCACTTGCTCTGCGTGGAACGATGCCACCGTAAATGGTGAGTGTTTGACGGATAAAGCTGATTGAGTGACGAATCTCATGCAGAGATTGAATAGACTCTCGCTCTGAATAAATTTGTTCGTGGTAATGCCAATGCGATAGTGCGTGCTCTAAGGTATTAACAAAGCAAGATTCAACACTATCGCTTTGCTTGGTATTCACTAAAGAGAGCGGTTTGACCTTATCGCCCTCATATCCTTGCGCCAGTCGATACCCTTTTGCCGCTTTGCTCAAGTTTCCTAAACGCATTCCACCATATTCACTAAATTGGCGAGCAAGTGTAAACAGGGCATCGGTCTGTCCAGATTTAAGCTCAAATTCGACTTCACAAATTAGATCGCGCTTATCCCCAGAAACCACTTCACCTAGATCAAATGCGACTTCAACTTGGCTTCCATCCGCCATGCCGATTAACCACTGCTCACGAGTAAAGTTAGTGGCAAATAGTGGAATAAGTTGATCTTGTAAAGTTTGAATATCTCGCGCTTGTGGCCAGATATCTTCAGGATGAAGTGAAAGCTTGGGAGTATTGCAAGTATGCTCGGCATTATACTCTGGTCGTTGGTGCAGCCCAGCAACAACACGCCCAGCGGTTTTTACGGTTTGAATAAATACATCATCAAAACGTCGAATTCGCAAGCCTGTATCGTGCTGACGTAACCAGTTATCAGGCGTGTCAAAATACGTGTTTCCCAACTCACGGCTACTGTGCTGAAGGATTTTCATTTCTGAGATTTTTTCACGCAAAATTGCTGAAAATTCAGGTGAAACAAAAAACTTCAGTTCTATCTCGGTTTCCATAACTGTACCTTTCAAAGCAGATAGCAACAGGATATGACCAATCTCTTTACTCAGCAAGAAAGAAATATCACCTCAATGATGATCTAAAACAGTTTTCATGAATGATTTAATGGGGTAACATGCGCGCCTTTATAGCCATCGTTCAACATTTCACCACGAAATGGTGTATGTTCTTTTTAGGTTATATTTAACAGGTTGAATGGCCATGCCAGTAAATACAATAATGGGGTTATTTGCAAAGTCCCCTATTAAGCCTTTGCAGCGCCACGTAGTGTGCGTTAATGAATGTTGCTCTCATCTCGTAAACTTTTTTGAAGTTTCTTCAAAAGGTGACTGGGAAAAAGCAGCCGAAATTCGTGCTCAAATTTCTCACCTAGAGAAAGAAGCCGATGTGCTAAAGCGCGAAATTCGTCTTAAACTTCCTCGCGGTTTGTTTATGCCTGTCGATCGTACCGACATGCTTGAGCTTTTGACTCAACAAGACAAACTTGCCAACCTAGCCAAAGACATCTCAGGCCGTGTTTATGGTCGTCGTTTGGTTATCCCAGAAACACTTCAAGAGAACTTCATTGTTTACGTGAAGCGCTGTCTCGATGCTGCCGATCAAGCTCAAAAAGTTATTAATGAGTTAGACGAGCTTCTCGAAACAGGCTTTAAAGGCCGTGAAGTTACGCTTGTTGCTGAAATGATTAATCAACTAGACCTTATTGAAGACGATACTGATGCGATTCAAATTCAGCTTCGTCAGCAATTAATGGCGGTTGAATCCGAATATAACCCTATTGACGTTATGTTCTTATACAAAATCCTTGAGTGGGTCGGTGGCATTGCAGATCAAGCACAGCGTGTAGGTGCGCGTCTTGAAGTAATGCTTTCTCGCTCTTAAATCACAAGTAACCCGATAACGAAGAGTTCGAATTAAACGCGACAGATTAGGCGATGAGTATTTTTCTCGCTGATGGGTTTGCCGCGCCTAAATTTTGCTCCGCTTGTTATCAAACAACTAGGTATTACGATGGATATCATTGCTAACCACGGCACGCTCCTGATAATTATTGCTGCGGCTTTTGGTCTATTAATGGCTATTGGTATTGGTGCAAATGACGTTGCGAACGCAATGGGCACCTCAGTAGGTTCCAAAGCACTAACAGTTAAACAAGCAATCATCATTGCGATGATTTTTGAATTTGCAGGGGCATACCTTGCCGGTGGTGAAGTAACCGATACAATAAAAAGTGGCGTTATCGACACAAATCTTTTTATTCATCAACCTGATGTACTGATCTTCGGTATGCTGTCCGCGCTATTAGCAGCTGGTACATGGCTATTACTTGCGTCCTACATGGGGTGGCCAGTATCAACCACTCACTCTATCATTGGTGCCATCATCGGCTTTGCATGTGTATCTGTTGGTACTGAAGCGGTTGATTGGAGTTCGGTGCAAGGTATTGTCGGGAGTTGGTTAATTACGCCCGTTATCTCAGGCCTCTTTGCTTATATGATATTTATCAGTGCCCAGCGTCTGATTTTTGATACCGAGAACCCGCTATTTAATGCTAAACGATTTGTTCCTATCTACATGTTCATTACAACAATGGTCATTGCACTGGTTACAATCAAGAAAGGCCTTAAGCACGTAGGCTTACACCTAACTAACGGTGAAGCTTGGTTATGGTCAGCGGCTTTCTCAACCGTCATCATGGTGGGTGGTTACCTCTATATTCAGAAGAAATTTGCCAACCGCGAAGACGACCATGGTTTTGCAGGCGTAGAAGGCGTCTTTACTGTCCTTATGGTTATCACAGCGTGTGCAATGGCATTTGCCCACGGCTCAAATGATGTAGCTAACGCAATCGGTCCTTTGTCAGCAGTTGTCTCAACCGTTGAAAACCTTGGTGAAATTGCAGGTAAAACGGCGATTGCATGGTGGATTCTTCCTTTAGGTGGTATCGGTATTGTTATCGGTCTTGCAACCCTTGGTCGCCGAGTAATGGCTACAGTGGGTACAGGCATCACTGAGCTAACACCAAGCCGTGGTTTCGCAGCGCAACTAGCAACAGCTTGTACAGTTGTTCTGGCATCCGGTACTGGTCTACCCATTTCTACAACACAAACTCTAGTTGGTGCGGTATTAGGTGTAGGCTTTGCACGTGGTATTGGCGCTCTAAACTTAGGTGTTGTACGTAATATCGTTGCTTCTTGGGTTGTGACACTGCCAGCTGGTGCGCTACTTTCTGTTGTGTTCTTCTATGCAATTCAAGCAATGTTTATTTAAAGTTTAAGTTTGTAGTTTGTAAGCGTAACGTCATTATTGACTCAAACGCACAGAAAGGGAGGCTCTGCCTCCCTTCTTTGTTGCATGGTCTTGAGAAAATTCATACTATCTGTCCAATAGAAATATTTACACAATCAAGATTGTTAAAGGATTTACTGTGAAGAAACTGATTTGCATGGTTTTGGTCTCTCTTATGGCCATTCCAGCAGCTTTTGCTCAAGACCGCTATATCGCGGATAAACTATTTACTTACATGCACTCAGGCCCCAATAATCAGTTCCGTATTATTGGCAGTATTGACGCTGGTGATAAAATTAAACTTCTCACGACGAATAAAGAGACTGGTTACAGCCAAATTCTAGATTCAAAAGGTCGTAAGGGTTGGGTTGAGACTCGTCTTGTTACTCGTCAAGAAAGCATGGCTGTACGCCTACCTAAACTTGAGAAAGAGCTAACAACCGTTAAATCTCAACTGGCGAATGCTCGTGGTAACGCAGACAGTGAAAAAGCGGGTCTTATAGACTCTCTTGATGTTCGTAACCAACAAATTGCAGAGTTAGAGCAAAACTATAGTGACATTAGTCAACAGCTCACGTCGTCTCAAACAGAGGTTCGTGAACTACGTGCTCGCTTAGATACTCAAAAAGAAGATTTACTGCTGAAGTACTTTATGTACGGTGGTGGTGTTGCAGGTGGTGGTCTACTGTTCGGACTATTGCTTCCTCACGTCATGCCGCGTCGTAAAAAGTCACCAAACGGTTGGGCTTAATTGACGCCAATACAGACGGTTTATAAATAGATCGTCTGTCTTAAACAGAAAAAGGTCACTGATGTGACCTTTTTTAATGCCTTGAGTCTAGGGTATGTTGATCTTTCTCAGTTAAATTTAGCCTTTCCAATCATACAAGGCGGGCACTTCAATAAGCTGACCTTGATACTCTATCGTGCAGTACCGCTGTTCTATAGCGACTAGCGTCACATCACTGTTCACCCTGTCCCCTTCAGAAAATTCAGTACCGTTGATTTTCACCCAACGCTTGTCTGTTCGGCTAGAGTAGACGTGGGTTTGGAAGTTCATTGCAGGAAGTGATCCAACAAAGTCAGCACCACGTTGAGAGAGCTTTATGGCATTACGAGTCACATTACCTTCCATAGCATTTTGCAGTGATTCTGATGGACTATTGGAGTTTTGATCAGTCACATTCAAAGAGCTATCACTGTTTGAAAAGGCTGACTGCACACGCTGGGCAAGCTCAGGCGAAAATTGACTTAAATCTAATTGAGACAAATCATCAATAACAGGCTCTTCAGCAGTGTTAAGGTTTGAAGTATCAGCGCTCGGTTTAGTCGTTACAGGCTGCGATACATTTTGCTCATCCCCTATTACATCAGCCGCATCTGACATTGCAATTATACTTACTGGTTCCACTCTTACTTGAGTCGTTTTCAAGTCACTCTTATCAAGGTAAGGTAACGCCAGAAAAGTGCTTTCAACTTCAATGATTTCAGGCTCAGCGTTAACCACGACAGAAGAGCTAACTTGGTGCTGTTGATAGCGTTGGTACGTATCATAACTAAGCCAAGAAACGGTGAGTATCACAGGTGCAGTAAAGGCCATTGCAATAATCATTCGTGATGCTTTGGGCTCTGTACTAGCCGATTGATTTATTGTTACTGTAGACACGGCGTCGTAGCGCTGATGCTCTTGCTCGGAAGCCTTGAGTGCTTTCAATATTTCAGACATTAATTAGCCTCACTTAATGTATCTAATTTGGGCATATTATCTTGAGTAAGAAGCGCTAATGTTTTTAGTGTATCTCGACCTGCAATGCCATCGACTGACATCCCTTGCCAACGCTGGAACAGTTTTACTTTTCGCTCTAGCTGTTCATCAAAGTGTCTAGATTGGCTTGCTGCCTCTCCAATAAGGTCAGATAGCTTGCTATCCAGTTGATATACCTGCTCTCCAGACATGCCTTTTTTAAGTACTTGTTGAAATTTTGACTGCCAAATATAGTGGTATTCACCAGTCCAAAGAGATTCAAGCCACTTGCTATCGAACTGCACTCTTTGACCATTAAAAATCACTTCAACTTTACCGTTGCTATTGGCTCTATACAGCACTGCATAATTCATTTGATTATCTATATCCAAATGCATCACTACAGGCATGTTGAGCTTAAGCACATCTTCCCAACTCCCTTGAGCTAGTTCACACCGAAACAACTGAGAAGGACTCGATTCACGTTCACATAATCTATCGAGAACCGTCGCTTGGTAGCCCCAAACTTGGTACAAGTCACCAATACTTTCTTCTAAACTGCTAGATTGTTTTAGCTGATTTTTAAGCTCAGGAGAAAGTACTTCTTTAGTTATTGAGTCTGGCACAACCACACTAACCTCTGGCTCCAACGTACTTTCAATGCTTTGTTCTATCCAGCTAGATCTGCCCAAGTAAATAGCGACGGATACAGCAACGCCCAATGACAGACTACCAATGACAGGCCAAAAATTAGATGCTGGTGCTGATTTTGGTGCCACGACAAACGATGTTTGAAATTGCATCACTTCATGGCAAGCGCTTTGAATGAGTGATTTGTTTAGCTGCTTAATACCGGATTGATACGCTGACTTTAATACGGCATCGCACACTAGATTTATTAACCTTGGGATCCCTTGCGTTTGAACGGCAATGTACTTTAATCCGTTTGCTGGAAAAAGGCGGCGATCACCGCCTGCGGTTTCAAGGCGGAACTGAATATATTTCGCCCCTTCTTCAACCGTTAAAGGCAGCAAATGATAACGACCCGTTATTCGTTGTGCTAATTGACGCAGTTGCGGCATCTTCAGTTTGTCTTGCAATTCCGGCTGACCAATTAACAAAACTTTTAGTAGTTTCTGACTATCAGTTTCCAGATTGGTGAGTAATCGTAACTGCTCTAATACGTCAGCAGCCAAATGCTGAGCTTCATCGATAACCAGCAGTGTTTGTATGCCATTGGCATGATTAGCAAGCAAAAACTGGTAAATAGCCTGGCTGAGCTGCTTTAGTGTCGCTCCATCTGGGTAGCAGACAGAAAACTCATCGCAAATAGCTTCGAGAAGTTCAATATCGGAAAAGGTCGGATTTAAGATAAGCCCAGCTTGGGTAGATTCACCCAAGTTAGCCAGCATCACTTTGGCTACGGTCGTTTTACCAGTACCCACCTCGCCCGTTAACATCGCAAAACCGCCACCTTCACCTAAGCCGGCTTCTAAGTGTTGTATCGCTTCTTTGTGGCGTTGGCTCAAAAATAGATAACGAGAATTGGGCACAATGGAAAATGGTGGCTCACTAAAAGCAAAAAAGTCCTGATACATCATTCTCGTCTCTATAATTTAATTGATAAGAAAAGTACCATTACTAACATTGAACGCCAATGGCAAACGACAAAATTCAAGGATTTAAGGTGCAAGTATACTTAGTAGGCGGTGCAGTTCGCGATCAATTACTCAAACTCGACGTCTATGACAAAGACTGGGTTGTAGTTGGTAGCACACCCAAAGAAATGCTCGCTAAGGGTTTTAGCGCGGTAGGGAAAGACTTCCCTGTATTCATTCACCCTAAGACAAAACAAGAGCATGCTCTGGCACGTACAGAGCGAAAAACGTCGGCTGGATATACTGGCTTTGATTGCTATTTCTCAACTGATGTCACTCTAGAAGAGGATCTCCTTCGCCGAGATTTAACTATCAATGCTATTGCACAAGATAATCAAGGGAAATTGATTGATCCCTACGGTGGTCAAAACGATATTAATGATCGTATCCTACGCCACGTATCTGATGCCTTTACCGAAGATCCCCTGCGAGTACTTCGTGTTGCGCGCTTCGCCGCTAAGCTTAAACACCTTGGTTTTACCATCGCGCCTGAAACAATGAAGCTGATGAAAACCATCAGTCAATCAGGAGAGTTAGAACACCTCACCGCCGAGCGTGTTTGGCAAGAGTGGCATAAGTCACTCTCGACTCAAGACCCACAGGAGTTTATTTCGGTACTACAGGAGTGTGGTGCTTTGAAAGTTGTTTTGCCTGAGGTCTCTCAGCTCTTTGGTGTACCTCAACCAGAACAATGGCACCCAGAAATAGATACTGGCATTCATACCCTAATGGTGGCTAAGCAAGCTGCTCGACTATCTGAATCACTGCCCGTTCGTTTCGCGTCGCAAGTTCACGACTTAGGCAAAGGCATCACGCCGAAAGAGGAATGGCCAAGCCATAAGATGCATTGCCATACTGGGATTAAGTTGATTAAGACACTCTGTGATCGCGTCCGTGTACCCAATGAGTTTAAAGAGCTTGCTCTCATAGTTTGTGAGCAGCACTCAAACATTCATCGAGCTGACGAGCTTAAGGCAAGCACAAAACTTAGGGTTCTTAATAAGTTTGATGTATGGCGTAAGCCTGATCGCCTCAGTGATATCCTACTTTGCTGCATGGCTGATAGCCGTGGAAGAACTGGATTTGAAGATATTGAGTACCCACAAAAAAACACCTTCGAACAAGCTTATCAAGCCGCGTTAAGCGTCAATGTTCAAGACATCATTGCTGATGGATTTACGGGAAAAGATATTAGAACTGAAATGGATAAACGACGTATTGAAGCGATAACCAATATTTAACGAATTCGTATTGCTAAAAAGCCTTACTTTTTTTCACATGAAAGTAAGGCTTTTTAGCTATCGATGATTAGTTCCAACGTAATACTCGAACCTCATTTCCCTCTTCCGGTTTACCAGGGATATTCAGAGACAACAGCAACGAGATCCCAGCCATGCCGGCTCCGATATAAAACACAGTCGACGGAGACACCAACCAAATAAGACCAAAAGTTACCGGAATAATGACCGCAGCAATGTGATTGATGGTAAAGGCAACCCCCGCTGTCGACGCCATATCAGAGGGATCGGCAATCTTCTGAAAGTACGTTTTGATCGCGAGAGCCAAAGCAAAAAATAGGTGATCAACGACATAAAGCGCAGCCGCCCATTCAGCGGATTGAACCAAGCCATAACCAACAAAAACAAAGAATAGCCCGACATACTCAAAAATTAGCGCTTTTCTCTCACCCACTACACCAATAAATCGCCCTATTTTTTTCGCGAATAGGAAATTAAACAGATAGTTAATAAGAAACAGTAGTGTAATGTCAGCCACCGAATAACCAAACTTCTCGACCATTAAGAAACCGGCAAAAACAGTGAATATCTGCCTTCTTGCACCACTCATAAAGGTCAATGCGTAATACAGCCAGTAACGCTTTCGAAGCACCAATTTTTTGTTCTGTGGGGTGTCCGTCTTAAATTCAGGAAAAGCGAAAGTGATCCAAAGCACTAACAAAAATCCGATACCACCAGTAATGGAGTAGACCCAGACAAACTCCAGAGCAAACAGCTCGAACATGACCCAAATAGCACCGTAAGTCAGCAGTGATGCCAGTGCCCCAACGGATATCAATTTTCCAAGCATTTCCGGTGCTTCTTCTTTGCTCAACCACTGTAGTGAGAGTGACTGCTTTAGCGTCTCAAAATAATGAAAACCCGTCGACATCAGCAGAGTGGTCATGAGCAGCCCAATAACACTTGGAAATAAACCGGTAATCGCCGTACCTAGCGTCAACATGGCTAGCGATATAAGCATGAATCGTTGCTCACGAATAAAGAGCAATACAAAGACAACCGTAAAAGCGAGAAAGCCGGGAATTTCACGAACGCTTTGCAGCAATCCAATATCACTGCCATCAAAATTGGCTTTTTCGATGACAAAATTATTGAGTAGTGCCATCCAGCTAGAGAATGCTATGGGTACGATAATAGAGATGATTAATAGAAAGTTTTGCGGGGTCTTCCAGTCTGAAACTTTTTCGGTCATGAGTTCTTCCTTGTCGTGCAACTATCCTCAAGCTGCTCATCTAAGAAGGCACACTTGTGCGTACGACTCTATCATGATGTTAGATTAAACTTACAGCGATTCCTTTGCGGGTATTTCTTACTCGCATAAAAAAACGCCCTACCGAAGTAGAGCGTTTCAAAAGCTTAGATTAATAATTCAAGCGTGAATTATTGACCTTTAACTTCTTTAAGACCGTTGTAAGGAGCTTTAGAACCTAGAGCTTCTTCGATACGTAGAAGTTGGTTGTACTTAGCAACACGGTCAGAACGGCTCATAGAACCAGTTTTGATTTGACCTGCAGCAGTACCTACCGCTAGATCAGCGATAGTTGCATCTTCAGTTTCGCCAGAACGGTGAGAGATTACTGCAGTGAAGCCAGCGTCTTTAGCCATCTTGATTGCAGCTAGAGTCTCTGTAAGTGAACCGATTTGGTTGAACTTGATTAGGATAGAGTTAGTGATGCCTTCTTCGATACCACGAGCTAGAATCTTAGTGTTTGTAACGAATAGATCGTCACCAACTAGTTGAAGCTTGTCACCTAGAAGTTCAGTTTGGTGCTTGAAGCCAGCCCAATCAGACTCGTCAAGACCATCTTCGATAGATACGATTGGGAAGTTGTTCGCAAGCTCAGCTAGGTAGTGGTTGAACTCTTCAGAAGTGAAGATTTTACCTTCGCCTTTCATGTTGTACTTGCCAGTTTCTTTGTCGTAAAACTCAGAAGCAGCACAGTCCATAGCAAGAGTAACGTCTTTACCTAGTTCGTAACCAGCAGCTGCAACAGCTTCTGCGATAACTTCTAGAGCTTCAGCGTTAGACTTAAGGTTAGGAGCGAAGCCACCTTCATCACCAACTGCAGTGCTGTAGCCTTTAGACTTAAGAACTTTAGCAAGGTTGTGGAATACTTCAGCACCAATACGTAGAGCTTCTTTAAGAGTTTTAGCGCCAACTGGTTGGATCATGAACTCTTGGATGTCAACGTTATTATCAGCATGCTCACCACCATTGATGATGTTCATCATTGGAAGAGGCATAGAGAACTGACCAGCAGTACCGTTTAGCTCAGCAATGTGCTCGAACAAAGGCATGCCTTTAGCAGCAGCAGCAGCTTTAGCGTTCGCTAGAGAAACAGCTAGGATAGCGTTAGCACCGAACTTAGATTTGTTCTCAGTACCGTCAAGGTCGATCATCACTTGGTCAACGTCAGCTTGTGCTTTCGCGTCTTTACCAGCAAGTGCTTCAGCGATTGGGCCGTTTACAGCTTCAATTGCTTTAAGAACACCTTTACCTAGGAAACGGGATTTGTCACCGTCACGTAGCTCAAGAGCTTCGCGAGAACCAGTAGATGCGCCAGATGGTGCAGCTGCCATACCTACGAAACCGCCTTCTAGGTGTACTTCAGCTTCTACAGTTGGGTTACCACGTGAATCGATGATTTCACGACCTAGAACTTTAACGATCTTAGACATTGAATGTTTCCTTCTCGTTGAATATATAAATGTCAAATTAAAGGCAGCAATATAAATTCCTATATCACTGCCTGTATTCTTACTTCAAATCTTATTTTTCAAACTCACCGCGTTGGTAATCACCTGCCGCTTTCACAAAGCCTGCAAACAATGGGTGACCATCACGAGGAGTCGAAGTGAACTCTGGGTGGAACTGAGCAGCAACAAACCATGGGTGCTCTGGGTTCTCAATAACTTCTACCAGTTTCTTGTCCGCAGATAAGCCAGATACTTTCAGACCAGCTTTTTCAATTTGTGGACGAAGATTATTGTTCACTTCGTAACGGTGACGGTGACGTTCATGGATCGTCGCGCTACCGTAAAGTTCATAAGCTTTCGTCCCTTTAGCAAGGTGACACAGCTGTGAACCAAGACGCATAGTACCACCAAGATCTGAGGTTTCGGTACGTTCTTCAACTTTACCTTCGCCATCAACCCATTCGGTGATCAATCCTACTACAGGATACTTCGTCTCTTTGTTAAATTCTGTTGAATGTGCACCTTCAAGACCCGCTACATTACGTGCGTACTCAATTAGGGCAACTTGCATACCTAGACAAATACCTAAGTATGGAACTTTGTTTTCACGCGCATATTGAGCTGCAAGAATCTTACCTTCAATACCACGGTCACCGAAGCCACCAGGAACTAGAATAGCATCTAGACCTTCAAGCATTTCAAAGCCTTTAGACTCAACATCTTGAGAGTCTACATACTTAATGGTCACGCTTAGGCGATTTTTCAAGCCCGCGTGTTTCAGAGCTTCGTTAACTGATTTGTAAGCATCAGGAAGTTCGATGTACTTACCGACCATACCAATAGTTACTTCAGCTGTTGGGTTCGCATCTTCATAAATAACTTGTTCCCACTCAGAAAGATCAGCTTCTGGAGCTTCAATACCAAAGCGCTTACATACAAGGTCATCTGTACCTTGAGCTTTAATAAGTTGTGGGATCTTGTAGATTGAATCTACATCTTTCATTGAGATAACTGCTTTTTCTTGTACGTTACAGAAAAGAGCAATTTTCTTACGTTCGTTTGCAGGGATAACACGATCGCTACGACAAACCAGAATATCTGGTTGAATACCGATAGATAGAAGTTCTTTCACTGAGTGCTGAGTTGGTTTCGTTTTCACTTCACCAGCAGCTGCTAGGTAAGGAACTAACGTTAGGTGCATGAACATTGCGCGTTCACGTCCTAGTTCAACCGCTAACTGACGAATAGCTTCCATGAATGGTAGAGATTCGATATCACCAACCGTGCCACCAACTTCAACCAATGCAATATCATGACCTTCAGAACCAGCAATCACACGATCTTTGATCGCATTAGTGATGTGAGGAATAACCTGAATAGTTGCACCAAGGTAATCGCCGCGACGCTCTTTACGTAGAACATCTGCGTAAACACGACCTGCAGTGAAATTGTTACGCTTAGTCATCTTGGTACGAATGAAACGTTCGTAGTGACCAAGGTCAAGGTCAGTTTCAGCGCCATCTTCCGTAACGAACACTTCACCATGCTGAGTTGGGCTCATTGTACCCGGATCAACGTTGATGTAAGGGTCAAGCTTCATCATAGTCACTTTAAGACCACGAGCTTCTAAAATAGCAGCTAATGATGCTGCTGCAATACCTTTACCTAGAGAGGATACAACCCCGCCAGTAACAAAAATGTAATTTGTCGTCATGTTTAACCTGAAATTGGTTGAATGAGGGAAATGGACTACTTCTGGACGGGGTGTAAATATACCAGAAGCCCCTTATCGCCACAACGTGAAATCTATCACACTGTGATTTTTTATTTTTTGCTTCAAATCAATTTGTGTGTTCACTTTTAAGTTAGTCAAAATCTAATATGAGTCAACTTTTAACCATTAGTAAACAAATTCACCATCAACTAATTATTCTTATTCTCTTTTTCTAGACGCTTAACTTCATCCCACATTGCATCTAGCTGCTGCAAATTGAAATCCGTTAATGTCTTATCCTTCTGACTGACTAACTCTTCTACTTTCTTGAAACGTGTTGAAAATTTCAGGTTCGCTTTACTCAGGGCCGACTCTGGGTTTTGCCCAAGATGCCGAGATAAGTTAACAACAGCAAAGAGTAGATCTCCAAGTTCACTTTCTACTCGCTCAGAATTCACTTCCACTTGAAGCGCCTCTTCCATGACCTCTTCAATCTCTTCATGAACTTTTCCAACTACTGGGCCTAACGTGTCCCAGTCAAATCCAAATTTAGCCACTTTCTTCTGTATTTTTATCGCTTTGGGTAGAGCTGGTAGAGAATTGGGTATAGCGTCTAAGATGCTTTCAGTCGCTAGCTTGCCACTTTTAGCACCTTCTAAAGCTTTAAGCTCCGCTTTTTCTTTCGCTTTCTCTATTTCCCAGTTAGCGTTAATCGCTTCTTCACTTTCAAATTCAACATCTGAAAAAACATGTGGATGACGACGAGTTAATTTTTCATTGACGGTATCGACCACTTCTGAAAAATCAAACAACCCTTCTTCTTTGGCCATTTGGCTGTAGAAGATTACTTGAAACAGTAAGTCACCCAGCTCTTCTTTTAGATTAGGCCAATCTTTATTATGAATCGCATCCACCACTTCATAAGTTTCTTCAATGGTGTGCGGAACAATTGTGTCAAAGGTCTGCTTTTTATCCCACGGACAACCATTTTCTGAATCACGCAATTGCGCCATGATTTGCTCTAACTGTTCAATTGGGTGACTCATTTCTCTTATTCCTCTATATAAAAAAGCGAGTAGTTCAAAACTACCCGCCTTAAATTCTGATCTAAATACTGTTTTTATTAAGCAGTTGGTTCTTTTAGCAAGGCAGCAAACTTATGAGGCCCCTGAGCATAGCTCGCCTATGTGATGGGGCGATATAAGTGCGGCTAACGCCGGTAAAAAGCCAAATGCGAAGTAAAAACTAGCCGAGGCGTTTCACCGACATGACATCTTTCAACTGCTCTACTCGTGTCGTCACTCGCGTCAGTATTTCAATATTCGTTAGCTCTAAATCAAAGTCCATAATGGAAAGCTGACGCTTATAATCAGTGCGGCTTTTCATACTGGTTACTTTTATTTTCTCATTCGCCAGTAGCGATGTTATATCCTTTAAGAGCCCACTTCGCTCCATCGCTTCGATGCGTACGGTTAAAATGTACGAGCCGACAAAACCACTGCCCCATACCGTATCAATGATTCGCTCTGGCGCATGATGATGAAGCTCACCAAGTTGCTCGCAATCACCTCTGTGGACAGAAATTCCACGACCTTGGGTTATATAGCCTTTAATTTCATCACCAGGAATTGGCTGACAACACCTTGCTAGATGCGTCATTAGGTTATCAACCCCTTCTACAACTACGGCATCTTTATTCGGACGGCTCTGAACGGAAGGCTTGTTTTCAGCTTCTTGGAGCTTCTCAAGCGCCTGCTTGTCTTCTTCTTCCGCTGTTGGTTTATTTACCAGTGCATTAATATGATTAACCACTTGGTTAATGCGTAAGTCACCACTGCCAACACCCGCATAGAGTTCATCGGTTGTATTAACGTTGAAACGTTTTAAGGCATATTCCTGAGCATGCTTGAGTGATGCGCCTATTTTGGCTAATTCAACTTCAAGGATCTCTTTACCCGCTTCTAGGTTTTTCTCTCGGCTCTCTTTTCTAAACCAAGCATTAATCTTGGCGCGAGCACGTCCTGAGTGAACAAAGCCTAGCGTTGGATTTAACCAATCACGAGACGGATTGGGCTCTTTTTGTGTGATAATCTCAACTTGATCACCCATGGTTAACTTATGGGTAAATGGCACAATGCGGCCCGCAACTTTGGCTCCGATACAACGGTGACCTACCATGGAGTGAATATGATAAGCAAAGTCTAACGGCGTTGCTCCCATCGGTAGATCAACCACATCACCACGCGGAGTAAACGCGTAAACACGATCATCAAATACTTGGCTTCTTACTTCATCTAGCATTTCGCCTGAGTCTGACATCTCTTCTTGCCAGTCGATCAGTTTGCGTAGCCAAGTGATCTTTTCATCGTAACCACTACGAGCAGTGCTCGGACCCTCTTTGTACTTCCAGTGCGCTGCGACCCCTAGCTCAGAGTCTTCATGCATCTGCTTGGTGCGGATCTGAATTTCTATTGTTTTGCCTTCAGGGCCAAGAACAACAGTATGGATTGATTGGTAGCCATTGGGTTTCGGGTTCGCTACGTAATCATCAAATTCGCTTGGAAGATGCTTATACTTGGTATGAACCATGCCTAACGCGGCATAACAATCTTGCAATTGGTCTGCGATGATCCTTACCGCTCGAACATCAAATAGTTCATCAAAGTCTAAGCTCTTCTTCTGCATTTTTCGCCAAATGCTGTAGATATGCTTAGGTCGGCCACTGACCTCTGCATTGATGCTTGAAGCATTCATTTCAGAGGTTAAGTCGTCAACAAAATCAGTAATGTACTGTTCACGTACAATACGACGCTCGGAAAGTTGCTTGGCAATTTGCTTGTAGGTATCTGAGTGCTGATAACGGAAGGCGTAATCTTCAATTTCCCACTTTAATTGACCAATGCCCAAGCGGTTTGCCAATGGCGCATAGATATTGGCACACTCTTTTGCTGCCGCTCTACGCACTTCATCAGGGGCTTTTTTAACTTCGATTAGGTTACAGATACGCTCAGCAAGCTTAATAACAACGCAGCGGAAATCATCCACCATAGCAAGAAGCATGCGACGTACGTTATCTACTTGACCAGAAGCCGCGCTCCCTTCAAGAGTCACGTTTAACTGACCAAGGGCCGCCATCTCTTCCACACCATCGATAAGTTTGATGGTCTCTTTGCCATAGCTCTCTTCGAAAAGCTCCCGCTCAAACGCACCCGCGGAAACCAAAGGAAAAAGCTGCGCTGCAACCAAAGTGGCCTTATCCATTGATAAGGTCACCAAAATCTCATTCATTTCTCGCCCGCGCCACAATAGTAGTTGAGCGTCTTCTCGCCCCTCGACGATCGTTTCGCAATGGCGATACACTTCTTTTAAGCGTTTCGCGATGTTTTTTTCTTGTCCTAGGCTAGCCACCCAGTTATCTAAATCAAACTGTTCGTTTGGGTTTAAATGTGCGCTTCTTACCGCAACCATCTTTTCATCCTAGAAATTATTATTATGCCTTTGACTAACTGAATCTTAGTTAGTTCTATGTCTTGGTTGTTCTATATTTTATTGGGTTTACGCTGGTTCTATTTTTCAAAAAGGGCCATTGATTCTAAATGACTGCTATGAGGGAACATATCCAACATACCTATTTTTTTCAGCTGATAGCCCTGTTCAAGTAAGCTCTGGCTATCCCTTGCAAGGGTAGCAGGATTGCAAGAAACATAAACAATGCTTTTTGCGCCAAATTGTGAAAGTTGATCAACGATCCCACTCGCACCAGCTCTAGCTGGATCAAGTAGTACTTTATCGAATTTTTCTTGCGCCCAAGGCTGACTAATCAGCTCATCTTCTAAGTTGGCTTGATAGAAGCGAGCGTTAGTTAGTTGGTTATCTGAGGCGTTATCAGCAGCTTGCTTAACCATCTCATCAACCCCTTCAACGCCAACGACACTCTTCGCAAGCTTGGCCAAAGGCAAACTGAAATTACCTAAACCACAGAAAAGATCCAACACTCGATCTTGGTCAGACACCTTTAGCCACTCAAGCGCTTGATTGATCATTTTTTCATTCACATCTTGATTCACTTGAATAAAGTGATTAGGCATAAATGAAAGAGTGACGCCCGCTTCTTGATAGGTTGCTACTTTTCCTGTGGTTAAAACGAGTTCATCGCTGCTCGGCATTAGATATAAGGTCGCTTGATACTGATCGGCAAGTTCGATTAAGCCATTGCGATCTTTATCTGTCAGTGGTTTTAGGTGGCGTAATACCAACACAATGCCGTTATCGCCTTTGACCAGTTCTACATGCCCTAGGCTATCGGTATTTTTAAAGCCAGTGAGTAACGACTTAAGTTCCGGTAATAGAGCACTTAAGCTTGGCTCAAGGACATCACAATGATCGATATTAACGATCTGCTTGCTCTGTTTTTTTCGAAAGCCAAATTGTAATTTTCGCGTTTTTTTATCAACCATTAGGCTTATACGCGCACGGCGTCGGTAGCCTTTATCACCTCCAGCAATCATTGGTGACAACGCGATCTCTTGACCTGCAAATTTACTCATCAATTGGCTAAGTGACTGCTGCTTGTACTCACGTTGGGCATCCAAATCGAAGTGCTGTAAATTACAACCACCGCATTGCTGATAATAGCGGCAAAATGGCGTCACTCGTTGCGCACTAGGTTCTAATACTTTGATGAGTTTTGCTCGTGAGAACTTACTTTTGCTTTCCGTAAGCTGAACAACAACTTTCTCACTCGGCAGCGCTTGATCGATAAAGACTGGCTTCTTATTTAAATAAGCAATACCTGAGCCTAGGTTATCGAGTTTCTCAACCAATACCGATTGATGTTTGGTTTCGATTTGTGTTTTCTTTTTTGGTTGGAAAAAACGTGCCATGCTCTTAATGCCTAAAGTAATTGCTTGCTGATTAATTTACTCCCAGTATCACTATTTATCACTGGGTATATTGTCGAAACGCGTCGACTTGATTAAGCTAAGTGATTCACTTAATAATTCGCTTAGCGGGTTATTTTCCCATATCCAACCCACGATGTTTAGATAATAATGACTAGATATGGCTTACGTGCGCGAGTTATTACCCTTACTTTAGCGCCAACCCTTATAATTGGCTTGTTACTGAGTAGCTTCTTCTCTTATAACCGCTACCATGACCTCGAAGCGCAAGTAATTAATTCTGGGTTAAATATCATTGAGCCGCTGGCAATTGCTAGTGAAGATGGCATGAAAAATCAGAGCCATGAGGCGGTTCGACGCTTGATCAGTTACTCTCACCGAAAAAATTCTAAATTCGTTCGTAGTATCGCGGTTTTCGATTCTAAACATGAGCTCTTTGTAACCTCGAACTTTCACCCAAACTTTGAATCTCTCACTTTTCCTAAAGCTCAACCGATTCCCCTCTATGGTTCATCGCAAATTGATGAAAACTCGCTGATATTGAGAACGCCTATTTTACCAGAATCTCGCTTAGCTATTGCGACTGAAACGGAAGGAGAAAGCCAAGCCTTCGGCTACATTGCGATTGAACTTGATCTCTCTTCGCTTCGCCTTCAGCAATATCAAGAGATCGTTCTTTCCGTATTAGTATTGCTACTTGGTCTTGGGCTTTCCGCTATTTTTGCTATGCGTTTAATGCATGATGTGACCCGCCCAATCGAACATATGAAAAATATGATTCAGCGCATTCGTCGCGGCCATATTGATGTGCGTATCGAAGGGAAAATGCATGGCGAACTGGATTCACTACGAAATGGAATTAACGCCATGGCAGAGTCTCTCTCTGCCTACCACAGTGAAATGCAGCACAGTATCGATCAGGCTACCTCCGATCTTCGTGAAACGTTAGAACAACTAGAGATTCAAAACGTTGAGTTAGATATTGCGAAAAAACGCGCCCAAGAAGCGGCACGGGTAAAATCTGAGTTTCTCGCCAACATGTCGCATGAGTTAAGAACACCACTGAACGGTGTGATTGGCTTTACTCGGCAGATGCTCAAAACACAACTGACCAATAGCCAAACTGATTACCTTCAAACCATTGAGAAGTCAGCCAACAACTTACTTAGCATCATCAATGACATTTTGGACTTTTCTAAACTGGAAGCTGGCAAGCTGGCACTGGAGAATATTCCATTCGAATTCCAAGACAGCCTTGAAGAAGTGGTGAGCTTGCAGGCAACGACAGCGCACGAAAAAGGCTTGGAGCTGACACTAAAAATTGACCCTAAAGTACCGGTTGGTTTAGTTGGTGATCCGCTACGTATTCAGCAAGTACTAACCAACCTTGTCGGCAACTCAATCAAGTTTACCGAGCGTGGCAATATTGATATTAGCGTTGAACTGCGCTCGCAAAAAGATGACATGGTTGAGCTTCAATTTATGGTGAGAGACACCGGAATTGGCATATCAGAAAGACAACAGGCTCAGCTGTTCCAAGCGTTTAGTCAGGCTGATGCCAGCATATCTCGCCGTTATGGTGGTACAGGGCTTGGGCTTGTTATTACCCAGAAACTGGTCAGTCAAATGGGCGGAGAGATAAGCTTGACCAGCCGCTTGCACCAAGGGTCAACCTTCTGGTTCACTCTGCGCATGCACGTTACCGATATGCCAATCAGCCCGATAGTTGACTCTCAAGCGCTTGATCAACGCCACTTGTTACTTATTGAACCAAATATGCAAGCAGCCTCGGTTATACAGCAGATGCTTATTCAAGAAGGTTTAATCGTCACTTATCGCTCATCCATGCCTGATGAAAGTGAACGCTATGATTATGTCATTCTCAATTTAGCGCCTAATAAAAATGCTTCTGTTGAGGCTATAGGGGAATGGGTAGAGAAAGCAAAAACTGTCTCACCAAACGTTATTGTAGGGACACCAAGTACTGAATTAGCGCTTTCAGATCACCTAATTCAAGCTCACCAAGTTCAATGTATTACCAAACCGCTCTCTCGTAAAAAGTTACTTCAGATGATGATTGCGAATCAACCTCCAACACTGCTCCCGGCAATTGAAGAGTCTTATCATGAGACACTCCCGCTGAAAGTAATGGCCGTTGATGATAACCCTGCAAACCTTAAACTCATCACAGCTCTATTGCAGGAGCGTGTTGAAAGTATCATTGCTTGTACCAATGGCCGAGATGCCGTCCAACAAGCAGAGAATCACGCCTTTGATATCGTATTAATGGATATCCAGATGCCTCATATGGATGGGGTGACAGCCTGCCATAAGATCAAACAGACCGAGCTCAACACTAATACACCTGTTGTCGCTGTTACCGCTCATGCTATGGCAGGAGAAAGAGATCGCCTTCTTAACGCAGGGATGGATGACTACTTAACCAAGCCAATTGAAGAGCATGTGTTACAACAGGTTTTAGTTCATTGGAATCCACACACCCTAGATGGTGAAGTGGAAAAGCTCGATATTTCTCAGTCAGAACAGGTCAATCTTACCCAAGTTACTGAACAGGAAGAGAGCTCAAGCGAGCATCACACTGTCATCATTGATTGGCAAGCAGCCTTAAAGCAGGCCGCCAATAAAGAGGATTTGGCCAAAGAGATGCTTGCAATGCTGGTTAGCTATATTCCAGAAGTGAATGCACATGTTGATAATGCTCTTGAGAATGAACCTGAGGATACTGAGGAGCTGATTCATTACGTTCACAAACTTCATGGTAGCTGCTCTTATTGTGGCGTACCGAGGCTTAAAAAGGCTTGTGCAGCCATAGAAACAGCCCTTCGCTCTGGCAATAGTATCGAAGATGTTGAACCTGAGTTATTTGAGCTACAAGATGAAATGGATAAGGTTCTAGCTACAGCTCAATTCTATTTGGAAGAGTCAGAATAGCCCGACTCTAAACCCTCAGCGGTATCACTATGAAACGATACTGCTGAGGGTTATTAGATATCAGAGGAGAGAGAAACCAATGCATCGTAGAAAAAGTAATTATTTTTCCCATGATCCTTAACGTGATACATGGCCAAATCAGCCTCATGCATGAGGTACTCCAACGTACAGTTTTCTCGAGACACAATACTGATACCAATACTCGCCCCCAATTTTGCCTCTCGCTTGCTGGTTAGCGGTACTTTTTCACAACTACTACTGACCAATTGAGTCGCTACTTTTTTTAATGGAATCTTGTCATCACTAGCTAAAGGTATGATGATGATAAATTCATCGCCACCAATACGACCCACTGTCCCTTTTGTTCCAACCACTTGCTTATAACGTAACGCCAATTTAATTAAGACAGTATCCCCAGAAGCATGACCAAAGCTATCATTCACTGATTTAAAACCATCAAGATCAATTAGTAACAATGCAATATAAGGTGAATCCAACTGAGAAATTAAAAGTTCACAGCCTAAGCGGTTTTTTAGTTGGGTCAAGCTATCAAATTCCGCTATATGCCTGTAATGCTGCTCCATCTCCTCGACCTTTAATCTCAAGGATTTTTCACGCTTTAGAGCGCTATTAGTCGATTCGACAAATTGGTTAATGCTACGAGTCACCAAACCAATTTCGTTACTTCTGTTTTTTTTATTGAGCTCTATTTTTCTCGGATTTCCAGGCATTACATTAAGTAATTCACTGGCCAAATTAGTTAAAGGCTCACCAATCACCTGCTTAACAACAAATACGATAACAACGAAAACCACCAACCACTGAATGAGTAGAAATGATATCTGATAGATGATCTCATTGATCATTTTTTGCCGAATAAACTCTTCATTATCATGCAGCTGCATGTAACCAATCACGGAGCCATCAACCGGTGAGTACAAATCAACGCTAAACGATTGCTCCCAAAAATGTTCAATCTTTAAGTCATCCTTACACTTTTCATAGGTGGCGCCCTTAGTACTTACAATTCGAGCTCCTTCCATCTCTTCATGTAACAGAATTGCATCTAATACTTCGTCAGCAATTTGCTGATTATTGGCAAAAAGAGCAATCGCAGCCGAATTGGAAACCGTTAATGCCAACTTACTTTTAAAGACATCTTGTTGTTGATAACGCGTAACCATCCCATGGCTTGTGATAATGATCATCGCAATCACCATATAGCCAATAGCACTTAAAGCGACAATTGATAATAGATGATTAGTTAAGGAGCGGGTGACTCTATTCATGAATCACCATAACTACTTTAAGAAGCTCATTCTCAGGATTAGCCTCTAAATAACCAATACTCGCAGGATTAGAAAGCAATTTTTGTTCAAGTAGCGCTACGTCATCAAATTTATCCAACGGTCGTACTCGGCCTGAGAAACGTAGTTTAGCCCAATATGCGTTAACCTGATTAACCGACATATTGGTAATTGACTCAAAAAAGTTCGCCCGGATCTCCCCCCCTCGATCGAGCGGGTTGAGGCGAATGTCATTATTAACGGGTCGTTGACGTCCTAAATACAGTGCTGCAAGCTCACTTTTAGAAATGCTCTCGATATGGCTATCTTGACTCACCACAACATAAATATCCGCTCTCACAAATGAAGAGAAAGTAATGAATATTAGTAATAATAGTAGTTTCATACTCCCTCCTTAAAAAATAAAGTTCAGTGATAACGTATATAATTCAAGCTTGGTTTCCATTGAATTAAGAGATGTTTCGTTCGCCCACAAACCATAGCCATTAGGTGCAATTTCGATGAAGTCGACTTGCGCCTTTATCGCGATATTACTCATGACATCCCAACGAATACCAACCGACAGCGTATGTTGGTCAACACGGCTACTGTTAATATTGTTGATGATCGTATTTTGTAAGCCAGAAAGACTAGGGCCAACTGTCCCCCAATCTGATTTGGCTTTTTGTGGGCCAATATCAGGGGAGAACATAGAAGCGATAACATAGGGAGTCCAGCCATTGTTATAGTAAGCAACAGATAAATAGCTGCCGATGCCTGACGGTATGATCACTTGGCCGTGTTCAGATTGGATAGAGACAACCTCACTCGACACTAGCCAATCACCAGTAAAGTACTCTAAGCCAAGCTGGGCATAGAGCACCCCTTCATCTTCGATAGAGAGCGCGCTAGCCAGTGAACTGGCTTCTTCAGTGATTTCAGGGGAAAAATTTATAGCAGCGACACCATTGAGCGAATCAATCGCTGCTTGTGTTGAACTTGATGGTGACAAGGATGAGGATAAATCGGGGGTGTAAATTAATGCAGTTCTGATTCGCCATTCACCCCATACAGCTTTTACCGACAAGCTCATTAGCGGAGAACCTGTCGTTTTAATCAAATCTCCAGAAGAAGACTCTACATTCGTATGAATAACTCCAAACTGGGAACCAAAATACCAATCAATGTTAGAGATATAGGTGTGATACAAAACATCGATGCCATCCACCGATTGAAATGCCAGCCATGAATAAACTTCTAACGGTGGACGTACCCAATTATGGCCATAATCGATATTACGCGTTTCTGTTGCCCAGAATGCATCAGGTGCAACGCGCCCCACTCGAAAATCCCAACTCTCGTTTGGCTGATAACCCAAAAACGCGATCTCTAATACATCACCCCACTCCTCACTAGAACGATCTTTAGCAATGATCTGCAGTGCAGTTCTCCATTGATTATTAATCGAATAATCAAACTGAAGACCAAATCGAGAGTCCGATAACCAAGAGCCATTAACAGAGGGATCATATGGATGCGAAAGATCGCGCATGAAGCCAATATCATCTTCCGATTCATAGCTATACGCAACAGTACCAAAACCTGAAATATGGGCATCACTTGACCATGAAGCCATTGGTAGAAGGCTAGATAATAATAAGAAAAAACAATTAAGATGCCGATTGCGCATTAAGGCAAACTCCCAAATAGGAGAAGACCAGACAATTCGTTACGGATTACATCGATTAAGCCTTTATTATTATTGCGATAGCGTCAAGGATTGCCTACTCAGAATAACTTTATAACGTTAATATTAGGACTCAAGTAGCACAGTCGCCACTGCATAATGACGCTCATCAGAAATTGTCAGATGAATGTTGACGACACCCATATGAGTAGATAACTCTAATGCTTTGTTAGAAAAGGACAATATCGGTTTACCATGCACATCGTTACTGATATTGAAATCTTGAAATGAAATACCTTGGGCAATGCCTGTCCCTAAGGCTTTTGATGCCGCTTCTTTTGCTGCGAATCGTTTCGCTAAAAATCGTCCTTTCTGTTTTAAACTGTTATAAATATCCATCTCATCAACAGTCAAAATTCGCTTAGCAAAAGCCTCCCCCGAACGGGAGAGTGCTTTTTCAATGCGTTCAATCTCGGCGATATCGGTACCTAAACCAAGAATGGACATAGGTATTAGCCTCTTGCTTCTTGCATGATCGCTTTCATATCAGCAACAGATTTCTGCAAGCCATCAAACATTGCTCGACCCATAATGGAGTGGCCAATATTCAACTCATAAATCTCTGGTAGAGCAGCGATTGGCGCAACATTATGATACGTCAAACCATGGCCTGCATTCACAACAATACCAAGATCATTTGCATAGCTCGCAGCAGCGGCAATTTTCTTCAGCTCATCTTGCTGGTCTTCTTCTGTTTTTGCTTCCGCATATTGACCAGTGTGCAGCTCAATAAAAGGCGCACCCGATGCTTTAGCAGCATCTATTTGCTGACGATCAGCATCGATAAACAGAGATACCTTAATACCAACTTCAGCCATTTTTTCCGTGGCCGCTTTAATTTTATCAAGCTGACCAACAACATCTAAGCCGCCTTCGGTTGTTAACTCTTCACGCTTTTCTGGAACTAAACAAACAAACTCAGGGCGTGTTTCTAAAGCGATATTAACCATTTCATCGGTTACTGCCATTTCAAGGTTCATACGTGTTTGTAGTGTTTCACGTAGGACTCTTACATCACGATCAACGATATGACGACGGTCTTCACGTAGATGGATAGTAATGCCATCAGCACCTGCTCTTTCTGCTATTTCAGCGGCATGAACAGGGTCTGGGTACTTAGTGCCACGCGCATTACGTAAGGTAGCGACATGATCGATGTTTACCCCAAGGTAAATTGAGCTCATTTTCCAATACTCCGTACTTTGGGAATGCCTATTCTAGGTAAGAACAGTTCCCTGCTTTTTAATGGTTTGCCGCCAAGATAAGGCTTTAATGCCATGCGTGTAAAGCGTTTTGCTGCTTTTAACTGGTCCTTAGTGGTGAATCTGCGCTCACTGATCGCAATCAGCTCATTTCCGGCAAATGAATAGTGATCTTTTCTAACCGAAGCAATGAAGCCTTGTTGCTCTCGATAACGATACGTCATATCAGGCTCAACAGGCTCGCCAGTCCCTGCGCAGTGGATAAAGTCTACCCCATATCCAAGCGCGGCAAGCAGTGCTAATTCAAAGCGTCTGAGGGCGGGTTCTGGGTTATCACACTGGGCAAGCTCAGTCAGAGCATGTAGATAATCATGAAATAGAGAAGGCATTGCGACTTCGGCAACGAGCACCCGACCGACAAGCTCATTCACATACATCGCAGAATAGAGATTTATTCCAGTCAGAGGCAGGCCTAAGCTGATTGGCTCAGCTTGGCGCAGTGTTTTCATCGAGCTGTTACCCGACCACTTTAAAAGTAATGGCGTAAAGGGTTGCAACGCACCTTTAAGGTTAGAGCGTTTACTACGGGCACCTTTAGACATAAGGGTAATGCGACCGTACTCTTCGCTGAAGACATCGAGGATTAGGCTTGATTCACTGTAAGGGCGTCGATGTAATACAAAGCATCGCTGTAATCCTTCACTCATACTGCCACCCTATTAAAGATACAAAAAGAGAGAGTTAATACTCTCTCTTTTATCTAGCAAAAACAAATCTCGTTATAGATCGTCGATGTAGCCCAACGAACGCAGTGCACGTTCGTCATCAGCCCAACCAGATTTCACTTTTACCCATGTTTCTAAATACACTTTACGACCGAACAACTCTTCCATATCGAGACGCGCTTCACGGCCGATAGTTTTGAGTTTTTCGCCCGCTTTACCGATAACCATTTTTTTCTGACCAGTACGCTCAACCCAAATAAGTGCATTTATATGGAAGCCATCATTATCTGGATTGTAATCAAAACGCTCAATTTCAACGGTTACTGAATATGGCAATTCATCACCCGTAAAACGCATCAGCTTTTCACGAATAATTTCAGAAGCCATGAAACGTTGAGAACGATCAGTTACGTACTCTTCAGGGAAATGGTGTTTCGCTTTTGGTAAATGATCGCGTACGTGCTTGCGCAATACGTCCACATTTTTACCTAGCTTGGCAGAAATTGGCACAACATCGAGGAAGTCCATTTTTGAAGAGACTTTCATCATATGTTGCATCACGTCATTACGATCTTGAACGTTATCAACTTTATTAATACACAGCACGACAGGGTAGTCTGCTTTTCTTAATTTGTTCAATACCATTTCGTCGTCTTCGGTCCAATGGGTACCATCAACAAGGAAAAACACCAAGTTAACATCACTAAGCGAACTGTTAGCCGCACGGTTCATCAAACGGTTAATCGCACGTTTCTCTTCGATGTGAAGCCCTGGGGTATCGACAAAGATTGCTTGATAATCGCCTTCAGTTTCAACACCCATAATGCGGTGACGAGTCGTCTGTGGCTTACGAGAGGTGATGGAGATTTTCTGCCCCAAAATATGGTTCAGCAGCGTTGATTTACCTACATTCGGACGACCAACAATGGCGACAAAGCCACAGTGATGATTCTCAGGAGTGCTAGGTTTGTTGCTTGATGCAAAATACGCATCAAGATCGAATTCGTTATCAGCCATTGGTTTATTTTCCACTATCGGTTACCAGCTCTAAAGCTGTTCCAGCGGCCGCTTGTTCTGCTTTGCGACGACTAGTACCTTTTCCAATAACAGGCTGTCCTAGGCCTGCCACATCACACGATACCGTAAACTCTTGGTTGTGTGCTTCACCTTTAATATTAGTCACTGTGTAGACAGGGAGTGGCTTTCTTCTACCTTGAAGAAATTCTTGCAGGCGAGTTTTAGGATCTTTTTGCGAAACACCCGGTTCGATTGCATCTAAGCGAGTTTTATACCAGCTTAAAATAATCTTACGAACCATTTCAGTGTCGCTATCTAAATAAACAGCCCCAATAATAGCTTCTACTGCATCAGCGAGAATAGAGTCACGGCGAAAACCACCACTCTTCAACTCACCTGGACCTAATTTTAAGTAATCTCCAAGTTCAAATTCACGGCCGAGTTCTGCCAGTGTATGACCTCGAACTAAGGTAGCGCGCATACGACTCATGTCGCCTTCGTTTACCTTAGGAAAACGATGATAAAGATCATCGGCTATTACAAAACTTAAAATTGAATCGCCCAGAAACTCAAGACGTTCGTTGTGCTTACCGTGAGCACTTCTGTGTGTTAATGCTAAATCTAAATGATCGGCATCATTAAACTGATAACCGATCTTTTTTTGTAGCTTTTCAATAGGAGAATTCATACTCTCTCGTTTGTTTAGGTCCAGCTCACACTGGACTAGTTAATACCACCGACACGACTGAATCGTACGCCGGTTGGGATCCATGAAGGCAGGACACTATCTTCACTACGTTCAAATTCAAAACTAATCCAAATGCCTACGGCTTTTCCGACTAGATTTGCTTCTGGAACAAAGCCCCAGTAACGGCTATCAGCACTGTTGTCACGGTTATCACCCATTACAAAGTACTGACCTTGTGGAACAATCCACTCACCGACACCACTGCGAGGCTCATAAGCTTCACGGCGATCTTGACGTAGTGGATTAACCAAAATTTGATGTTTTACAGGACCCAGTTTTTCATCAAGTTGAATCAAAGGGATACCGTTTTGAGAGAATTCACTCTCTTCCACATTGGATAAATGCACAGGCTTACAGCTGCGCTCACCTTGTGGTTGGATACAAATCTCTTTCTTTCCGTTGTAACGAACGGTGTCACCCGGCATACCGACAACACGTTTGATGTAGTCAATGTTAGGCTGTGGCGGGTACTTAAATACCGCAACATCACCACGTTCCGGTTTACCCGTCTCTACAAGTTGACTACGCCATACGGGGTCTTTAATTCCGTACGCATACTTCTCAACTAAGATAAAGTCACCCACCAACAGCGTTGGCATCATCGAGCCAGATGGAATCTGAAACGGTTCGTAGATAAAAGAACGCAATACAAGAACAAAAGCGATAACAGGGAAGATAGATACACTATTCTCAATCCACCAAGGCTGAGTCTGCATTTTTTCGATCGTTGCAGCGTCTAAACCATTAGTTTCTGCTTCAACATCAGCTATTTTCTGCTGACGTTTTTTAGCCCAAACCCATTTTTCCAATGCCCATACCACACCAGTAATCAGTGTTACGATGACAAGAATCAGTGAAAATGTATTTGCCATTAGCTTCCCTTATCTAAAAATACGAAAGTGAAAGAGCCGAAACCCTTTCACTTAATAGTGTTACTTCTAAACAGCCCACTTGAATAAAGCGGCGTGTATAGAGGTATTAATCTTTACCAATATGAAGAATGGCCAAGAATGCTTCTTGAGGAAGCTCAACGTTACCGATCTGCTTCATACGCTTCTTACCTTCTTTCTGTTTCTTCAACAGTTTCTTCTTACGGCTAATATCGCCACCGTAACATTTTGCGATTACGTTTTTACGTAACTGCTTAACGGTAGAGCGAGCAATAATGTGTGCACCAATAGCCGCTTGGATCGCAATGTCGAACATCTGACGAGGGATGAACTCTTTCATCTTCTCAACCAATAGACGACCACGACCTTGTGCATTAGCGTGGTGAGTAATGATCGCTAGTGCGTCAACTCTGTCACCATTAATTAATACATCTACACGAACCATGTTTGATGGCTCATAGCGGTGGAAGTTATAGTCTAATGACGCGTAACCACGAGAGGTTGATTTCAAGCGGTCAAAGAAGTCTAAAACAACTTCTGACATTGGAATGTCGTACGTTAATGCAACTTGGTTACCGTGATAAACCATGTCTACTTGGATGCCACGCTTTTCTATACAAAGCGTAATAACATTACCTAGGTAATCAGCAGGCACTAAGATGTTACAACGAGCGATTGGCTCACGAATCTCTTCTAGATCGTTAACAGCAGGTAGCTTTGACGGGCTATCTACATAAATGATCTCGCCTTTATTTAGTTCAACTTCATAAACTACTGTCGGCGCTGTCGTGATCAGGTCAAGATCGTATTCACGCTCTAGACGCTCTTGGATAATTTCCATGTGCAGCATACCAAGGAAACCACAACGGAAACCAAAGCCAAGTGCCGCAGAGCTTTCTGGCTCGTAAAACAGTGACGCATCATTAAGGCTAAGTTTGCCTAGAGCGTCGCGGAAGTTTTCGTAGTCATCGGAAGAGACAGGGAACAGACCCGCATAAACCTGAGGTTTTACTTTTTGGAAACCCGGTAAGCGCTCTTCACTGCCGCCTTTTGCTAGCGTTAAGGTATCGCCAACAGGAGCACCAAGAATGTCTTTAATACCACAAACAACCCAGCCTACTTCGCCGGTTTGCAGTACGTCTGTATCGATCTGTTTTGGTGTAAAGATACCAATGCGGTCAATGCCCCAAACTTGATCAGTACTCATTACCTTGATCTTATCGTTTTTCTTTAATGTACCGTTTTTAATACGTACCAAAGAAACAACGCCAAGGTAGTTATCAAACCATGAATCGATAATAAGCGCTTGAGTTGGCGCTTCAGGATAGCCTTCTGGTGGTGGGATCTGCTTAACAATCGTTTCTAGAACGTCATCAACACCAAGACCAGTCTTTGCTGAACAACGCGTTGCTTCCATCGCATCGATACCAACAATTTCTTCGATCTCTTCCGCTACGCGCTCTGGATCAGCCGCTGGTAAGTCAATCTTGTTTAAGATTGGCACAACTTCCAAATCCATCTCAATCGCGGTGTAACAGTTCGCTAGAGTCTGAGCTTCAACACCCTGACCAGCATCAACAACCAATAACGCGCCTTCACACGCTGCTAGAGAGCGAGATACTTCGTATGAAAAGTCTACGTGTCCAGGAGTATCGATAAAGTTAAGCTGATATGTTTCGCCATCTTTAGCTTTATAGTCGAGTGTCACACTCTGAGCTTTAATGGTGATACCACGTTCACGCTCTATATCCATTGAATCTAAAACTTGAGCGTCCATTTCACGTTCGCTTAATCCACCACAAACTTGGATTAGACGGTCAGATAGGGTCGACTTACCGTGGTCGATATGGGCGATAATCGAAAAATTACGAATGTGCTTCATAGGCTTGGGGTGACTAAACTCGTTGCAAAAAGGGAATAAAATGAAAGCGGCCTAAGGCTGCGTTTCAATCAAGTTGGCAGATTCTACCCAATTTCTACTCAATTCGCACCCTTATTTGAGCTTTGGATAATAGGCTCACCCAGTACTCGCAACAAAATCACTTGCTGCGCAGAGGCTTGTTCCAATTTAGATGCGATACGTTTTGCGATTTTAAATCCGACAAAAGCACTTAAGAAGGCGCTAACAATAACGCTTAGCTCACCAAGTTCAAAATAAGGCACAAGTAACCATTGGGCTAAAATGGCACCAAGCATCAAAAAGGCAAGTGGGAGTATGTAAACTGTTACCGCAGATTGCAGCAGTGTTTTTTCAGGAAAGCCAATCTCAACCACTTGACCTTCACTGATCGGTTTTGGGCTAACAACACTCCAAAAAAGGGATTTGGCTCCTACCGCTTTACTGACAATACCAGTACCGCAGCTTTTTTGAGAAGCGCAACTTGAGCAGCTTGTCTTCTGCTCACAGCTGAGATCGAGAACATATTCGCTGTTGCGACGATGAACTGCCGCAACCGTTGCTAATGCTGTCATCATTGAGTAGTAGCCTTACTCTCATCAAGGCTAACCTTATCAAACGATATTGATTGAGCGATACGCTTAGCAGTAGCCGGTGGAATATCACCTACGATTGATATTTCAGAGCTGCCTTTAACAAAGCTATGCAATGTTCTGCGCCCTTGGCGTACCAATTGACCTTTCAGTGAATTGTCATCGCTCTCTGAGACATACACAGAGAAGCTAAACAAACCATCCGAATACATTTGGCTCTCAACCATGCGATCAGTCACTGCCATTCGATAGCGATTCAGTTCTTTAGGTTCAAAGCCCACAGGAATCCAACCGACATTCCAAATGGCCTCTTTGACATTACCTTTAGGAAGAGACAACACTTCAGGTAATTGAACTTCATTAAGGCCACTCAGTACCCCTTCAATTTGATCATTGATGGAGTAAGAAATAGTTCGATACTGCTCTAATACTTCACCATCTCGATCAACTAAGTCTGCTCGAAGCGGTAAATTACTTTTTTCATCCACCCACAATACATACGAATATCGCAGGCCATCTTTAGGGACAACTCGAATAACCTGACAAGCCGTTCCGGCTTCTCTCGCTCGGCCAACGGTAATGAAGTCGTAGTTTTCACTTAAATGATCAACATTGGTATTCAAGAGAGGTATTGTCGGAGCGACCATTTTTCCAGATTCAATGGTAAAAGGTTCAACCCCCGGCTCGATGTAGCTCACTTCATCCCCGCGACGAATAACTTCACGAACAGGGCCACTTAAATAGATAAGATGTGCAAGTTGCTGAGATTCACTTCGAGCGTGACGGTATAGCAAAGGTTCAATGCTATTTTTCTTAATTAGGATATAAGAGAGTTCATAACTGAGCTGCTGACTTGCTTCATTCATTTGATGTAATAAAGCCTCTGCAGGCGATGGCTCTGCAAAGGCACTATGTACATTCAAACTGAGCAGTGTCAGAGCACTGATCAGGATTTTTTTCATTCAATTACCGATTCAATAGTGTCGCTACCTGACTGTTCGCTGTTCAACCTTAGCTGAAGTTCGTAGTCAAGAAGCATTGCGTTTACACGGCGACGCTGTTCTTGAACATTCACATTTTGATTTGGTTTTTCTACCGACTCGCGGCTTAAGCTAACAGGCTCAACGCTGCCTGATAACGGAATAGTTTGTAACACTGGAAGTTGATCAATCGACGATGATTCCGCACCACCATATTGCTGTACACCCAATATCACAGCTAGTGAGACACACGCGGCAACCGCGACTTGTCCAAATTGAGACAACCACTCTGGCAACTGGCGCTTCGCCTGAGCAGGGGTTGGCTGCGATTCGATTCTGCGTGTCGCTAACTCTGAAACATTCTCTTCAAGAACCTTCTCTTTAAGAGCACTGTTACTGTTAATTAAGCTATGCGCTGGCTCGTCTTCTAGAGCTAATGCAACACTCTCAGCGATATTCCACTCTGCTACCTTCGGCGTGTCACCACGCATCACATCACCAATTAAATGATAATTTTTCCAGGTATCTAGAGACTCTTGGTCAAGTTCGATCTCTGAAATCAGAGCCTTATCGACAACTTCTCCATCCATGAGTGCTGAAAGTTTTTCTTGGTCAGCCATTATTTTCACCATTTAATTACTAGTACTAGCGCTGCAAAAGAGGGTTTATTTTCTTTTCCACCGCTTCACGAGCACGGAAAATACGCGAGCGTATCGTTCCTACGGGGCAATCCATTACAACTGCGATCTCTTCATAGCTTAAGCCATCAAGCTCTCGCAAAGTCATCGCGGTTTTTAAATCTTCTGGTAGTGCTTCAATCGCGCTAAAAACTACTTGTTTCAATTCGTTGGACAACGTTAAGTTCTCAGGGTTCGATATTTCTTTTAATGCACTACCTGTTTCGTAATATTCAGCGTCTTCTGCATCAACATCGGTGGCTGGCGGTCTTCGGCTCTGCGCAACAATGTGATTTTTAGCAGTATTAACAGCAATACGATATAACCAAGTATAGAACGCACTCTCTCCACGAAAGGTCGGTAACGCTCGATACGCTTTGATGAACGCCTCTTGGGCAACATCAGCTACATCTCCGGAATTGCTCACATACCGAGAAATAAGATTGCAAACTTTGTTTTGGTACCGCAATACCAACAGATTGAATGCTTGCTTATCTCCACTCTGAACTCGCTCAATCAAGACTTGATCGGTTAGCTGCTCGTTCATTCGAGCGTGTACTCCTATTGTTATTTACTCTTATCCTCACAGATATGAGTATTAATGATGCACATTGCAGTATTGACACCACTGTCTACATGAGCACTATTGTGACTAAGTAATAAAAGGAAAGTTCAAAACTTTCAAAAAATAATGACCAATAATATTTTACAGTGTGATGTGCTCATCACTTATTCAGCTTTGAATTCTGAAGCTGATGTACATCAATTGCAATCGCATTTACAAGGAATTGCATTGGATGTAGTGATAAGATATCTCAAATATGGCGCTTTTTAGCGCATTTACGTTAGAGTTGGATGACTCTTACAGTCCGGGATTTTAATAGCTTTATGAACGCAAACCGTGAACATCAATGTGATGTATTAGTGGTAGGAAGTGGCGCAGCGGGTTTATCTTTGGCCTTGCGTGTTGCTGAGCATGGAAAAGTAATTGTACTGAGTAAGGGGCCTCTTAGTGAAGGCGCGACCTATTATGCTCAGGGAGGGATTGCTGCAGTATTCGATGAATCTGACAGTATTGAATCTCACGTACAAGATACGCAAATTGCTGGTGCAGGGATCTGTGAAGAAGAGACCGTTCGATTCATCGCTGAAAACGCTAGAGAATGTGTTCAGTGGCTGATTGATGGTGGCGTACCCTTTGATCGAGAAGAAGATGATAGCGACGAAAAACCTCGTTATCACCTGACCCGTGAAGGTGGTCATAGCCATCGCCGCATACTACACGCTGCAGACGCAACGGGTATGGCAATGCAGGCATCTTTGCAGACCAATGTTCAAAACCACCCTAATATTGAAATTTTTGAACGCCATAATACGCTCGATCTTATTACCGAAGATAAAATCGGTGGTGATGCTAATAAGATTGTTGGTGCGTACATTTGGAACCGAAATAAAGAACACGTTGAAACAGTTCGCAGTAAATTTGTTGTTCTCGCGACCGGCGGCGCCTCTAAGGTATATCAATATACATCTAACCCAGATGTATCTTCTGGTGATGGCATTGCGATGGCATGGCGTGCAGGCTGTCGAGTAGCGAACTTAGAGTTCAATCAATTCCATCCAACCTGCTTATTTCACCCTGAAGCAAGAAACTTTCTACTTACGGAAGCACTTCGTGGTGAAGGCGCGTATCTTCTACGCCCAGATGGCACTCGCTTCATGAAAGATTTTGATGAGCGCGGTGAACTAGCACCCCGTGATGTCGTCGCACGTGCTATCGACTTTGAAATGAAGCGATTAGGCGCAGATTGTATGTATCTCGATATCAGTCACAAGCCCGCAGAGTTCATTGAAAAACACTTCCCGACTATTCATTCGCGCCTACAAGATCTTGGTATTGATATGACTAAGGAAGCGATTCCAATTGTCCCAGCAGCGCATTATACCTGTGGGGGAGTCATTGTAGACCAGTTCGGTAAAACCGATTTATCTCAGTTATACGCCATCGGTGAGGTTAGCTACACAGGCCTGCATGGTGCGAATCGAATGGCTTCTAACTCTCTATTGGAATGCGTCGTTTACGCTTGGTCTGCAGCTAAAGAGATCGTTAATCTAGTCAAGGATGCTGAGTTACCACCAACTCTACCCGCTTGGGATGAAAGCCAAGTGAGTAATTCCGATGAAGAAGTCGTCATACAACATAACTGGCACGAATTACGCCTATTTATGTGGGATTACATGGGCATTGTGCGTACGGATAAACGCTTAGAGCGAGCCCTGCGCCGAATTCAACTGCTTCAACAAGAGACGTTTGACTACTACAGCCACTTCCGAGTATCTAACAATCTGTTAGAGCTAAGAAACCTACTACAAGTCGCTGAGTTGATGGTTCGCTGCGCGATGCAACGTAAAGAGAGTCGTGGGCTTCACTACACCTTAGATTATCCAGAATTGGCTGAAGACAGCGGTCCAACCATCTTAGACCCAAAGAAAATGCTTTAACCTCAGCATTTTGAGTAACGAAAAATAGTTAAGGAGTGATGCAATGCACGCTCCTTTTTTATTAACGCCTTTTATATTATCAGCAGCGATGATCTTAACTGCCGTTTAATGCTCTCATTTTCACTAATAGTTTTCGATACTCATCATCGGGAACGCTATCTCTCCATAAGAAAAACCGCTGCTTATCCGACAAACAAATTATCACACCGATAAACGTTATATTTAGAACCACATGACTGAGTGGATACTTTTCATTTTGATACTCCAATATGCCTTCATCTGTTATACCAAATGCGCCAGTCAAAGAAGCGGGTAAAAATCCAGATTGGAAAAATAAGATAAATAATGAGATGAGTAATATTGGGGTAACAACAAGCGGGAGTGAAGAGACAACTAAAAACCACACCATCAATAACAACAGAGTGATATTAATGATGCGGGAATAAATAGAGGGTTTAGCCGATGTGCTAACGAACCTTTGAGAGGTTATGTGCGACAATTTTATCGACCATTGATGCGTGACCTAAATTTTCACTGCGACCATGTCCCATTACCCAAGTAAACAGATCAGGGTCGTCGCTCTCAAGCAGTGAAACAAAGTCTTGCTGTTCATTACTGCTTAATGATTCAAAACACTCTTCAAAAAAAGGCATAATTACTACATCTAGCTCTAGCATTCCACGGCGGCATGCCCACTTAACACGTGCTTTTTGTTCTTTGGTGTACATGAATGGTTTCCTACTTTGTATTCACTGACCGTGAGTGTATCAACCCATAGAAACGACAACTACTATCCCAGTCACAGTCCGCTACCTTGAATGAAAAAAATCCACACCTTGAATTCAATAAGGATTAACGATTACCATAGCGGTATAACACCTCTAATCATTGTATTTAGGACTATCGTATGGACTGGCAGCAACAATTTAGCGCACTTTCAACCTCTCCAGAGGCTTCGCTTCCATCACTGATGTTAACTCACCTTAACTCTTGGGGTGCTATCACCATGACCGGTGATGACAAAAAGTCCTATTTACAGGGGCAAGTGACCTGTGATGTCGTCACCTTAGGCAACGACCAATCAACCTTTGGTGCGCACTGCGATGCTAAAGGCAAAGTTTGGACTGTGTTTCGTTTGTTTCACCACAACGATGGCTATGCCATGTTTCAGCCAAGCAGCGCCATTGAAACTGAATTAACCGAACTAAAGAAATACGCGATTTTTGCCAAGGTCGATATTCAACAAGGCCAAGATATTGCGTTAGGTGCAATCGGTGATCAAGCTCAAACATGGGTAGACTCATTAAGCAGTGACAGCGGAGACGTTAGAAAGATCCAAGGCGGCACGGCTATTAAAATCGATGCTAAACGTTGGTTATTACTCGTAACACCCACTGCGGCAAGTGACTTAGTAGGAAGTAGCGAAGCGGTCAAAGTAACTGAAGAACTATGGACTCGCTTTGATATTGAATCAGCAATCCCATTTGTCGATAAAGCCCTACAACAAGCACATATTCCGCAAGCGCTGAACTTACAGGCTCATGATGGCATAAGCTTCACGAAAGGCTGCTACACAGGACAAGAGACCGTAGCACGAGCGAAATATCGTGGAATGAACAAGCGTGCAATGTATATCGTATCAGGGACAGCGTCTGAAGATCTATCTGAACTTGAATCCATCACGCTAGAGAGAGCGGTAGGAGAAAACTGGCGTTCAGCTGGTGAACTTCTTGCTCATTATCAGTTTGAAAACGGTCAAGCTATTGGGCTTATTATCTTATCGAAAGATCTAGAAAGTGATACTCAATTTCGACTTTCTAGCCAACCCGATCAGGCTTGGACACTTCAAGCTCTTCCATATTCATTAGATGATGAGTAAAACACTCATAACGCCTGTTACACAGTATCTTGATGCGCAGCAAGTTAATTATTATTTGCTGCCTCAAGAGCGCGCAACGATTACCATTGAAGAGACCGCGTTGCAGCGGGGTGTGCGACCAGCACAGATGGTTAAAAGCATTCTCTTACGAGATATGGGAAATCAATATGCGCTCGCCTGTGTTCCCGGAGATCAGAGTGTTGATCCTAAAAAAGTTCGAGCCATCCTAAAGTGCCGAAGAATGACATGTGTTGGACTTAACGAAATAGTATCCATTACAGGGTATCAACCCGGTACTGTGACTCCGCTACTACTCGTTACCTCAATGCCTATTGTATTTGACTCACAACTACTCAATGAGGCAACAGTCACCATCAGTAGTGGCCACTCAATGCTTGGTATCGCTTTACAAAGCGATGAGCTTGTCTCTCTTTGTCACCCCACTATTGCCTCTATTTGTCGCATTAATTAATTAACAAAGAGACACTATTACATATTGTTGTGATCATCCTCGAAGTTAACATCACACCACTAGGAATTATTATTCATTACGAAGACATAAATAGTCACAAATAGTTTTTTACAGTAAAGTAGTTCTGTTGGTTAATGTTAAAGCAGGCCTTATGTTTGCTGAGATCCTTCTCCAACAAAAAAAGTGAATCCACTGATTGTTCTAGGACATCCACTTTTTTGTGTAATGCATCTGTGACTATTCGCCCGTACTTCATGTTACGGGCATTTTTTTGTCTGTCTATCAGCTACCGTTATGTTTTATTACACTTATGCTTACAAAAAATTAACACAATTCAAAATAATCACGCTATTCTTAAAAATGTCACAATTTTCCAACACTATACGTGGAAGAATTGAGCAGCAAAAAATCAGGCTTACATTAACTTTGAGGAGTTCATCACGCTAAGTCAGATATTTATCTTAATATCTGCTCAGAGCAGCACAAATATCCAAATACGTTAGTTAAATCTGCATAATCCCCTCGTCTTATCACAACAATATTAGTGGGGGATTTATATAATTCGCGGTGCTAGGAAGAACCATAAGGATATAATTATATGAGACTGTTTAAGCGCTATACGCCAAGTATGATTGCTAAACACATTAGTCGGCTTTTTAAAGGGAAAATCTACATCTACGGTGTAGGAAAATTTGAATTTGACAACGGTAAACTGATATTGCCTGATCGCGCAGATAATCGACACTTCCAAGCGGTAAAAGAAGTGAATAACGAAGTAAAAAAATTGCGTTGCGCATACGCTTAAAGATAATGGAAAGTAAGGCTTAAAAGAATTGTAAGGGTTGGTATATTGCCAACCCTTTTTCATGCGAGGAATAAATTTATCTAAGCGACAACACTGTTCGTCGTTTTTGCCAGCTCAGGTAAGTTGCCTTTAAGCCCAAGTGCTCTCTTCATAATTTCATCCTTAGCCCCTGGGATCTGACCCGTTAGCTTCATCCCAATGCCACGAATCAGTTTCTTCGCTGGATTATCACCTTCAAAGAGATCTTTAAATCCTTGCATCGACGCTATCATTTTAGCCGCTTCTGCTTTACGCCATCGCTCGTAACTGCGTAAGTTACGTTTACTGCCTATATCCTCACCTTGTCGCCATAGCTGATTAACTTCTTGCGCCAAACTCGCAGCATCAAGCAATCCAAGGTTGACTCCCTGCCCGGCTAAAGGATGAATAGTATGAGCAGCATCACCGACAAGCGCGACTCTATCTAGAGCAAAATCACGTGCGTAACGCATCTTCAAAGGGAAAGCAGATCGCTCACCAACGACTTTACATAATCCCAATCGATTATCGAATTCAGCCGTTAAAGAGTTATTAAATTCACCATCAGGCATATTAACTAATTGCTCGGCACGGTTTGGATCTGTCGACCAAACAATCGAGCTCATATTAGGATCGGACATCGGAAGAAACGCCAATGGGCCTAATGGTGTGAACACCTGACGAGCAATCATTTGATGTGGTTCTGTTGTCTTGATGTTCGCAACAACGGCACTGTGTCCATAATCCCAATGCGTCAATGGGATATCGAGTTGATTTCTTACCCAAGAGTTTGCACCATCAGCACCAACAACAAGCTTTGCAGTTAAAGACTGACCATTATCCAGTGATAACCACGCTTCGCTCTCTCCCACTGCGATACTCAAACACGTATTGGGCATGAACAACGAGACATTGGATTGCTGCTTCACTTTCTCTAGTAGGGATAGCTGAATAACACGATTTTCAACAATATGACCTAAGTTAGGTTGAGCATGTTGCTGTGCTTCAAATTCGATACGAGCAAAACTGTCTTGCTCCCAGACTTCCATTCCAACATAAGGTGACAAGCGGCGCTGCTCAATGCCTTGCCAAGCACCTACATTCTTTAAAATAGTTTCACTTGAACGGCTCAGCGCAGACACTCTGACATCCGGCAGTTCATGTAAGGCAGGATCAGGAGAGTACCCTTCAATAATGGCTATTCGCAAATCTGTATCTTTAAAGGCGGCAGCAAGAGTTAAACCAACCATTCCACCACCAACAATAGCGATATCGACGCTTTGCATCATGTCTTAATACCTTTTAATAGTTATCGTTGTTTAAAGCTATCGTTGAACGATACCCAAAGTTCTTCGTAATAATGGCATTTTCAAAATAGGAAGGTTATCCATTGCCACTAACGCTAAATTACGACCAATTCTCATCGTGAGTAAGTCATTTGAAAATGCGTGCACCAATTGTGATGTGATTGAAATAGTACTGTCGCGGTCCTCTTGACGACGCTTAGAAAACGCCATCAATATTTCGTAACGTCCCACATCTTCACTACCTGAGCACACAATTTCTTCCGCTAAACTGGCGACATCTCGAATACCGAGATTAAAGCCCTGCCCTGCTATCGGATGTAAAGTTTGGGCTGCATTACCCACTATTGCAAAGCGATGAGAAATATTTTTTTGTCGGCTACGCAAAAGAAGGGGGTAACTGGCTCGACTACCCACTTTTAAAAACTGCCCTAAGCGCCAGCCAAAGTCTTGCTGTAACTGGTGTAAAAACGCATCGTCACCTAACGATAGTACTTGCTCGGCACGCTCAGGTGGTAAACACCACACCAAAGAAAGTCGCTTGTCACTCATTGGTAAAAGAGCAAGAGGGCCGTTCTCAGTAAAGCGCTCAAAAGCTCGACCATGATGCTCTTCACTGGTGACAATATTAGCTATGACTGCAGACTGATTAAAATCATGCTCATCTAAATCCAAACCAATTTTCTGACAACAGGTAGACATCGCACCATCGGCCGCAACCAAAAGCTTACCTTGAATAGACAAACCACTAGAGAGGATGACCGATACTTTATCAATATCTCTATCGACCTGTGATACCGAGTTCGGGCACAACAATTCAATATTAGCTTCAGCTAACATCTTAGATTGATAAATTTGGCCAATGTCCGCCAGTTCGACCACATAACCTAAAGCATCAACATTAAGCTCATGATTATAAATATCCGTCATCCCTAGATGAGAACGATCAGAGACATGAATATGATTAATAGGCGTCGCAACAGAGCTTACCGCATCCCAAAGCTTAAACCGCTTTAATATTTCAACCGTACCAGCAGAGAGTGCAATAGAACGGGAGTCAAAACCGGGGTGAGATTGATGATCGGCTTGGTACGATTCAACAACGGCGATGGATAGTGTTTTTCCACTATGCTGTGTTAACGCTAACGCTAATGTAGCCCCAGCCATCGCACCGCCCGCTATAATCACATCGTAGCTTTTTGTTGGCCCAGCTTTTTGCTTACCTGCTTGATCTCTGTCCACTTTATTGGTCACTCACTGCTAAGTTTAATGAAGTGTTGGCTTTTCAGCAGCATTGTCAGCTTTAGCACCAAATTCTGCATGAATGGTTAATACACACGCTTTCACATGCTCAATCACCTGCTCTAACAATAGAGCCTGCTCTTCAATGTCATCTTCTTCATCGATGCCCAATTTGGCCATCTCTTCTAAATCAGCCAATGCTTCTTTGGCATCTGATGAGGACTTTTTAAGCTTTGCTCCTGCCAGACCAAGCCCTGAAATAAAATGATTGATCCAATCAGCTACACCATCGGCTAAGTCAAATACCGTCGCACTGGCTTCTTCATCAGGCAAAAGCATTGAGAGTTCTAGGTCGGTACCTGTTAGCTCTTTTGACGTTACATCAAAAACCTGTTGGGCGATAAGTAGAGCACGATCAGGCCAACCCATCCCTTCATTGGTGTAATCAAAAATTAGCGGCTGCCAGCTTTTATCATTTAACGCTAACCCGCCACTTAGCATCCCTGTAAGCAAGCCGTGTAATTCAGAAGGATTGACAGCTAGAGCAGCAGACTGCAACTCTGTCGCACTAGATAGATATTTAGGTAGTGTTAATTCACTCATGATAAAAACCAATTTCTTTAGATTATTCGATATCCTAACATCTCACTCTACAGAGCGAAAATGGCGATGATACGAATATGGTTGGCTTTTAGACAATTTGTCCAATATCTGTGTTCTTAGCACTCGTTTTTCTTAACGGTTACGGGAAAAGCTTGAATATTATGGATGCTTTTTCTATAGTTTCCGACTCGGTGGTGACATTCATTACTACCATCGTAAATTGCGAGATCCCTTAACTGCGTGATCCTTATATTGCGAAAGTAGAGTTGAACCATAATGAGTAATCAAGCGGTAGACGTTAAAATTTTAGGCAAGCTAACTCGGGTCAATTGTCCCGATGGACAAGAAGAGTCATTGCAACATGCAGCCAGAGATCTTGATAACCGCTTGACTGAGTTAGCAGAACGTACGAAAGTGACCAATGAAGTTCAGCTGCTAACGTTTGCTGCTCTCAATATTTGCTATGAATTACATAGTAAAAATTTAGATGATCAGTCTCAGCAAACTAAACTTACAGAGAGAATAGAACTTCTTTCGGCATCACTTGATGATGCATTAAGCCAAGTAACTGAAAAATCGAAGTAACTAATTAACCACAATAACTCGAGAAGCACAGTAACTTTGCCATACAGATAAACGCGTTAGTTTAAGCTGTTACCCTATTTACCCTGGAGTGTGCGTCAGCAGGATTTAAGTCCCTGAGCCGATAAGCAATACCCTAGGGTTAGTATTCGCTGACTATTGAGCAAGCTCGGCTCGTATCGAGAAGCCTACGGTCAACCTTGCTGACCCGCCTTGAACCAGATGGTTCAAGGGCCACAATCCTCAACGGCACTCTGGGGTATCCTCTTCGATACCCGCTAAAATTAGGCGGAAATATGACCTTATCTCGACAAGCGATACGTTCACAGATCCGAGAAAAACGTAATCAGTTACTCTCTGATACTCAACATCAAGCTGGGCTTGACCTCATCAAGCAGTTCTCCACGATTTCTGAACTCTCAAGCAGTACCCATATTGCTTTATATCTCTCTACCGACGGTGAAGTGAATACAACACCATTAATAGAGTGGCTGTGGTCACAAGGGAAATCTGTCTACTTGCCGGTGTTACACCCTTTCTCAAAGGGCCATTTACTCTTTTTGCACTACACGCCAGCAACTCCCATGACGCTAAATAAGTATCAGATTGTAGAGCCTCAACTCAACCAAACCTTAATCAAGCCTGTTGCAGAATTGGATCTTATCTGTACCCCTTTAGTCGCATTTGATTCTAGCGGACAGCGGCTCGGTATGGGCGGCGGCTATTATGATCGTACTTTAGCCACCTGGTTTAAAGACAAACAGGGAGCGAAACCGGTTGGCCTTGCTCATGACTGTCAGCACATAGAAAACTTACCAAGTGAAACGTGGGATGTACCACTACCGAAAATAGTGACCCCAAGCAAAGTATGGCAATGGGAATCTTAGTCCAATACCGTTATAATCGCGCCGAAAAATCCAGTTAACTAATCGCTATACCTATTCGTATCAGCAACTCGTAGGAGATGAGCATGACTCAAGATGAAATGAAAAAAGCAGCCGGTTGGGCAGCGCTAAAATATGTAGAAAAAGGCAGTATTGTTGGCGTAGGTACAGGCTCTACGGTTAATCACTTCATCGATGCTCTTGGTTCGATTAAAGGTGATATTAAAGGTACGGTGTCAAGCTCTGTCGCATCAACGGAAAAGCTTCTTGAACTGGGCATTGAAGTTTTTGATTGTAACGATGTAGAAAAACTGGATGTCTACGTTGATGGCGCAGATGAAATCAATGCAAGCCGAGATATGATCAAGGGCGGCGGCGCAGCACTAACTCGTGAAAAAATCGTTGCAGCAATCTCTGAGAAATTCATTTGTATCGTTGATGGCACTAAAGCCGTTGACGTGTTGGGTAAATTCCCTCTTCCTGTTGAAGTGATCCCAATGGCTCGCGATCACGTGGCACGCGAGTTAACTAAGTTAGGCGGCAACCCTATCTACCGTGAAGGCGTTCTAACTGATAACGGGTGTGACATTCTAGATGTGCACGGCCTAAGCATTACTGACGCAAAAGCGTTAGAAGAGACCATTAATGCGATCGTCGGTGTTGTGACAAATGGCCTATTTGCTGCTCGTGGTGCAGATGTGGTTATTACCGGCACACCCGAAGGTGCAAAAATCGAAGATTAATCGAAAAAAGAAAGGTACTTTCTGTTATTTGATTACAAACGGCACCCTTGGGTGCTGTTTTTTATGGTTTTCGACAATATTATTATGGCTTATTCCGTAATTTTCTTACCCAAACGCAAAAATTTTTGTTACTTTATTGAACAGAAGACGCACAAGGAAACGTTTGTCTTCCAACAGAATCGATGATTTCCCCCTTTTCATTGCTTTTGACCAATGTGCGCCGCGTTTGCCCACCTTTCCATTTTAAGGACGAGAATAATGGCCAAAGTTTCACTGGAAAAAAACAAGATCAAAATTTTACTGTTAGAAGGGCTTCACCCTTCTTCTGTTGAAGTTCTTCAAGCCGCTGGCTACAGCAACATCGAATATCATAAGGGCTCTTTATCTGAAGAAGCGCTATTGGAAGCGGTAAAAGACGCACACTTCATTGGCATTCGTTCTCGTACTAACCTGTCTCAAGAAGTTATTGATGCCGCAGAAAAACTCGTTGCGATTGGCTGTTTCTGTATTGGTACTAACCAAGTAGACCTACAAGCTGCGACAAAACGTGGTATTCCTGTATTCAACGCACCGTTTTCAAATACTCGAAGTGTTGCTGAACTTGTTCTTGGACAAATCCTATTATTACTTCGTGGTATCCCAGAGAAAAATGCACTTGCACACCGTGGGATTTGGAAAAAAAGCGCGGACAGCTCATACGAAGCACGCGGTAAACGTTTGGGTATCATCGGCTACGGCCACATCGGTACTCAGCTAGGTATCATTGCTGAAAACTTAGGTATGCGTGTCTATTTCTACGATATCGAAAACAAACTATCTCTTGGTAACGCGACTCAAATTAGTACCATGAGTGAGCTACTCAACAAATGTGATGTTATCTCGCTGCATGTTCCTGAAACAGGCGGCACAAAAAATATGATGGGCGCTGAAGAGTTTGCTCGTATGAAGCCAGGTTCAATCTTCATTAATGCTGCACGCGGTACTGTAGTGGATATCCCAGCATTGTGTGGCGCTCTAGAATCAGGTCACCTATCTGGCGGCGCGGTGGACGTATTCCCAACGGAACCAAAAACCAACGCAGACCCGTTTGAATCACCTTTGATGCAGTTCGATAATGTCATCTTAACACCACACGTGGGCGGTTCGACTCAAGAAGCACAAGAGAACATTGGTGTAGAAGTAGCAGGCAAGCTGGCGAAATACTCAGACAATGGTTCAACGCTATCAAGTGTTAACTTTCCGGAAGTATCACTACCAGAGCACGGTGATTGTTCTCGTCTGTTACACATCCACGAAAACCGTCCGGGTATCCTAACGCAAATTAACACCATCTTTGCGGCGGAAGGTATCAACATCGCAGGCCAGTATCTACAAACGTCTGCCGATATTGGTTATGTGGTCATTGATGTAGAGACAGCACGCTCTGAAGAAGCACTCGCTAAGCTAAAAGAGATCGAAGGGACACTACGCGCTCGTATTCTTCACTAAGAAGTATCGCTGATTACAAATACAAAAAAGGCCACTCTACGTGGCCTTTCTATTATTGATTTGAATCTAAATGGTTTCACTAAGCTTTAAGTGAACGTTCTCCACGAGCAATACCCACAACACCACTTCGAGCAACTTCAATAACATCCGTCACTTCAGACAATGCTTTGATAAACGCATCGAGTTTTTCACTCGTTCCCGTTAGCTGAACCGTGTATTGAGAAGCTGTCACATCGACAATTTGCCCACGGAAGATGTCTGCGGTGCGTTTGACTTCAGCACGAGCAAAGCCACTGGCTTTCACCTTCACCATCAGGATCTCACGCTCGATATGTTCAAGCTCAGTCACTTCTTGGACCTTAAGTACATCAATCAACTTATGTAGCTGCTTTTGAATCTGCTCTAGCTGCATCTCATCAGATTCAGTCGTTAAGTTTAAGCGAGAGAGTGTCTCATCATTTGTTGGAGCTACCGTAAGTGATTCAATGTTGTAACCACGTTGAGAAAATAGACCAACAACACGAGACAAAGCACCAGGTTGGTTTTCCATTAATACCGAAATAATGTGTCTCATATTATGAACTCTCCGTTTTACTTAACCACATACGATCCATACCCTCGCCACGAACTTGCATTGGGTATACGTGCTCTGTTTCATCTACCGTAATATCGACAAACACTAAACGATCTTTCATATCGAGTGCTTTCTTCATACCAGACTCTAATTCGTCAGGAGAAGTAATGCGGATACCTACATGACCATAAGCTTCAGCGATAGCTGCAAAATCTGGTACGGAGTCCATGTAAGAATTTGAGTGACGCCCCTCGTAAACAATGTCTTGCCACTGTTTTACCATGCCTAAGAATCGGTTATTCAGGTTGATTATTTTTACTGGAATATCATATTGAAGCGCAGTAGATAGCTCTTGGATATTCATCTGAATACTGCCATCACCTGTAACAACAACGACTTCTTCATCTGGTTTTGCGTATTTCACACCCATACCAGCTGGCAAACCAAAGCCCATCGTGCCTAATCCACCAGAGTTTATCCAACGGCGTGGCTTATCAAACGGGTAGTAAAGTGCTGCGAACATTTGATGCTGACCAACATCAGACGCCACATAAGCATCGCCATTGGTCAGTTTGTGTAGCATTTCAATTACTTGTTGAGGCTTGATACGGTCAGGGAGCTTTTCATAACCAAGGCAATTGCGATCACGCCAGACTTGGATTTCACTCCACCAGCGGTCAATCGCTTCAGAGTCGTTCGTACCACCCTGCTCTTCTAACAACTGCACCATCGTCTCAAGCACTTTTTCCGCAGAGCCTACAATCGGCAAATCAACTTTAACGTTCTTAGATATTGAAGATGGATCAATATCGATATGCATAATCTTGGCGTCTGGACAGTATTTTTCTAGGTTATTGGTTGTACGATCATCAAATCGAACACCAATACCAAAAATAAGATCAGCGTTGTGCATCGCCATATTGGCTTCATACAGGCCATGCATGCCTAACATACCTAGTGAGTTTTTATGCGTACCTGGGAACGCACCTAAGCCCATTAGAGTACTAACAACCGGAAGATTCAAAGATTCTGCCAGTTTCAATAATTGTTGATCCGCTTCAGAAATGACAACACCACCACCAACATAGAGAACTGGTTTTTTAGCCGCTAACAACGCCTTCAACGCTTTCTTAATCTGACCTTTGTGGCCAGTAAGCGTTGGATTATATGAACGCATGTTGATTGTTTTAGGGTATTCAAACGGAAGTTTATTAAGCGGGCTCATCACATCTTTTGGAAGATCAATCACAACCGGACCAGGACGTCCCGTTGTAGAGATATAAAATGCTTGCTTCATTACCTCAGGGATTTCTTCGGTATTTTTAACTAAGAAGCTGTGTTTTACGATTGGGCGAGAAACACCAACAATGTCACACTCTTGGAATGCATCATTACCGATTAAATTACGTGGAACGTTACCTGAGATAACGATCATTGGGATTGAATCCATATACGCTGTTGCAATACCAGTAACGGTATTTGTAGCGCCGGGACCAGAACAAACTAAAACAACACCCGGTTTTCCGGTTGAGCGCGTATAGCCATCAGCCATATGCGTTGCTGCTTGTTCGTGACGTACTAGAACGTGCTTAATTTCTTCCGATTTAGCATGCAGTGCATCGTAAATGTCTAAAACAGAACCTCCAGGGTAACCAAAGATCTGCTCCACACCTTCTTCTATCAGAGACTGAACCACCATCTCCGCGCCAGATAACTTCTCCATATTTTTTCTCCTTACCAGTTGCTACTTTGATTTGGTTAATCAATTAGTCTGGTTTTCATAGTCTAGGGCTTATTTGTAGCCTATTTCCAAGTTGTGATACTTTTTGGCTATGTCTTGTCTTGTTATCACCAAGTACAAAAAACTAAACAACTGTAACGTTTTATTAGCAAAGGATCTAATGCGATAGAGATCGATAAAAACCAAATAAACCAAATTACCTCTAATTATTAGATATAAAACCTATTAATAACAAACACCACAAACTAAAAGAACAGTTGGAGCAGATAAAAAAGATAATAATTCTTTATCAATTATCTAACAAAGAATGACAACCTAACGTTCAGGTAATAAAAAACCCCCATCAACAATTCTCATTGTCGTATGGAGGTTTTTTGAACACTCAGAAATTTATCTGGTTAAGAAGTTACTTATCTTTCTTCTTTTCTGTATACATTTCTTCAATTTCATCTTGATACTTATCGCTAATCACCTTTCTACGCAGTTTTTGCGTTGGTGTTAACTCACCATCGTTCATTGAAAAAGCTTTTGGTAACAGTTTAAACTTCTTAACTTGCTCAAATTTAGCCAGCTCATCTTGCAGCCCACTAACTCGGCTTTCAAACATCTCAACAACTTTATGGTGCTTAACTAGCTCCATACGATCGTGGTATTTGATATTGAGTTCTTTGGCATACTCTTCAAGCGTATCAAAACAAGGCACGATTAAAGCGGATACAAACTTACGTGTATCAGCAATAACAGCGATCTGCTCTATGTAGTGATCTTTACCTATAGTGCCTTCAATCATCTGTGGCGCAATATATTTACCATTCGATGTTTTCATCAGCTCTTTAATGCGGTCAGTAATGAAGACGTTACCGTTCTCATCAATTTTACCAGCATCGCCAGTCTTCAAGAACCCATGCTCATCAAAGGTTTTCTCAGTCTCTTCTGGCATTTTGTAATAGCCACGCATCACCATAGGGCCGCGCACTAGAATCTCATTGTTTTCGCCAATTTTAACTTGAGCACCCGGCATCGACATACCAATCGAATCAGGGTTAAAACACTTATCATCCCAACAAGAAACCGTCGCTGTTGTTTCCGTCATGCCGTAACCAAGCTTCACGTTGATACCGATAGCGTGGAAGAATCGACCAATGGTTTCATCTAGTTTAGCGCCACCACATGGCATAAAGCTAATGCGGCCTCCAAGCAGTGAACGCAACTTAGACAACACAAGCTTGTCTGCTAGCTGATGCGACTTCTTCAACATCAACGATGGCTCACGCCCTTCTTGATGACAAAGAGAGACCTTAGCGCCCATGTTCACAGCCCAAGTGAATAACACTTTGCGAATGAATGGAGCTTTAGACACTTTTTCATGGATTGCTGAGAAAATCTTCTCGTAGAAACGAGGAACCGCACACATAACTGTTGGGCGAACTTCTTCAAGTGCACTTTTAACTTGCATAGTATCTTGCAAGTAGCAGTTGGTTGCGCCTTTATAAAGAACGTAGAAAGTCCAAGCACGTTCAAATACATGTGATAACGGCAAGAACGCCAGTGACACATCGTCAGTCGTTAAACTCAGGCGCTCATCATGACCTTCAAGTTGCGCAGCAATGTTCGCATAATCAAGCATCACGCCTTTCGGTTGTCCTGTAGTACCTGAGGTATAAATCAGCGTTAACAAATCATCTAGACAAAGCTCTTTGACACGGAGATCTAACTGAGCACGTTCAGCATCACTGCCTTTGGCTAGAAAATCTTGCCAGCTAATAGCATGCTCAGCATCACCAATATTGATGTCATCAGACATCGCGACAACAAGCTCTAACTGTTCACAGTCATCAAAAAGGCCCATTGCGGCGTCGAATTGGTCTTGCTCACCAACGAATAGAATACGTACGTCGGCATCTTGAATAATGTAAGACGCTTGAGCGGCAGTATTAGTCGGGTAAATAGGTACCGATACTGCACGTGTTTGTAGCGCAGAAAAGTCAGCCATCGTCCATTGAGGCATGTTGTTGGCGTATATGCCAACCTTGTCTTGAATTCTCAGTCCTTGAGCCAATAGTGCAAGTGATAGTGCATCGACTTGCTGACCAAATTGCTTCCAGCTAATACCCTGCCATGCGGTACCCACTTTATGTTTAAGCGCGATGCGATCACCGCCCTTTGCAACTTGCTCTCGAATACATTTAATAATGTGAAAATCTAAATTGGCCATGTCTCTTACCTTTGGCTTACACATGTAAGCTATTTTGAGCGAACAAGTGTACATTCCAGTTTAAAAAAGGCAACTGACTAACTTCAAAGTTATCAATTATTGGGTATAAAAAAACCTTGAACCGATATCATCAGCACAAGGTTTTGTTATCACTTTGTATGAACTCGTTTCAATTTGTATCAAACGAATTCATCTCTTAAGTTTAGTTCAGTGCGACAACTTCGCCACAGATCATCATTAACTGATCGCGGAACCAGATGTGGCCTTTGTCTTTCTCGCTAGACTCATGCCAGCTTAAGAAGCCACTGATGTTCGCATTTTCAAATGGGAAATCTAGAATTTGTAATTGATCGCGGTTCGCTGCATTTTCTACCATCCAACGAGGTGCTATTGTCACTAGTTCAGATTGACCGACAACGTAAAGAACATTGCTCAAGCTCGTTCCTTCGTAGTATGGCTGACAATCTAATTCACGGTACGCTTGCTCAGAGAAACTGCGTTGACCATGGATTTTTGACAATTTAGCGTGTTTTTCTGCCATTAAGCAGTCAGCTGAAACTTCACCTTGAATACGAGAGTGAGATGTTGAAGCAACAACCACTAACTCATCTTGGAAGATCTCTGTGCTTGAGAAACCTTGCTCGTCAAAACGTGCGTAATCAATAACGAAGTCAATTTCTTGGTAACGCATACGCTCAGCCAGTTTGCGATCAAATTCCGCATCTAGGTGAAGCTGAACGTTTGGCGCTTGCTCATGGACTGTCGACATGATCTTTGGAGCAAAACGCATGTCACAAGGGCTGCAGATTGCCAGTTTAAATAGACGAGTCGATGTTTCTGGTGAGAAAACAGAGCTAGGCAGTTCATTACGGATTAACTGTAATGCTTGACGAATAGGACCAAACAGTTGACGAGCACGCTGAGTAGGTTGAATACCACGACCCTGACGCATGAATAGTTCGTCATTAAACATTACTTTAAGACGCGCTACGGCGTTACTTACTGCCGGTTGAGACATACCTAAGTTATGTGCTGCTCTTGTAATGTTCTGTTCTTGCATTACAGCATCAAACACTGTGAGTAGATTAAGATCTACACCACGTAAAGTACTTTCCATTCGGTAGCTTGCAATAGCACTCATCGCGTCTTTTTTCTCTAACATCGGGTACGCCTCTTTTGTTTCGTTATCGTCAACATTTATAATTAGTATTTAAGGAAATACATAAGCGACATTGCTAATATTTATTTCTTAGATACTTCCTAGCTGACAATTACTATCTGCGAATCAATCGATGATTAGCAACAAGATTGACAATTAATCAGTTAATTTTATCTTATATCAATAAAATCCCATGTAAAACATGCCTTTAGCTAATATATAAAAAACCATAAAACGTATAAATTTATGGTTTTTACAAATAACATTGATACAGTTTATTAATTAACCAACTTACACCCTGTTACATTTACCCCGTGTATATTTCGATCTATCAATCAAAAAGTCATCGGTATATTAGTTATATATTTGAAACATAACTTGGAAAATCCACCCTTTCCCACAATGAACGGCATAGCAGATCTTGCGTATCCCACTGACCATTGTGAACCCACTCCGCAATCGCTTGCGCAACATCTGGGTAGATCACTTTCTCACCAGGTTTTTCATCCAACCAAATCCGAACTTTACTAGCATCTAAAAAATCCATACTACTAGCCAAACCTAAACTATCCAGTGTCGCTACATTACTTTGTTGCTCGAACTGCCCCGATAATGGCTTTAATAGTAGCTTTTTACCCAAAGTTAGAGCTTCAGACGGAAGTTCAAAACCACCGTTTGCAATAACACCGTTACAACGATGTAGATGCGACTGAAAGCTTTCGTGTGACAAAGGACGTAGCTCGACATTTTCAATTGTTTCCACTTTGTTAACGCTTGGGTGAAAACACACAAACTGATAACTCGCAAAACGAAACAATAAATTACAAATTTCATTGCTATTTTCGAAGGGTAAGTAGACCAAAATGAAGTTTTCTTGCTCTATTTGCTGCTTTATCGAGTGAACTATCGGAGGAAGTATATCTTGGTCGAAGTGATACCAATGCAGTCCAATGGAATAGTCGGCAGGCGCAAGGTGGTGAATTAACCTTTTATCGACCCAATTCGCCCCTTTTAACGGTACGGAATGCTTAAAGGCATTCTGATGACTAATGCTGATGCAGGTTTTATTCTGTCGTTTCGCTGCCCACGCGGTAATGGGTTCAAAATCATTGAGTATCAGGTCATAAGCCGATAAATCTAGGCGCGTTATCTCATCATAAAGCGAGGCCAAGCTATTATTTTTGACTGTTTTTAAATAGCTCACCTGACCATTTTCAGTTTCAAAGGTTAGCCCTTTGCGAGTTTGATAGTCACCAAACTCCTGCATAGAAAAGTATTTATCTGCATCTCGACCCGAAAACAGATAATCCACCTCAATCCCTCTTGCCTTCAATGCCATGCTCATTGCTCTTGCACGTGCAATATGACCATTTCCCGTTCCCTGAACTCCGTAAAGAATCTTCATGATTTACATCCCTATAAATGTAAGAACAAGACGAGCACTGCCAATACCTAACAACGCACCTATCACAATGTCCGTTAAGAAATGGACACCAAGTAGAACTCTTGAAGCACCAATTAAACAGGCCCAGACAAAGGCCACTGGCAGTAAGGTGGGATAAAACGCACCGATCAAGGTAGCAAATAAAAAGCCTGCCGCTGTATGGCCAGAAGGTAGGCTGTAGCGATCAGAGGGGGTAATAAATGCCGCAATATAGGGAGTCAATTCTTCCGGCCTGCGACGTTTAACGCTATTTTTCATCAACCAGTAGATTGGCAATTCAATAGCATACGCCATTAACACACTCCAAAAGAACAACTCTCCCTGAGGGCCATCAAAGAAAAAGGCCGTCAGTCCCAACACTAAATATAAATGACCATCGCCACTGTGTGATATCGCTTTGCTTACTCTCGCCACTTGATGTGAGAAGCGGTGTTGTAAGCAGAATGAAGAAAATGCTAAATCAAGTCGTGTTACTGATTCTAAACTACGCATCATTGGCTCCTTTTGATGATCGCGCTTTGTTTGATGTACAAAAACCAAGCTAAGGGAGTTAAATGACAAGTAGGTGACGTTTTATTTTAGGTACGATGAAGATTGCCCTCACTTGAATGCGAGGCACAAAAAAGGGAGCAGCTGCTCCCTTATAATTAAGATTTAGACGTTCTTAAATAAGACAGTCCCGATTTTAGTTACTAGGTACTAGGCATCAATAGCCTCATGTTTATGGACCAAACCAAAATCAGCAAGCACAGCGTATGCTGCGGGGATCATAAACAGCACCAGTAATGTCGAAGCAAAAATACCGAACACAATTGAAACCACCAGCGGTTGAATGACCTGAGCCTGTAGACTGGTTTCAGTCAACAGTGGCAAAAGACCTGCTGCGGTGGTTATTGAAGTGAGAAAGACCGCGCGAAAGCGTTCTCGACTCGCTTTAACAACCGATGTATGGACATCGTCTCCATCATCGACATGATGACGAATATACTGCACCAATAATATTGAGTCGTTCACGACAATACCTGCCAAAGAGACAAAGCCCATCATGCTTGGCATGCTTAGTGAGTGCCCTAAAAGTATATGCCCCCATACCACACCGATGAATGCCAATGGAATCGCAAGCATCACCACGAACGGTTCTAAATAGCTTCGGAACTGATAGCTGAGTATCGCGAATACACCAAAGAGACCAAGTAAGAATCCTTTACCCATTGAAGCCCCCGTTTTCGCTGCATCTTTCGCTTCCCCTTCAAAATCAAAACGAAGCCCTGGATACTTATCAAGTAACTTTGGAGCGAGTTCTTTTCTAAACTGAGCAACAATGGCTGACGAACTGACTTTATGGCCATCGATATCACCAAAAACACTCACAGTTCTTAGCCCATCAATTCGTTGAATACGGACATAATTGCGCTGAAAATCTAGCGTCGCGATAGTGGCAAGTGGAACCTGACTGCCGTCAGGCAGAATAATGGGAAAATTAGCCAGCTGCTGAAGATCACCCGCTTGCGTTTTATTCAACCGTACTTCAATGGAGATATTTTCCACCCCAACTTGGATCTCATCCGCCGTTTGACCAAAAAATGCGGCGCGCAGTTGCCCTGCAATCATCTGTCCATTTACGCCATAAGTCTCGGCGCCTGAACGAAGCTTCACTAAGATCTCTTCTTTACCCATTCGCATGTCATCTAATACGCCAGAGACACCGTCAAACTGATTAAGGTACTGCTGGATATCAATCGATGCGGCTTTGAGCTCATCAAGATCGTCATGTTTAATTCGAATATCAATCGCTCGCCCACCCGGCCCCATGGTTGGCTGCTTATAAACTAATGAAATAGGATCCGCTAACTCCCCAACGTCCTCTCTCCATGCTGCAACAAAATCATCGATTAATGTGTTTCGTATTTCGGCACCAAGAAGATCGAGTCGAACAGTGGCAAGGTGCGGCCCTGATTCATTGGCGTCAGCATTGACATTAAACTGTGTCGTCACATGCTGAATCAATGGTCGGCCATTCTCGACCTCTTCACTCCATTCAACGTTTAACTTCTCAGCAGAAGCCACGACTTTCTCGACCACACGCTCTGTTTGAGACAGAGAAGCTCCAGGTGGAAGTATGATCCTTACTTCAGCTATATCACCATCTAAGTCAGGGAAAGGTTGAAATTTAAGTACTCCACCAGCAATCGTTGCAACAGAAATCAGCATTAGTGCAGCGACACCGCCCAAAAATGCATAACGGTACTCAACCACCTTAGTCACAGCTACCACGAGCTGCTTATTACGAAACTGCTCAAATTTTTCCAGAAGGACTTTTTTGAACTTCAAAGGTTCACGTTCTTTCTTCTGGTTATGTAGTGAGTGTGATAGATGATTAGGAAGAATAAGAAACGCTTCCACCAAACTCAGCACTAAAACCAAGATTAATACTTGTGGAACCGCTTTTAATACTGCGCCCATCTCACCATCAAGGAAGAGCAAGCTACCGAATATACAAATCGTCGTTAAGAAAGAAGAGAGTACGCCTGGAAAGACTTTCTTCACGCCATTAATCACCGCATCATCAATGCTCTGCCCCTTATCTAAATGAGAGGCGACTGACTCTGCGATAACAATCGCATCATCCATCATGATACCAATCGCCATTAAGAGGCCAACTAACGACATGATATTGATGGATAGCCCAAGGTTCGCCATCAAGAACATCCCGCCTAAGAATGCCACCGGTAACCCAGCTGCAACCCAAAAAGAATAACGAAAGCTAAAGAAGAGCCACATGGTCGCAAATACTAATATAATTCCCTGCCACCCATTTTTAAGCATCATCGTCAGGCGATCCCACAGCACGGAAGAGAGGTCGTTGGTCAATTCAAGCGTGACACCATCTGGGCCGATTAATTGCTGGGCAGCAACAAACTCCGTTACTTTCTCTTTGATCCTAAGTGCATCATCCTCTTTATTTTTACTCACTTTGAGCAATGCAGATGGGTGACCATTAAAATAGACTTTCTGTTCATCAAGTTCGAAACGATCACTGATTGTTGCAATATCTCTCAAGCGGATAAGAGAACCGTTAGGCCCTGAGCCCACGACAATACTTTCCAATTCAAAAGGCGTAACGCGTCTTTCATCAAATCGAATCAGAAAGTTTTTATCTGTCGTTTCAATATTGCCGCTGGGCAGTTTTACATTCTGACGTTTAATTTGTTCTGCAATATCCCCAACGCTGATACCAAGTTGCCTTACAGCTTGAAGGTCCAATTCAACTCGTAATTGATGGTCAGAGAACCCACTGACTTCCACTAAGGACACGTCATAATCAAGCTTAAGAATTCGCTTTAATTTTTCAGCGTAAGCTTTTAACTCTGGCCAAGTAGTATTAGCTGACACTGCAACATCCACTACGGGTTCATTCCAATCCAACTCTTGAACCATTGGAGATTCAATCTCTGTTGGGAAGTCATTAATCGCATTGATTTGAGTCTGCACATCCACAAGCATACGACCAATATTCGCTTTACTATTAAGCTTAAGCGTTAACCTTGCAGAGCCTTCGATTGCTTCACAGCGTGTCTCTTCAATATTGGCTAGACCATCAACCGCATCTTCCATTCGTACACAGATACTTTCTTCAACTTCTTGAGGCGACGCTCCTGGGTAAACCACTGCAGCCATAATGTAAGGCGGAGTAAATTCAGGAAAGGTTTCGCGCTTAATTGTCGTTAAAGTGGATATCCCAAGAATAAGTAGCGCGAGCATCAACAAGTTGGCAGCCGTTGGATGTCGAGAGAAGAAACGGATCATATCGCTGACTCCTCATTCACTTGATCTTGTACTGGCTCTTTAAGCAACATTCCTTCAATCGCTGGTAACAGGTCATTTAATATTAATCGCTGCCCTTGCTCGATATCACCATCAATAACGACGTGATTATCGCGCCTATAGAGTACTTCGACCGTTTCAATTACTAATCGCTCTTGTTCGTCTTTTAAGTAAATTCGATCGCCATGCAATGCTCTCTCGGGAATCACCCAACTTGGATTCGCTTGACCTTCTATCGACGCTTTAACAAACATACCGTTAACTAAAGGGGGAACAGAGTCAGGGGTAAGATCTTTATAATCCTGAGAGATCTCTAAGATCACGCCAGCTGTCGCTTGGTTAAGATCAACCGTTTCACTGATCCTTGCCACTTTTGCAGGCCAAGTCGCCGCCATGCTACCGCTACTGAGCTCGATTGATGCTTGGATAAACGTCATATCGACTTGCGGGATGCCTGACTCATCTCGACCAAAGTCGCCAAGGCTCGACACTAATGTCTGCATGTCATGAATGGAAAGCTGAGCTTCGACTTCCATGACACTAATACCATGAGCAATGATCATCGTTTGTTGTAGATTCACTACTTGGTTTTGTTCAATTTCAACTTCAGAAATGCGTAAATCCCGTGGCAATACAATGGACGTTTTAGTCAGTAATCGCTGCGCTTCTTGAACCTTAGCTTCGTTCACATTGACTACAGCCTCGGCTACCTGTCTTTCATCGGGCATGAGCGCTAATTGATGCTCTATATCTAGCACCAACTTTTGTTGAGACAAATTGCTTTGCTGCTGCTGATCAACATCTGACTGCGATGTTAAGCCTTTCTTACGCAGATCCAATTTTCTCTGTAATTCTGTATTCGCAATCTTTAAGCGATTCTTTTCAATGTCTAACGTATGTTTTAAGTTTGTCTCATCAAGGTTCAGTTTCGCCAGTGATGTTTGGCTGGATTTAAAGTCTGCCTGAGCTTGTACAAGCTTTAACTCATAATCCAAAGGATCAATCCTCAAGACTTCGGTACCAGCAACCAATACCTGGCCTTTTTGCAGTTTTGGGTGGCGATAAACAACTTTACCAGTCACTTCGGCAATCGCTTTCCACTCAACTTTCGGTGCCACTTTGCCAAAGCCTATCGCAAGTGGTGCAATGGCCTTAAGTGTCATAGGCACAGTTTCCACCAATCTTGCTCGATCCATTGCGGGTTTTACGGGTAAAGAAGGCTTCATCTTCACGGCTAAGACTAAAATCACCACTCCAATTATGACAGCAGGGAAAAATAAAAATTTACGGTTAATGGTCATGCCAATATCCTTATAGAGAATTCGGGGTTAAAAAACCCTGTGTCATGAGTTTTACGTTGTGCTCAAATAATCGAGCTAAAAATTCTTCATTAAGCTCTACACCGTGAAGCTTGAGCATGGCGGGAGGCGCAATAAATGGAAAAACCATCAAACTTATATAAGAAATACGACACAGCTTTTCATCCATATCAGAGCGGATCACCCCACTTGCTCGCAATTTTTCAAATATCAGCATCTGCATAGGGCGAACAATGTCTAAGAACACTTTTTCCACTAATTGTCTCTGTTTATCATCGGCAGGCATATTCATAGTGTTCATGATCAGTCGGGGCATCTCTGGAATCTTAATCATGGCTCGATAATAAGTTCTCATCAGATCAACCAAATTTTGATGTGATCTGTCTTTTATTAACAGCGCCATCTGTTGCTTCATTGGCGACAACGAATCACGCAGCATCTCTTCAAACAAGCCCTCTTTATTGCCGAAGTAGTATCGGATCATTCCAATATTAACCCCTGCTTTTTCAGCAATGATCCGTGTAGATACTTTGTCATAAGGCTTTACAGTAAAGAGATCCCTTGCGTGAGTTAACAGCAAAGCTCTTGATTCGGTTTTGTCACGCGGCCGCCCCACTTTTCGAGATTCACTGTTTTTTATCGATGCGCCAGTCATTAGATTTCCATATATTAATCGGACGATTAATTATAGATGGATTACATAGCAATCGACAGTGCAATAATTAATCACTAATTCATCATTTGATTAATTAATGGTTTAAAGCGTAATAAGGCATGAACTGATCCGATATGCATAAAAAAACAACTTAATGGTTGACGTTACAACGCGAGTGCGGTACTAATTTGTTAACTTAATTTTGTGGTTTCTTTAACTCCTAATAGGAAGTCGTTAACAATGACAAAGAATTTTTCTATCCTGCTCAACCTCCTCCTTATCGTGAACAAATCGCGCGGGTAGGTCATGGAAGAAAAATAGCCACACAAGAATTCCAAAAACCCGCACTGAGATGCGGGTTTTTTTGTAATTATCGACCGGAAGTAAACGATTAACTGACGCAAAAGACGTCTAGTCACTAAGGAAGCAAACATGAAAGATCAGGTCATTATATTCGACACCACGCTACGTGATGGTGAGCAAGCGTTATCAGCAAGCTTAACAGTTAAAGAGAAGCTGCAAATTGCCTACGCGCTCGAACGTCTGGGTGTTGATGTGATTGAGGCCGGTTTTCCTGTTTCTTCACCGGGTGATTTTGAGTCGGTTCAAACCATCGCTCGTAACATCAAAAACAGCCGTATCTGTGGCCTTTCCCGTGCTGTCCCTAAAGATATTGATGCCGCAGCTGAAGCGTTAAAAGTCGCCGAGGCTTTCCGTATACATACGTTTATTTCAACGTCCACTATTCATGTTCAAGACAAACTTCGCCGTAGTTATGATGATGTGGTTGAGATGGGTGTTAGAGCAGTTAAACATGCGCGTAAATATACCGATGACGTAGAGTTCTCGTGTGAAGATGCCGGACGTACTCCAATCGACGATCTTTGTCGCATGGTTGAAGCTGCTATTAATGCAGGTGCTAATACCATCAATATTCCAGACACGGTTGGCTATACAGTACCGAATGAGTTTGGTGGCATTATACAAACACTTTTCAATCGCGTACCTAACATCGATAAAGCCATTATTTCAGTTCACTGTCACGATGACTTAGGTATGTCGGTTGCTAACTCGATTGCCGCTGTTCAAGCCGGTGCTCGTCAAATTGAGGGAACGATTAACGGTATAGGTGAACGTGCTGGTAACTGTTCACTTGAAGAAATAGCGATGATCATCAAGACTCGCGAAGAGTTATTAGGTGTGCATACAGGACTAAAACACGATGAGATTCATCGTACGAGTAAATTGGTAAGCCAACTGTGTAACATGCCAATTCAAGACAATAAAGCGATTGTCGGTTCGAATGCGTTTAGCCACTCTTCAGGAATTCACCAAGATGGCATGATTAAGAATAAGAACACTTATGAAATCATGACACCTGAATCAATCGGTCTAAAAAATAAAGCACTTAATCTAACAAGTCGAAGCGGCCGCGCAGCTGTGAAAAATCATATGGACTCCATGGGCTACAAAGATGAAGAGTATAACTTGGACGCTTTGTATGACGATTTCTTGAAATTAGCCGACCGCAAAGGACAAGTGTTTGATTACGATTTGGAAGCATTAGTCCACTTCTCAAACCTTCGTGAAGAAGATAATTACTTCAAGCTAAACTACCTAAGCGTTCAATCAGGTAGCGTAATGGCAACAACCAGTATCAAGATGTTATGCGGTGATAAAGAGACCGCTGAAGCCGCTGTAGGTAATGGCCCGGTAGACGCTCTTTACCAATGTATCTATCGTGTTACTGGTTATGATATTGTTCTAGACAAGTTTGATCTTACAGCAAAAGGTGAAGGTGAGGACGGCCTAGGGCAAGCAGACATCATCGCCAACTATAAAGGTCGCAAGTACCACGGTACAGGTATCTCAACCGATATTGTAGAAGCCTCGGGCCAAGCGCTATTGCACGTTATCAATAGTATTCATCGTGCTGACGAAATCGCTGAAATCAAGCAGAAGAAAATCGCGACGGTTTAATAGAATAAATGCGTTCTAGCCTAGTGAAGAGATCCTTCAAAGGCTAGAAACAACAATCAATATTTAAAGGATTAACATGACAGACAAAACTTACAAAATCGCTATTTTACCAGGCGATGGTATTGGCCCAGAAGTAATGCAACAAGCACATAAAGTTCTTGATGCCATTGAGAAGAAGCATGCGATTGGTTTCTCTCGTGAAGAGCACGATGTCGGTGGTATTGCGATTGATAACCACGGCTGTCCACTACCAGAAAGCACGGTTAAGGGTTGTGAAGAATCAGACGCAGTTCTTTTCGGCTCAGTAGGCGGTCCTAAGTGGGAACACCTTCCGCCAAATGATCAGCCAGAGCGTGGCGCACTTCTTCCACTTCGTAAGCATTTCCAACTGTTTTGTAATTTGCGTCCAGCGCAAATTCACGCAGGTCTTGAAGCATTCTCCCCGCTTCGTGCCGACATTTCAGGGAACGGTTTTGACATTGTTGTTGTTCGCGAACTAACAGGCGGTATCTACTTCGGTCAGCCTAAAGGACGTGAAGGCGATGGTCCAAATGAAAAAGCGTTTGATACCGAGATTTATCATCGATTTGAAATTGAACGTATTGCAAAGATTGCATTTGAATCAGCTCGTCTACGCGACAAGAAAGTCTGCTCAGTCGACAAAGCGAACGTACTACAGAGCTCTATTTTGTGGCGTGAAGTGGTTGAAGAGATTGCAAAAGACTACCCTGATGTTGAGCTTTCTCATATCTACATCGATAACGCGACAATGCAACTGATCAAAGACCCTTCTCAATTTGATGTCATGCTTTGTTCAAACATCTTCGGTGACATCATTTCTGATGAGTGTGCAATGATCACAGGCTCTATGGGAATGCTTCCTTCAGCAAGCCTTAACGAAAGTCAGTTCGGTCTATACGAACCAGCAGGCGGTAGTGCTCCTGATATAGCAGGTAAGAACATTGCTAACCCAGTTGCTCAAATCCTATCAGCAGCATTGATGCTTCGTTATAGCCTTAACGAAGAAGCAGCAGCTCAAGATATTGAAAATGCAGTATCTAAAGCACTGTCAGCCGGTGAATTAACGGCAGATCTTGCGGGTAATAATCCAGCACTAACAACATCAGAAATGGGCGACAAAATCGCTGAATACATTTTAAATTCATAATAAAAATTACAGTCGTCAATTATGAACAATAAAACCAATGACTGTACCTCTAGGTCATTGGTAAAAAGACGACAAGGAAAGAAAGCAATGTCTAAAACACTATATGAAAAAGTCTACGATGCCCATGTTGCTGTCGCAGCAGAAGGTGAAAACCCAATTCTTTATATTGATCGCCACTTAGTTCACGAAGTGACCTCACCGCAAGCGTTTGATGGCCTGCGTGAAAAAGGGCGTAAAGTACGCCAAGTGAGCAAAACGTTCGCGACAATGGATCACAACGTATCGACCACAACCAAAGACATCACCGCTTCAGGCAAGATGGCGCAAATCCAAATGGAAACGCTGTCAAAAAACTGCGAAGAGTTTGGCGTTACCCTTTACGACTTAAACCACAAATACCAAGGTATTGTGCATGTCATGGGGCCGGAGCTAGGCATTACCCTACCAGGTATGACAATTGTATGTGGTGATTCCCATACAGCGACTCATGGTGCATTTGGTTCATTGGCATTTGGTATTGGAACCTCTGAAGTTGAGCACGTACTAGCAACTCAAACCCTTAAGCAAGCTCGCGCTAAAACGATGAAAATCGAAGTTAAAGGCAAAGTAGCGCCTGGCATTACAGCAAAAGATATCGTGCTTGCCATTATTGGTAAAACAACGGCTGCTGGAGGTACGGGCTACGTTGTTGAGTTCTGCGGTGAAGCGATCACTGATCTTTCGATGGAAGGCCGCATGACCGTTTGTAACATGGCCATAGAGCTAGGTGCTAAAGCAGGCCTTATCGCTCCGGATGAAACGACATTCGAATACATTAAGGGCCGTAAGTTCTCGCCACAGGGTTCTGACTTTGATGCTGCTGTAGAATACTGGAAAACCTTAACGACCGATGCTGATGCTCAGTTTGATGCCATAGTTACGCTAGACGCAGCAGCTATCAAACCGCAAGTAACTTGGGGAACTAACCCTGGTCAAGTAATCTCAGTTGATACTCCTATTCCATCACCAGAAAGCTTTGCAGACCCTGTCGAAAAAGCATCAGCAGAGAAAGCTCTTGCTTACATGGGACTAGAAGCGGGTAAGGCTCTATCTGATTACAATGTAGATAAAGTATTCGTAGGTTCATGTACTAACTCTCGTATCGAAGACATGAGAGCAGCTGCGGAAGTGGCTAAAGGCCGCAAAGTTGCTTCACACGTTCAAGCTCTGATAGTACCAGGCTCTGAGCAGGTAAAAGCACAAGCAGAAGCAGAAGGGTTAGATAAGATTTTCATTGAAGCAGGCTTTGAATGGCGCTTGCCTGGCTGCTCTATGTGTCTTGCTATGAATAATGACCGATTGGGCCCGCATGAACGTTGCGCGTCAACTTCAAACCGTAATTTCGAAGGACGACAAGGTCGTGACGGTCGCACGCACCTAGTTAGCCCTGCAATGGCAGCAGCGGCAGCTGTCGCTGGTCACTTTATTGATATTCGCGAACTTTAGGAGGCGAGTTTTATGTCAGGTTTTAAACAACATACAGGTTTAGTCGTTCCTCTAGATACGGCGAACATCGATACCGATGCAATTATCCCAAAACAATTTTTACAACGAGTTTCTCGTCTAGGGTTTGGGAAAAACCTTTTCCACGATTGGCGCTTTCTTGATGATGCGGGTGAGCAACCAAACCCAGAGTTTGTAATGAATGCTCCACGCTATAAAGGCGCTTCAGTCTTATTGGCGCGAGAAAATTTCGGCTGTGGTTCATCTCGTGAGCACGCACCATGGGCATTGGCTGATTATGGCATTAAAGCAATGATTGCTCCGAGTTTTGCCGATATTTTTTACGGAAACTCAATCAACAACCAAATGGTGCCTGTTCGCCTTACCGAGCAAGAAGTGGATGAAATATTCCAATTTGTTGAGGCCAACGAAGGTTCGCAAGTTGAAGTCGATCTAGAAGCAATGAAGGTTCGTGCAAACGGCAAAGAGTACGGATTTGAAATCGATGAATTCCGCCGTCATTGCCTACTTAATGGCTTAGACAATATTGGCTTAACTCTTCAGCATGAAGAGAAGATATCAGCCTATGAAGCGAATATCCCAAGCTTCTTAAAGTAACGAGTGGTTACTAATCTGAAATTAATCACAAAAGGCTGGTATCGATACCAGCCTTTTTTATACCTATTATTTTATTGAAGCCACCCTATGAAAGAAAAATAACGACACCGAGGTCTACTTACTAAATCAAAATGGATTCAACTAATGAAAAATATATTCACACTTCTTCTACTCACTCTCTCCTTTTCCACATGGGCCGCACCAAAGGCTGAGTTATGGTCTTACTGGGAGAAAAGTAATGAGCAAGCAACGGAGAGCATCTCCCACGACGATTGGCAGTTGTTGCTAAACAAGTACCTGATCGCCAACAATCAACACACCCTGTTTAGATATGGTGACGTGAGTAAGCAGGATAAAAAAAAACTGGAAGATTATTTAGAAAGGCTAGCTTCACTATTACCTCAAAATTATTCAAAACAAGAACAATATTCATATTGGGTAAACTTCTATAACGCACTAACGGTAAACCTAATTTTGGATAATTACCCAACTAAGTCTATTACTAAACTTGGAGGCTTTTTTAGCTTTGGGCCATGGGGAAAGGAGATTATTACTGTTGATGATAAGAAACTGACTCTAAATGATATCGAACACAGAATCCTAAGGCCTATATGGAATGATCCACGCACTCACTACGCGTTAAATTGTGCCAGTTTAGGTTGCCCGAACCTTCAACCAAGTGTATTTACCGCTACTACTAGTGAAACGTTGTTAGAAAAAGCAGCTGATGAGTTCATAAACAGTGTTAAAGGCGCAGAGTTGTCTGAGGGCAAGCTTCAGCTATCTTCTATCTATGACTGGTTTGCAGATGACTTTGGCTCGAAAGAAGAGCTGTTTATTCATTTAGCTCAATATCGCCCTGAGCTATCTCAGTTTCGTGGCAAGGTTAGCTATGATTATGATTGGGCCCTTAATGGGGAATAATTAAGATCAACGGGAAATAGCCAAATTCATTAGATCGTAAAAAGCAAAAAACCTCAGCATTTCTGCTGAGGTTTATGACTTTCATCTCGACACCAATTCGGTGGAGGTATAATTAAAGCCTGACGATGTCCTACTCTCACATGGGGAAACCCCACACTACCATCGGCGCTATTGTGTTTCACTTCTGAGTTCGGCATGGAATCAGGTGGGTCCACAATGCTATGGTCGTCAAACAAATCTCTAACTATCGTATTAAACGCTAGTGTTAAACTGGTGCTGATACCCAGACTCGAACTGGGGACCTCACCCTTACCAAGGGTGCGCTCTACCGGGCTGAGCTATATCAGCATGCTGTTTTTAGTCTAATGGACTAAAAAAGCCCGTTACAATTACGGGCTATTTTCTCTTTGCCTTAAAAAGGAAAAGATAAATTTAAAGCCTGGCGATGTCCTACTCTCACATGGGGAAACCCCACACTACCATCGGCGCTACTGCGTTTCACTTCTGAGTTCGGCATGGAATCAGGTGGGTCCGCAACGCTATGGTCGCCAAGCAAATTCTAAAATTCGGAAAACTGATTATAAAAGTTCAAACACGCATTCAATGTTCTCATATTGAGTCCACAAAACCCCTTGGGTGTTGTATGGTTAAGCCTCACGGGCAATTAGTACAGGTTAGCTCAATGCCTCACAGCACTTACACAC
>NZ_JAKJSU010000012.1:0-196462 GCF_050337265.1 Vibrio lamellibrachiae
CTATAAAGCAAGTAGACAATACTGCCTAACGAATTAGGTCAGCATCAAGCGAATATCATCAGGGTGACGGATAGATTCCGACGAAACACCGTATGTAGAGCTGCTGTCCGATCCACTGTTGTCAGCGGTAGCTATTGTTGACAAAAGAGGGAGTCCATGTAGCTTTATAGACGGACTAATTCCGTATAGTAATCCACGCTACCGCCTTCTAATTATTTAGAATCTAACCATGGTAATCCAGATAGTTATGTAAATCAGTGTACTACGAATTATTAAACTGGTTGCTCATCACAAAATACGGAATCTTTCCGTATAACAGAATTAATCCTCGCTACAGTTTTGTCTGTATAAATTAACAGTATGTGAGGGTTGTGATGAAATCACCATTTTTGACTTATATTCAGCACTATATGGCGTCACGTCATTACGCAAAAAGAACGATTGAAGCGTACATCTATTGGATTGTTCAGTTCATTATTTACAACGACAAGAAGCATCCTAAGGAGTTGGGTGTTGCTGAGGTTGAAGCGTTTCTATCTCATCTTATTACAGGGAGAAACATGGCGGCTCGCACACAATGCTTAGCACTGAATGCTTTGGTGTTTCTGTATAAACATATCCTAGCTGCCCCAATTGATGTGGATATCCGCTTTCGAAAGTCAGCTAAAGGAAAGAAGCTACCTACGGTATTAACTCAAAGTGAAGTGAGTAGGTTACTTGCCAATGTCAGCCCCACACATTTATTACCACTACAGCTTATGTACGGATCAGGGCTGCGTTTGATGGAATGTTTAAGATTACGCTTTCAAGATATTGATTTTGAATATTCTGCTCTGCGCATATGGAGGGCAAAAGGAAATAAGAATCGTATTGTGACTTTGGCTAGAGAATTAATACCGTCACTTAGTCACCAACAAGAGCAAGTGAAACAAATTTGGAAGCAAGACAAAGTACAGCATGATTATTCAGGCGTTTGGTTACCTGATGCAATGGAGCGAAAGTACCCTAATGCCAATAACGACCTTAACTGGCAGTATTTGTTCCCCTCCATAAGGCGCTCAGTTGATCCCGTTTCATCGCTTTGTCGTCGTCATCACATTAATGAAACAAGCGTTCAAAAAGCCGTTAAACTCGCGGCTAAAACGGCAAAGATTGATAAGAACGTTTCATGCCACACATTGCGCCATTCATTTGCTACCCATTTACTAGAAAGTGGTGCAGATATCAGAACTGTACAAGAACAACTTGGTCATACTGATGTGAAAACAACGCAAATCTACACCCATGTCATTGATAGAGGCGCAAGTGGCGTCAAAAGCCCGTTATCTCAGCTGTTTAGTCAATAGCTCCACTCGCAGCAAAATAAAACATGTTGAATTCCTTGAACTCGCTTGAGCTTACACCGTATTCTTTGTGCTCACTCTATTAAAAGGTAAACCACTCATGATTCGACTTGCAGTAATAGGAACAAACTGGATTACCGATCAATTTATTGAAGCCGCTTTGCAGACTGGTCTATATGAACTTTCAGGCGTGTATTCTCGAAGCCTTGAAAGTGCTCAAAGATTTTCTGAAAAATATGCGTCGCCTAAGTTGTTTACCGATTTTGAAGAACTGGCAGAATCAACGTTAATTGATGTGGTCTATATTGCGAGCCCGAACTCTTATCATGCACCTCAAACTAAGCAGTTGTTGAAATCCGGTAAACACGTGATATGTGAGAAGCCGTTGGCATCCAATTATGTGCTGGCTCAGGAGTTGTACCAAACAGCACGCGAAAATGGAGTGGTATTATTTGAGGCGTTTATGACACCGCATCTGCCTAATTTCCATGTATTGGAGAGGCAACTAACGCAGATTGGCGCTTTGAGAAAGGCCACTATTAGTTACTGCCAATTCTCTTCTCGCTACCCGAAGTACCTCAATGGTGAAAATCCAAATACGTTTAATCCAGAATTCTCGAACGGCTCCATTATGGATATTGGTTACTACTGTGTGGGAGCAGCTATTGCCCTGTTCGGCGAACCTGTCTCGATTAACGCCCAAGCGCACCTGCTTGAATCTGGCGTTGACGGTAATGGCAGCGTGATATTTCAATATGATGGGTTTGATGTCGTGATCAGTCACTCTAAAATCAGTGATTCATATTTGCCGAGTGAGTTCCAAGGTGAAGAGGCGGCATTACAGGTGGATATGATCTCTCTTTGCAATCGGGTGACTAAATTGACGAGAGGAGGGGACAAACAAGACTTGAGTGTAGAGCAAGTTCCAAATCGAATGTTTTATGAGGCGGCCGCCTTTGCGAAACAATATGAAGAAAAGGCGATGGATGAACGTGGGGTAAGTCGTTCGCTCTTGGTTTCAAAAGCGTTAACTGAAATACGTAGACAAACGGGCGTCGTTTTTCCAACTGATGCAGAGTAGGAGAGTGTTTAAACTTGTTGAGCTGTACTAATACCTGTTATCTTTCGCACTAAGATTTGTAGTAGTGAGACGTAAAGATGCAAGCTGAAGTAAAGTGGATAGAAGATTTTAAATTCCTTGGCCAATCACAATCGGGTCATTCAATTGTGATGGATGGTAACGGCGGCGCGACAGCACCAAGCCCAATGGAAATGGTATTAATGGCTGCGGGTGGTTGTAGCTCTGTTGATGTGGTTGACGGGTTAAAGGAAGCGGGCCAGAAGGTGACGGGTTGTGTGGCTAAGTTGACCACCGAGCGTCGTGAAACTGCACCGCGTATTTTTACTCAAGTGAATGTTCACTTTGAAGTGTCTGGTGAATCTTTAGACGCTGAAACTGTTGCTAAAGTCGCGGCTGACTCACTAGAAAAATATTGCTCGGTTTGTTTAATGCTTGGTGAAGGTATTGAAATGACGCACAGCTGGGAAATCGTTTAAATCCGCTTATAGCGTTTATAAAGCCAGCACGATATATAAAAAAAGGGTTCACCTCTTTAATTTAAAGAGGTGAACCCTTTTGATTTTCTACGCTGTTAGTTATTTCACCAGTTCAATATCACCCGGTTGCCATGACTTGTCATACCAAGCTTCTTGCGGCCCATAGAGGCGAAGAATGGTAAACCAACCTTTACCAGGTACAGTTTCTATCCAATTCGTTTCTTTCCCTTTTGGCGCTTTAGGGCCAAAGTAAAGATCAACAGAACCGTCGCTATTTTCAATAAAGTCATCACGCTTGTTGTTCTTGCTCGGGAAAGGTTGGCTCGTTTGTAGCTCTGAACGAGTTTGAGGATCATACGCTACAATAGACCAGAAGTTTTTCGCGGGCACATTCGCTGGAATATTCAGTTTGTATGTTTTCCCGCCATCTAAAAATTGTCCATCTTTAGATTGGTCAGACAGGGCGTACTGTGAACCTTTATCAATCAACTTCAATGCCATTGCTGGCGTGTTAACCGTTGCGATATAGAAGAAGTAAGTACGCGCATCTAAATTGCGTCCGCCTTTACCTTCATCAATCAACCACTGGTAGTCGCCACCAATAAAGGCTGTTTTCCAACGCTTATTGTCGTATTTGTATGCGGCCTTATCTCTCGGGTGGAAATAGAGGCTACGTGCGGTTGCGTTACCAATCGCTACACCATCTTTCAGTATCTTTTGCATACGAGCATCAGGCTCAAAAGGTTTATCTTTTTGTATTCCAATACTCGTCATTAAGCCGCGTAGTTCAGGGTCAATAAAACTTACAGGTTCTTTGTCGAGAACAGGCTTGATCTCGTCATAGAAATGCTCATTGTTGGCGTGAACAGTGTTGAATGATTTGCCACTTCCGGAAATAAACTCCATTTTTGGCTGCTTAGATTTACTCGCTAATGGGTAGATTTTAAGCTGTGATTTGAAATCGTTAACCGCAGAGTCCGGCTTGCCGTCTTTTAAAAAGCCACGCGCAATAAACCAGTTGGTGTAGCTGGTGGAGGTGGAAACAAAGTACCCTTCAGGAACCTCACCTTTGTAATTTGGTGGTAAAACGAGGTATTTACCGCCTTTGCCTTTATCCGGACCGACGACACCTAAATCAGTTACGAAACGGAAGAAAGCGTCGTTTACTGTAGTTGGCCCCATGCCTGGTGGCACTTCAATAACCGTCGGACCATCACGTTCTAAATCAAGAAAGGCCGAAGCGTAAACGGTGTCGGTATTACCCGTTAAAAAGAGCGGGTTAGAGTCCATCAGCTTATCAAATAGAACAACCTGGTTAGAGTGGGTAACTCCGAGTTCTTCATGTCCAATTCTTATCGCTTCAATGGAGGCCATAGGGATTGCATTTAGGAACACTTCAGTTGCTCTTAACGTGTCTAAGTTATCGTAGAGTTTTTGAGTTGTGTCGGTTGTTGGTACACCATCTTTAAACTCTAAGGTTCCGAGGCTCGTTTCTACAGTATCGGGTGTCATGATACTCGTTGGAATATCTGTATTGTAGTTCTCTGTCGCAGCAAATGAGTAGCCACTGAAGAGGATAGTTGACGCTATGGCCAACGCTTTTAATCGAGTTTTCATCATAAGTGCTCCTAAAGATATTTTGATACTGCTGACTGTATCTTACTTTAAGCAACAATTTTGATATCGGCTAGGCTCACAATTGAGCAGTGGGATGTGTATCTTATTGAATATTAATAGCCACACTTTTATGTTCGGGGTAAAAGCGTGGCATATCGAATGCATTAACTAGACATTAAGGTGCTTGGCGTGAAAGCTTAGGTGCTCGCCAATAAAGCTAGAGATGAAGAAATAGCTGTGATCGTAACCCGGCTGCATTCTTAACTCTAAAGGCGACTGATGCTTCTTGGCTGCTTCAATCAATAACTCTGGTTTTAGCTGTTCGGCTAAAAAGTTATCAGCGTCACCTTGATCGACCAAAATTGGCAAAGGTGATTGAGCGCCACTAAGAAGTTCAGTTGCGTCGTACTGCTTCCATTCATCTCTGTTCATTCCCAAATAGGCATTGAACGCTTTTTGTCCCCAAGGGCACGAAGTAGGGTGGCTAATTGGGCTAAATGCGGAAATAGAACGGTATTGCTCTGGGTTTTTAAGCCCGATAGTCAAAGCGCCATGCCCACCCATACTGTGGCCTGAGATAGATTTCACACTGCTCACAGGGAATGTGTTTTCAATAAGCTCAGGAAGCTCTTTCGTCACGTAGTCATACATATGGTAATGCGAAGCCCATGGCTGCTGCGTGGCATTAAGATAAAACCCCGCCCCTTTGCCTAAGTCGTAGCCATCATCATCGGCAACATCGTCACCACGAGGGCTAGTATCTGGCGCAACAATCGCAATACCCAGCTCTGCGGCTTTTTGAAATGCCCCTGCTTTTTGCATGAAGTTTTCGTCAGTACAAGTCAGGCCAGACAACCAATAAAGTACCGGAACGGGTGCCGATTTAGTCGCGTTAGGCGGCAGGAAAATAGCAAATCGCATTGAGCAATTTAGCGTTGTTGATTCATGGGTAAACTGCTTGTGCCAACCGCCTGCAACTTTGGCTTGGCTGATGTTTTCAATTGTCATAACGGTTCCATCGATCAGAAGGGTTTGAGTGTCATAAACGGGAAGTGTGAACAATAAAAACGCCTTGTCTTTCTTCTTAATCACAAAGAGAATTACAAAGAGAGGGCCAAGGCGTTTATTAGGTTAGTTCAGTTTACTTATCCATATGTAGAACAGTACGGATAGATTCACCTTTGTGCATTAGCTCAAACGCTTCGTTTACGTCTTGCAAGCCCATAGTATGGGTGATGAACTCTTGTAAGCCGAATTCACCTGCCATGTAACGGTTAACGATTTCTGGAAGCTCAGAGCGGCCTTTAACACCACCGAAAGCAGAACCACGCCATACGCGACCAGTCACAAGCTGGAATGGGCGAGTTGAGATCTCTTGGCCAGCACCAGCAACACCAATGATGACAGATTCGCCCCAACCTTTATGGCAACACTCAAGTGCTTGACGCATAACGTTCACGTTACCAATACACTCGAAAGAGTACTCAACACCGCCGTCTGTCATATCAACAATGACTTCTTGGATTGGCTTGTCGAATTTCTGAGGGTTGATGCAGTGAGTTGCGCCAAGTTGCTTAGCAAGCTCAAATTTGCTCTCGTTAATATCAACACCAATGATGATCTTAGCGCCAGCCATACGAGCACCGATGATTGCTGAAAGACCAATACCACCAAGACCAAAGACAGCAACGTTATCGCCTTCTTCAACTTTTGCAGTATTAAGTACAGCGCCCATGCCCGTTGTTACGCCACAACCAAGAAGACATACCTCTTCAAGAGGTGCTTCTTTAGATACTTTTGCCAATGAAATTTCAGGAAGTACCGTGTACTCAGAGAACGTAGAACAACCCATGTAGTGGAAGATTGTCTCACCGTTAATAGAGAAACGGCTTGTTCCGTCTGGCATTAGGCCTTTACCTTGGGTTTCACGTACTGCTTGGCAAAGGTTCGTTTTACCAGATTTACAGAATTTACACTCACCACACTCTGCGGTGTAAAGTGGAATCACGTGGTCGCCGATCTCAACGCTAGTCACGCCTTCACCGATCATTTCAACGATGCCGCCACCTTCGTGACCTAAGATAGAAGGGAAGATACCTTCTGGATCGTCACCAGATAATGTGAATGCATCAGTGTGACAAACACCAGTAGCGACGATACGAACTAATACTTCGCCTGCTTTTGGAAGTTGTACATCCACTTCTTCCATCTTAAGAGGTTCGCCTGCCGCCCAAGCGACCATAGCTTTTGATTTAATAGAAGTTTGACCCGGTTTGATTTCAAGCGTCATTTGATGTTCCTTTTGTGTAGTGTTTTGGCGGCGACTCATTTTGCTGAGAATAAAGCTTAGTAAAGCTTTTTGTAATCCGCTCTCTTGTTTTGTTGGACTCATTATATATATTTCTCATTTGATGATAATCCGGTTAAAATGAAAATGATTTTTACGCATTTGTAATAATTGAAGTAACTTGTAATAAAAAATAAATAGAGGGGCGATATGGCGAATTGGGAAGGGGTCAGCGAGTTTGTTGCTGTGTCAGAAACAAATAGCTTCACTGGAGCGGCGAAAAAGCTAAACACATCAGTGGCTCAAATCAGTCGTCGAGTCTCAGCCCTTGAAGATAGGCTTGCCGTTAAACTACTGCATCGAACGACACGCAAAGTAACGTTGTCGGAAGCGGGGCAGCTATATTTCCAACAGTGTAAGCATTTGGTAGAAGGGTTAGAACTTGCCGAGATCGCTGTGACACAAATGCAAAGCTCACCAAAAGGGCTATTAAAAATTACAGCGCCTGTGACTTATGGCGAAACTCACCTTGCTCCACTTCTGCATCTGTTTTTAGAACAGTATCCACAGGTGGATCTTGATCTTCATTTAACGAATCAAAAGTTGGATTTGATTGAACAAGGTGTCGATGTCGCAATCCGTTTAGGTCGATTAGAAGACTCAAGCTTAATTGCCAAACGATTATCGTCACGCCAACTCTATGTTTGCGCAAGCCCGACTTACTTAGAACGTAGTGGGGAGCCGCACACGTTATCAGAGCTCAATCATCACAGTTGCTTGATTGGTTCATTTGAACACTGGCGTTTCAAAGATCAAGGTAAAGAGAGAGCGGTAAGAGTAACTGGCAGAATAAAATGCAACAGTGGCTTATCGCTTTTAGACGCAGCCAAACGTGATTTAGGTTTGGTTCAGCTGCCTGATTACTATGTCAATGATGCCTTGTCGTGCGGTGAGTTGGTGGAAGTGCTCAGTGATTATCGAGACGACAAAGAAGGTATTTGGGCGGTGTATCCTCAGAATAGGAACTTATCACCTAAAGTACGTTTGTTAATAGACTTTTTAAGTGAGCGTCTAAGTTAATCAAGTTGAAATGCAATAGTACTTCAAGAACAAAAAAGCTCCAGCTTCAGGGGTGAAGTGGAGCTTTATTACGTATATATGGGTTACGCGTGATTAGTGACGGTAGTCGAAGACTTGACCACCTAAAACAGTGGCTGAGACTTTGATGTCTTTGATGTCAGCTTTGTCTGTTGTTAGCGGGTTTTTGTCTAAGATAGCGAAATCCGCGAGTTTTCCAACTTCGATTGAGCCAATCATGTTTTCTTGTTCCATTAGGTAAGCAGGGCCTAATGTTAATGCGTGAAGTGCTTGTTCAGCAGTTAAGCACTCATCTTCACCGTAAACCGTACCTGAGTAGATGCACTGGCGGTTCATTGCACTCCACATCATAAAGATTGGGTTTACTTGAGTTACCGCATCATCACAGTGAATAGCAAACGGAACGTCTTTTTTCACCGATGTTTGGAATGGATTTAGCGTTTTAGCTCTTTCTGGACCAACAGTCGTTGAAGCGTGGATGTCGCCCCAGAACGTAATGTGAGTGCCAAATAGGTTATGAACCACACCAAGCTCATTCATACGATCCATTAGCTCTGGCGTTACCATCTGGTTGTGTTCTAAACAGTGGCGTACGTTTGGCTGAGGGCACTCTTTTTGCATTTTTTCAAACATATCTAGAGCTGCAATTGTCATGCCTTCACCGTTACAGTGTAGCGATACGCTGTAGCCTAGCTTGTGAGCGGCAAACATGTCGTCGTACATTTTCTCTAGGGAGTTAATGAATGGTCCGTTGGCGTTGCCATTATAGTAAGTATCCCCTTCTTTCAGTCTTGCTGTAAAACCGGGAATTGAACCATCGGTGCCAAGATATTTAACTTTGTTGATGAATAAACGGTCATTACTGACTTCTTCCATTTCTTTAATTTGTTCACCACTGAAAAATGGAATTAAAGGATAGGCCGCTATTCTAGATTTAAAGTGCGGCATTTGTGAGATTGCTTGGTATAAAGGGTAAGGGTTAGCAGGGACACCCATCCCACAGTCTGACATAGTCGTTAGGCCTAGACGACTTGTTGTATCTCCGTATGAAAGCATTGCAGCTAATGAATCTTCTGGAGTACCAAAATTCATCGCGCCAGCAATCTGCGCACGGCTCATGTCTGGAATTTCGCACACTTCTCCAGTTAACTGGCCACCTTCTTGACGAACGAACTCAGGATTATCTTCAATAGTGAATCCAGTTTTCTCAATGGCTAAGCTATTGAACGAAGAAACATGACAAGACGTATGCATTATCATAATCGGTGAGTCGGAACAGATTTCATCTAAGAAGTCTTTTCCGACTAGAATGTCACCTTGAATAAGTAACGGGTCCAGACCCCAAAGGTTTAACCATTCTCCTTTTTTACCTGCGTCGTTGTGCGCGGTGACATGACCTTTAATCGTTGCTTGCAATTCTTCTTTAGTAAGACTAGCAAAAAGTGTTTTTCCTTCTGCACCTTTACGTTCAATTTGGCCCACATAACCGAATCGAGCAGTAAATAGTGCTACGACAGTTGGATGCATGTGCGCTTCGACAAAGCCAGGTACTAATGTGTTTTCACAAAAATCTGAGTTTATAGTGAAGTCTAATCCTAATTCTTCAATTTCAGATTCCACTTGCTGTTGACTACCAACAGCTAAAATTTTTCCATCTTTTACTGCTACCACATCCGCTGTAGGTTGAGCTTCATTGACTGTAAGAATATTTGCCTTATAAATGACGACATCTTGGCTGTACGCAAGACCTGGCTTTAATGTGTTGCTTGTTGTCATATGAACTCCATAATTAGAATAAATGTATAGGGTAAAAGTAGCGTCAAACGATTGCTCAATGCTTGATGCTCGATCGTTAATCAGAGTGCATTTATGGGAGATCTCGGGCGAGCCAAATAAAAGTAAATTAAATAAAACGTAATGAAATAAGAAAAAACACCAAACATTAAATTATTGTTTACAAAGGAAATTCCATCATTAATCTTGATTTTTCTTAGATGACAGTGTTATCAGCATGTAGAGGGATACTTTGATCTTGTCCCGTATTTTAAAGGGGAGGGTTTGATAACATTGAGCGGCATTGAATAAGAAGCCAAATATGTGCTTCTTCCCCAACAGGCTCAATAGAAGGTAAGTGAATGGTCAGTCTTAAGTTAGAGCCGCCTATTTATCAAATTGGTGATTATCTATTTTCAACGTCTTCTGGAGTGGTGAAGTTTGACAATAAAATTTTACGGCTAAGACCCAGAGAAGCAATGTTATTCCAAGCAATGATTGATAAATTCCCTGAGGTTCTGTCGAGAGAGGAAATAGAGAAGTCTATTTGGAAAGATTTATACGAAGCAAATGCCACCATTAATCAGACAGTGAGAGGATTAAGAACGTGTTTAAAGGATGGCGAACGTACTTTTATCAGAACTATTCCTAAGAAAGGATACCTACTGTCAGTACAGCCCATACTAAAAGAGTCATTGGCAGAACCTGAACCACTTACTGAAAGAACGAATGCAGAACGAACGGACTTACAGGAAAAACCAGCACCTAATATCAGCCAAGCCAGCAGCGCTAAAGTACGAAAAAGTGAGCTAATCATCCTAAGTTCATTATCTATAGCCGCCTTTTTAGTTGGGGTAGTGAATACCACTTTGGAGCTGAAACCTTATACCAGCCACTATTATCATGGTCATCAGATACTATTTGATTCAAGCGAAGATGAACTAAAGCAGCTTGGGTTGATTGAATTGGATCAAAAATCCATCGTTTCTAAAGGGAAAATTGGTTATCACATTTGTAATCCGATAGAGAGAGGGCTCGAATGTCGAAGAAAAAAATTGGATTAGTTTTCGTTGCTTTATTGGTGGTATCAGTAGGATATTTATTAGGGGCTCAATGGGGAGATTATAGGAATGACCCTCTCGCTGAACTATCTGGAGACTGGTACGGTATTGTTGAGTTTGATGTAAATGGCGTAACCACAAAGTCAACGATTAGGCTGTTGCTACATAAAGGAGATTATCGTACCTCTGTCAACACTCAAGTGATGGAGGTTCCTACATCAACTAATACAGTGTTTGACGCAAAGTTAAAAGTATTATCAATAGAGGAAGGAAAAGTGAGATTCGAAGTGGTTTATAGGAATTCGAATCGACTGGCTCACTTTGAAGAAAAAACGAACGTCACGCTGTCTTCAATTTCGTCAATCTTAACGTTAGAAGTCTGGGATTATGATGGCCAAGATAGTTTGCTATTAACTGGTTATGACATCCGTGGAGTGAATGTCGCTCAATTGACCAAACTGTAACTTTTTATTCTCGTGTATCTAACTAAGTTGTTGAACTTAAAGAGCAGGCTTTATTTATGAGTAGTCATACTTTTGAACCTCCAATTTATCAAATTGGAGAATATCGTTACTCTGTCACATCCGGCATTGTTAAATTTAAACAAGACGTTATTCGACTTCGAGCGATGGAAGCAAACCTATTCACCGCTTTAGTTGAATCATTTCCTGAAATATTGTCACGACAAGCGATAGAACAACGCTTGTGGAGCAATTCATACGCAACCAATGCGACCATCAATCAAACAGTGAAGGGATTGCGAGACTCTTTGCTAGACACTGATCGTGAACTTATTCGAACCATTCCAAAACAAGGGTATGTATTATCCATCCAACCAATTATAACTGAAGGATTAAAGGAAAGGGACGCTCGAGATGTGAAAAAAGGGGCAATAGGCCCTTTAGATAACGATAATGATGAGTTGATGGAAGCCGCAATATTACCTTCAATAAAAGATCTTGACGGTATTGAGACTAAGAACAAAACGAGTAACAGCAAGCAGGTGGCATTTAGGCTAATTGTCGGTTTGATTAGCGCATTTGTTTTGGGTTTTTTACTTTCAATGTCAATATCGTCTGGGCAAGATAAGTCATTGTACAAAGGACATTGGATAATGTTTTCTGCAACAGCAGAAGATCTCGAAAAGCTGCCATTGATAGAAGGTCCAACAAGCTACTTTGTATTCAAAGATCAATATGGGTACAAGTTGTGTGAATCAGTAGGGGATACGCTTAAATGTCATTTCGTAGATTAGGTGTTTTACCAGCGATTGCTTTTCTGTGCTTTAGCTTTTTTCTTGGCTTTCAAGTCCATCAAACATCCATTAACTCGCTTCAGTCTAATAGTGGGACTTGGCATGGAAAGTTTACTAGCCAATATAATGGGCAAGATATAATGAATGATGTGTCTCTTTTTATTACGAAAGAAGAGCAACGAATTTCAGTAAGCTCCGAACTGATAGGATCTCCGGAGTTAGGTAACTTTATATATGATGCACGAATTAAGGTATTGGAAAATGATTCGGGCAGAGTTCATCTTAAGTTAGTTGACCGTGAATTATTTGGACTCGATAAGTTCGAGAAAAGAAGCCAATTGGCACCTCCCGCGATGAGCGGGTTATTGACTCTAGAGGCTTGGAAACTTGAAGACAAGGATACGCTTCTTGTTGATGTTCGTTATAACAGCGAAACCAGTTTAACGATGATTCTCCGGAGATGATTTATAATTATTTTGCCGCCAGATTTTAGATTTATACCTATTTCATTTAGTTTCAGTTGGTCTGTGTTTCTATTACTTTTTTTGTTTATGCAGTGTTATTGACTCCTGTTGTAATCCTTTTAACGGATGAATTATGCAAATTGGATTGCTCTTTCAATAACACTGGGCTTTTCACTTTGTTTGAGCCCGATACAAAAGGTAATAAAAATGACAACACAAGCGGCTCAAGCGCCGGCTAACGTAGGTATGGCAAAGTGGTTCCCACTTATCGTCCTTCTAGCGGCCCAGTTTTCAACCATGGCAGATAACTCAGGCTTAGCCATCTCTACAGAAGCGCTTATTGCACTTCATGGTGCAACCATGTCAGACATCCAAATGGCAAACGCTATGTACCCTCTCATCGCGGGTGCAGGCATGATTGCTGGTGGTTTGACTGGTCTTATTATTGGCTGGAAACGCCAAATGATCATTGGTGCTTCTTTAATGGCACTGTCTGCGTTTGGTGCTGCTTTTGCGCCAAATATGGACGTTCTGAATTACGGTGCTCGTGTTCTATCGGGACTGGGTGCGTGTTTAATGATACCAGCGGTGTTAGCCAACGTGTGTGGTATCTATAAGGGTAAAGATCAAGCGATTGCTTTCTCTGCAATTGCGGCTCTTATTGGCCTTGCAAGTGCTTTAACGCCTCTTATTTTTGGTGTTATTTTAGATAAATTTAGCTTCCAAGCGGCATTTATGGTGCTAGGTGTTTACTGCTCAATCGTTGCGCTGGGTGCGTGTAAACTACCAGAGCTAGAGAGAACGCCATTTGAAGGTAAGCTAGACATTGTCGGTATTTTACTTGCAGGTGTTGGTCTTCTCGCGTTTGTTACCGGTCTTCTAAAAATCTCAGAGTGGGGTTTAGTGACGCCATTTACTGATCTAACCGTTTTCGGTATTTCTCCTGCTATCCCTACTGTTATATTTGGTTTCATTACATTGAAAGTGCTAATGATCTGGGAGCGTAAATTTGAAGCGAATGGTGGTACACCTCTACTTCCAGAATCTTACCTCAAGAACCCACAAGTTGTTGTTGGTCTAGTTCTTTGCGCGGTTATATTCCTACTATTTGGTGCAACTGGTTTTATTAATATCTCTTACATGCAGTTAGTCGCTGGTATGAGTGCATTTGCTTCAGGTATGGCACTGTGTGCGTTTGCTTTGGGCATGATGATTGGTTCTCTTGGTACTCCTGCTCTTCTTAGTAATATGAGCTGTCAGCGTATTTGCCAAATTGGTTTCATTACTGCGGCGGCGGGTACTGCGCTAATGTTCCTTGGCTTCACTCTTGAAGGCATTACGTTCTGGCAATATGTTTCGTTGATGGTATTTGGTGCTGGCGCAGGTCTACTTGCATCTCAGGCTTCAATTGTTGTTACTGATGCGCTGTCAGAAAAAGAAGCTCAGCAATCTGGTGGTATCCAAGCCACTTCTCGTAACATTGGTCAAGCATTTGGTGTGGCGATTTTAGGTTCAATCATGCTGTTTTCATTAACAGGTGAAATCCACAGCAAAGTAGAAGCAAGTGAACAGCTTTCTTACGAGACTAAAGCTCTTGTTATGGAACAGCCATCTCTTCCATTCGTATCGAACGCTATGGCTATTGATCTAATGGCTGACCTGATTCCAGACGTAGAGGAGCAACAAATCGTTGTAACACTGATGGCTGAGTCACGTTTAAGCTCAGTACATAATGCTCTGATTGGTCTACTTGTCATGATGTTTGGTGGATTAATGTTATGTTCTAAACTGCCTCAACGTTCGCTGATGGGTAAAGAATAGTTATAGATAGGTTCTTACTTTAAGTTAAGCATTCTTGATAGTTCAACCCTCAGGCATCGCGTCTGAGGGTTTTTTATTTCATCAAATCAAATCATCGGAACAGTAGATGCGATAAGCAGAACGGCCATTGAAACGTTGAAACTGCGAATACGTATTGGGGTTGTTAACCAATGCTGAAGTTTTTGCCCAGCGAATGTCCAGAAGCTGACTGAAGGAATATTAGCGAGGGTGAAGGCGATGGCAATAATCCCCAATTCAAACCAAGCACCCCCACTGCTAAACAGTGTCACTGCGCTTAACGCCATAGACCAACCTTTTGGGTTTACCCACTGAAAACTGGCTGCGCCTATAAAAGTGAGAGGTTTAAAGCCTTCAACTTCTTTAGCTCGCCCACTCATTGCGATCTTGGCTGCTAGGTAGACCAGATAAGCCAAACTTACGTATTTCAAAATCTGGTGGCTGATGGGATAAGCATTAAATATCCCTATTAAGCCTACGCCAACCAGTATCACCATAAAAGCGAAACCTAAGGCGATACCCAGCATGTGCGGAATGGTACGAGCAAATCCTACGTTTGCGCCCGATGTCATCAACATGATGTTATTTGGCCCAGGGGTAAAGGTCGATACAAAGGCAAAAAGTAGTAGAGCCCCAAGCTGTTCTAATTCCATTAAATTACTCCGTTTTAATTCTTGTTCATTTGTTAAACACAATGTTAAGTAGAATTGGGCGCAATTTTGTGTTTTTATTGAGTGATATTGAATTTATTGAGCAATAAAGTAGCGTATGGACAAGTTTGACGAAAGAATATTGCAAGAGCTGAAAAGTGATGGGCGAATCTCCAATGTTGATCTATCCGATCGTGTGGGTTTATCGCCTTCAGCAACGCTACGCCGAGTACAAGAACTAGAGCGGACTGAAGTGATTAAAGGGTATCGTGCGATACTAAATGGAGAGCCATTAGGAATCGGCTTTATCGCGTATGTTTCGATCGGCTTAGCGAGTCATGGAAAAAAAGCGCAACTTGAGTTTGAAGAGCATGTAAGGTTTGTCGATGAAGTGGTGGAATGTCATAACATCACCGGAGCAAATGAGTATTTACTACGCGTAGAGACCAACTCATTATCTAGTTATAAACGAATTCACTCGGATGTACTGGGTGAGTGTAAACATGTGAAATCAATCTCGACTATGGTGGTTATGGGATCACCTAAAGATGAGCGATAGCTAAAGCTTTACGAGCCATATTCCTTTTCTCAACTCAATTTAGTCGGAAAAGCAATCTATTCAATCTACTATGCACTTCTAGAGTGACTCTACTAAGCTAAAGGTTCATAAGGGAATATGGTAGGTTGCATTACCCGTTTCTCGTTTTATCATCAAACGTTAGAGCTCTAATTGCCCATGAGTGTACGGTTAAAGCTAACCATCATATTATTTATTCTGTTTGCTGCATCAATCGGCAACTCCATTCTGTTTTATTTCCTTGAGTCCCACAGTGACGATAGAGTCCGTTGGGTCAATCATACCAATAGTGTTATTTACCATTCTCAGTTGCTTCTTAGTGCAATGAAAGATGCAGAGACTGGCCAGCGTGGATTCCTCTTAACGATAAATCCAGAGTACCTAGAGCCTTATCATGTTGGTCGAATAGAAGCCTTGGGGGAGGTACATCGCCTGAAAAAATTGACATCTAATAACCCCGAGCAGAAAGAGAGAATTGATGAAGTAACAAATCATATTACTTTGAAATTTGATGAGTTAGCCGAAACAATTAAGCGTGCAGATGAAGGGAATCTAGCCGATGCGATAAATATGGTCCGTCAAAATAACGGAAAAATTCACATGGGGAAAATACGTTTAATCATGGCAGAATTCGTTCAATTTGAAGAGGCTTTGCTAGAGGAAAGAAGAAAGCGCTTAGATGAATTAGATGGGTATATAAAACTTATTCAGGTTATCGAAATTGTATTCTTTACCTTATTTTCGATTATCACTTATGTTTTTGTCCATGACCGTCTATTTGCTCCTTTGAAAGTGCTGCTAGCGAATACTGAGAAAATGAAAAAAGGAGAGATGTTAAGCATCTCAGACCATGTCCCAAAAGATGAAATGGGAGTATTACTATCCAGTTTCTATTCCATGAGTTCGCAAGTCCATGAACGTGCAGAGCGATTACATTATGAGTCAATTCACGATGGGTTAACGGGCTTAAAAGACAGAAAGACATTGGATAATGAAATTCTCGAAGAAGTGGCACACTCAAGAGTCACAGAATCAAAATTGGCCCTGTTTTACATTGATTTAAATAAGTTCAAACCCATAAATGATGAATATGGCCACGAAGTAGGAGACGTTGTTCTGATAGAAGTTGGAAGGCGCTTAACGTCAGCAGTTCGCTCGAATGACTCGGTATTTAGAGTGGGTGGTGATGAGTTTGTGATTCTTGTTAAGCAGATTAATATGGAATCGGAAATTGAGTTGGTCGTCCAAAAAATCATATCAGCCTTTGAACCTAAGTTTGTTGCGAAAGATTTACTGCTTGATATCACCCTCAGTATTGGCGTTTCAATCTCCCCAGATCATAGCCATGATGGGCAAAGCCTTATTCACTATGCCGATGTCGCAATGTTTGAAGCTAAGAAAGCTAATGGGTGTGATTACGTCATTTATACTCCACCCGCATAAAAGGTGGTCCCAAGACCACCTTTTTGCATTTCTTTAACCTCGTAAGATCAACATCCGTGATTTAAGTATTCAGTCAAATCACTGTCGGAATTATATGATTCCGTTGGTTGTTCGTGTGAAAATACCTTCATCACGCGGTTCTCTGCAGCATGGTATGAGAGTTGATCATCTTCCAATTTAAGAAGAGAGCCTTCAGGAATAGCGACAACGAATTCGCTCGGGTTCATAATCAAGAACTCTTGAATACGTTCATCTCTTGTTTCCCCCATGTGGCCAGAAACACTCGCTTCAATGTAGTGAGGGTTAATTTGGAAAGGGATGATATTAAGCGCTGGCAAAATAGCAGCGGTCACAATAGGCATGTCGTTAGTTGTTCTAATGGTCGGTGAGGCGATATTGGTACCTGCACTCCAGCCGATATAAAGTTTCTTCTCTTTCAAAATAGCATTACGAATTGGACGTACAAGTCCAAGATCATGAAGCATTTTATTCAGTACCCAAGTATTACCTCCACTGACTACGATGCCATCATATTCAGCAATGGCAGCAACAGGATCTTTACAGGTATGTATACCGGTAACTTCACAGCCAAACTGCCCTAAGCTTTCGTTAAGAAGTTGAGTGCGTTCGTCGTAATCTCCACGAATCATCGCGTACGGGATAAACAGAATTCTTTTTGCTTCAGTTTTTTCAATCATCGGCTTTATCCAAGGGTAGCCGAACTCGAGAAGATTCGTATTTCCAGCGATTTTTCCGTTACTTAATAGCAGTACGTTCATAGTTATATAGCCTTAATTATTCGACGTCTTGGGTAGTTAGTTGAAAGTAAAAACCATCAGTTACTTATAATTAGTAGGGTTGGAAGCTTAGGTTCGTTTAGGACCTTAAGGTTTTCATCCAACCCTAACACTTTCTATTACTGTGTTGTTTTGTGAAATTTAAGTTTTTGTAATTTCAGCTTTTTGATAGTGCTATTTATTCTCTAAAGCAAAATTTGAGAGCAAATAAGTACCGTTACTAAACCGCCTAGCATTGGAATAGCGGTACGCTTAGCAAGCTCTATCGGTGATACATTCGCCACGCCAGCACAGGCAATAACCACGCCTGCTACAGGAGAGGCAGAACGCATTAGACCCGAAGCTAACTGCATTGGAAGCGCAACTGTTGCGGCTGCTGTACCGACTTGAGCTGCAACATCGGGCGCTAGATTTGAGAAACTAAAGAACGAAGCATTACCTGACCCCGAAAGTAGAGTAACGATTGCAATAATAGCAACCAATACAAGCACCATAGCAATGTAACCAAACCCTGCGTTAGCGGCGCTGTCTAATAGCAAGTCAATGAAGCCGATAGTCGATAGACCCGAAACAAAGGTTTGAGCAGCGATGATCAAACTAACAACGCTTGCGAATACCGCGCCCATACCTTCCAAATACACTTTAAGTGAAGCGCTGACTTTTTTGGCGTCACGTGTGTAAATGTAGTCGCATACCATACCGACAAATAGGGCGATAAACATCGCGGTGACGACATTCATTTTAACGCTAGTAATGGCAAATTTACTGAACGTTAGCAGCAGCGCTAGGGGTAGCACGGGCAGAATAGCGAACCATTTTGGTGCTTCACGATGCTCTTTACTTTTAAGGCTAAATTCATGAGTAACGCCGTTTTCTTCGTCCTTTTTATCAAAGTGTTTTTGACAAACAAAGTGCAGTACAGCAATGACAATCATTGCGATGATAGAAACGACCAATTGGTAGCTAACAAAGTAGGTGGCTACATCGATACCAGAGACTTCTGCTGCTTTATTTACCGCTGATGATGCAGGCCCTAAATCTAAACAACCTGTAGTCGCCACAACGGCAGCGGCTGCCGCGGGGTTACATCCAACACCCACCAAAACAGGGTACATTGCAACAAGCAGTAATAGTGCTAGTCCTGTGGCGCTAGGGATAAAGACATTGATTAGCTGTCCAATAATATAGGCAAGTGCAAGCACGACATATGGATTTTTGATTTTTGACAGTGGCTTAGTCGCTATTTGTACCATCGCATTCGCAGCGCCAATGTGGCTCATATAACGAGAGAAACCCCCAACGGCCATGATGATAAGACCCAGCTTGGAGAGGGTAGAAGATGAGAGGACGGTGATCACCTCAAAGAAATCAACGATAACAGAGCCTGTTGGTTTACCCCCCTTAGGAATGAAGTCGGAAGCCCCGTCCATCACGCCCAAAGCGATCATCATTAAGCCTGCTAAAAATAAAACCGCTTGTGTATTGTATTTCTTTACAACAAAGTATCCGACGGAAAAAATAATCGGTAGTGCTAAAAAAGTAACCATATTTCTACCCTTATAAATATATTGTGGAATTAATTGGTTTTATTTAAGCGAGTTTGTTCCGCCCAAATAAATTAGGTGTTTATTAAATGGTGAATATCGCTAGTTGATGGCTAGCTTTAAGTAATTACTAAACGTTATTTTTAAAGATACTAAATTCTTTAAATAGTCCTTCCATTTTGTCGAAACGATGTTTGTCATTTGAACGGTTAGACATACTTTTAATTAATAATTCGATGATAGAGAAGCCTGCGGCACGATTATTAAATATTGCACTGCTTTCACTGGCGGCTCGAATTTGTATATCGCTGTATGATACGAAGGGATTCACTTCTTGATCAGTAATGACGACAGTTTTCCCACCCACGTTGCTAAACCATCGAACGACTTTTACCGAGGTCGTTGAAAATCGATGATACGAAAGTGCAAGAAGAGTGTCTTTATCTGTGACGTCGGCAAGCTGGTGCGGAAGTGTTGATGAATCGGCTTTTAATAGTACAACATCATTTCTTAAGTAGCGGGCTAGCAGGTAAAAGTAATTGGCTAAAGCTTCTGCTGACGCACTACCAATGACGTAGAGTTTTCCGCTGTCATTGAGTAAGTGTGTCGTCGCCTGTTCTAACTTAGTGTCATTTAAATCACGATAGGTTTCTTCTATATTATCAAGAAGTTCTTTTTTGTGCTCTTCGATTAAACATGAAAGAGAACTCGATGTAGATTTATTATTGCATCGGTCGATAGGAATGCTGAGATCTAGAATGAGATCATCGGTTACTGCTTTTTTGAAGTCGAGAAAACCATTAAAACCCAACCGCTGTAAGAAACGCCCTAATGTGGCTTTTCCAATACCGATTTGGCTGCATAAATCATTAATTTTGGCAAAAGGTAACATTTCAAACTGACAAGTAAAGTACTCGACAATCTGCTTTTCAGATTCGGTTAAAGCATCAATAGTATTAACTGATTTTATAAACTCTTGCCTATTCATGTAATGACTCCTTCCTCTGTTCTTGAAAAGAATTGTCTCGTCATCAATAGGTGGGAACAAGGGAAAGATTTTTTCCCATAATCAAAGTGTGATCTAACGAATTTTAAATGATTAATTCCTCAATAGGATATGAATATCAAGAGGTTAATGGGTCGCACATACAATATGGACCTTGACCTGGCGCAATAAAATGAGTGTAAGTATGATTGCATATCACAGTTTTCAAATGCAACAGCGTGATAGTCCGAGGTGAATGATAAATCCAACATATAATTACTAATCAATGGATTAGTGAATTTACTTGTAGCGGTAGTTTCACATGGGACAGTTAAGGATAATCGATATGCCTATGAAGGTGCCTAAAGGGGCAATTTTTGCAAAACACGAAATAGGGGGCCATTTGTACTTGTGGTCCAAAAATAAAGGGAAAGCGACGTCAACTCATCTTATTATTAGCGCTCACGGGAGAACCTCCAGTAAAAAGCCTATTAAATTGAAATATGGGCAAAACTTTTCATTTTATTGTGAACATGGCTTTACCCAAGGTGGTTCAATGGATATTCGAAAGCTCGCCTCGGGTTATGTCGAGCCACGACAAGTAATTAGTAATTCTGCTCTGAGTCATGACTATGTTTTGTCAAAATATCAAGCTTCTGATGAAGCTGAAACCTATGCATATATCGCTAAAGGAATGCACGATTTAGAGTCCTATTATCGAGATGTGCTGAAGCTAGATGATACTACCGTTCAAAGCTTTCTAATGCAGCACAATGGCAGTGTGCAAATGGACGTGCTGACGATTCGAAATCGCTCTTGCGGTACGCCACCTACATTTTATGAAACAGTAAAAGCAGTTCAGGATGCAGGATTAAAATACGATCATATTCATTGTTCGTTCTGTAGAGGCTTTGAGAATGGAACTAACTCTGGCCAACAAAACCCGATTCCGCGTGGTTCATCTATTTTTGGTTAATGCATACTGAATAACGTTTAGGCGATCTTGATGGTCGCCTTTGTTTTGCTTAATGGTTACAACATCACAGATGTAACGATTTAAGGGTAGCGTTATCTATTTGCGTGAAGCATCTCTAATGCCTTTTGCGCTGTTTGAACTGTTGAGTTCGGATTTTGCCCTGTGATAAGTTTTCCATCAACCACAGAATGCCCAGCAAGAGGAAATAGCGCTTTACTGAAACTCATACCGCGACTTCTTAGCACTTTTTCTAGGTTATAAGGGACGAAGCTCTTGGCACCTGCAATGGTTTCGTCAAAGTAAGGAAATCCGGTTCCTTTTTTACCTTTGATTAGATAATCACCGTTGCTAAGCTTTACGTTTTGTAAGGCTGCTACGCCATGGCAAACGGCTGAAACAACCTTACCCGCTTCAAACATTTTGCTTATAATCGTTTGAAGTTCTTTATTGTCGACTAAGTCCCACATTGCACCATGGCCGCCAGCAACATAGACGATATCGTATAACTTCCAATCGATCTCAGTGAGAGACTTTGAATATGCCAATTGAGACATAAAGGCTGAATCTTGGTAGCGTGACTTTGTTGCTTTATCCAAGACAAAAAAACCTAAGCTACGTTTATCAATGGGTATTTCTCCCCCCTTGGGGCTTACAACATCAATGTGATAGCCCGCTTGCTCAAACTCATCATAGAAGTGAGTCAACTCCGATAGCCATAACCCTGTCGGAACGATATTTTCTTTCTTAACGTGTGAATGATTCGTAGCGATCACTAGTGCATTTTTCATCATAATTAACTCCAACCGATCATTTCTGTTTTAGTCGTGAATGGGTCAGGACGTTCAATCGCATCTAACATCCAAGTGGCCACGTCTCGTTTTGAAATTTGAGAGCCAATAGTAAAGCGGTTAACCAATGATGCTGACTTGTTTTGTTGTTTATCTACAAGCCCGACTGGACGCACGGCTAGGCTATCTATATTACTTTTAGCAAGTATTTGTTCCATATTATCGAAGTCATTGAATGTGATCTGTACGTTACTGTTACGAATAATCAGCCTCATCAGTGGGCTGACTCTATCAAAGCTATTACCGACACCTGCGGCGCTGACAACAACGATACGGTTGACCTGATGTTTCTTCATTGAATCAACGATGTTTTTTCCGCTGCTTTGCGCTAAGTTGGATGGAGAGACAACTTTTGACCATGGGTTTGCCGGACTTTTTCTTTTGATCCCTAGGCATGAAATTACTGCATCTTGGCCTTTCATTGCGTTATCAAGCGCATCTTTATCCAGTACTTCCCCCCGTAATACTTCAACACCTTCTGGTGCGCTATAGCGTGTCTCAGGGCGAATCAAGACTCTTACTTGAAATCCACGCTCTTGAGCAATCTTAACTGCCCACTTTCCACAGCCTCCAGACCCGCCCAGTATCAGTAATTTTTTGTTTTCCATGGAAGGTTACCTCTCTATAATTCAGTTCAATTGCTAATCTCGTTAAAGAGACAATACAGGGTGAACTTGGGCCGAAATAGATGACAAGGGGCAAATCAGTTTTGTCTTTCTGACAATAAAGAGTTAGTTTGGAGCAGGTTTTATAAGGATATTGTGATTATTGTGGATAAATTGAGAGCATTACGCTATTTCAAACAGGTTTCTGAGGTCAATAGTTTTAGTCTAGCGGCACTAGAGTTTGATGTTCCTGCTTCATCAATTTCACGTCGAATCAAAGATCTTGAAAATGACCTTGGCGTGGAGTTAATAAAGCGCTCAACGCGCCATGTCAGCACAACAGAACTAGGCAGCGTTTATTATAATTTGATTTCAGATGCCCTAAAAAAAATTGATGATGCAGACGAGCTTATCTCGCAGAGAATGGATGCCATGGAAGGAAAGCTAAGAATTAGTTCTACCACAAGTTATGGTGAGAAGGTTCTTTCCCCCATTTTGCAAAAATTCCGTAAAAAGTACCCTTTGATTACTCTCGACTTAGATTTTTCTGATGAAAAGGTCGTCTTTGGCCAAGATGCCGTGGACATAGCGATACGGGCAGGGCACGCACCTGAAGAGCGAGTGATCGCAAAACGGATCTCTAGTGCCGAATTTAAATTAGTTGCGAGCCCAGCGTTAGTTAGCAGCTTAACTGAGCGTTATGGCCGTTCGGTGCTAAATATTAAAGATCTAGAAAAGTGCCCGACATTGCAATATAGAGGTAACCACGGAGATCTGTTGTGGTGGGCGTTAAGGGATGAAGTTTGGGAGAAAGTCGACATCACCCCGCTTATGCGTTGCAATAGTGCCGAAACATTGATGAATGCGGCTTTACGAGATGAAGGGTTAGCTCTTTATCCGACTTGGTGGATTAAGGACTATTTAGCGTCTGGGGAGTTGGTGGAAGTGCCTACTGAGCGCCCTATATCGAGTACAAGGGGGGTTAACCTAGATATATATATTTTGTATCAGCAAGCGAAATATCAGATTCCCAAAGTTAAACAGTGTGTCGACTTCATCTTAGAGCAATTAAAAGAAGCTGATTGAGCGTATCACCCCAGAGAAATAGAGAAATAGAGAAAAAGAGTACTCCATCTCTGTTTTACTCAAGGGACAAAGACACGGTACTCCCCTGAGCGAGATTTCTGTAAATTGGTCTTGTGACTGACAGGTGTACATCTCCTAGAGACTGAGCAAACGTTGTTTCAATGAGACTTGGATTTCTGAGCGTATGAGATGCTGAAAATCGAAATTCTAAAAGGTGATCAGAAAGGGGATTTGAATCTGATTTGATCGTGGCTAGTTCAACCGTATAGCCATCAAGGCGAATGGTTGTTTCAGTTAAGATGACCGACATTAACTTGCCTGCTAAGTCAGTTGAAGAGAGGTCATCTTCTAGAAGTAGCACTGAATTTAATCCCGTTAACCAAGCTTGATGGTCTTGAAGTTGAGTAAGCCATAAGTCTCGATTGATATAGAGTCTAAGTTCAACTTGCCCATCTCGAAGAGTAATTTGGGCAGATGTTTGCTTTAAAGTGTGTGAAAAAGCGGGATTGGAAAAGAAGACTCCCGCCATGGTAAAGAGCACAGCGATGAAAAACTGGATGTTTCGTTTTATTTGATTTTTTTCGAGTAATCGTTTCATCGGCAATACGTTCCAGACTCAACCTTGCCATTATTACTAATGGTTTTTTGCTCAAAATCGTAGCAGTTATCTTTGCTAGAGGATGGCTTGTATCGGGAATAATACTCCACGCCTTGATAGAGATAGGTCATAGAGCGAGTACCGTCTTCCAACTCAATATGCTTCAGGTTCATCACTCCGTCTTTAGGTGGTTTTAAATCAGATCGAGCGTTCGCCCCTCTCAAAGGTGCCACTCTTGGCAGGATACCAGTGTCGACTTCACCGACGAGACATTGAAATATATACGGAGGCTTTTCCGAGGTGTGATAGCGATAACCGTAGGTTGCGTCGGCTTGCCCGTTACATACATCTAGATCACCACTAGAAACGACAGAACCATCAGGGTTGTTGTCAGTATAAAGTGGAAAGCCATCATAACCCCAACCAATAATAGAGGCATCATGATAGCTATCCATAACATTGATCATACAAGTTGGTTTAGCATGATAGTGATAGTCGTCACCACGCCCTGCATGGCCGCCACATTGGTCGAGTTGGCCAAGTAAAATAGTGTCTTTACTTGGGTTATAGCGTCCAATATCGAGTTCTCCCTGAGAGGAGTAGTCGTAGATAGGAACACCGTTTACAGCAATCCCTAATGAGGCGTCAATAGTCGTTTTATCGCTTGCCATTTTGGGTGTTAATTTGATCGGCGCAATATAACCCAAAGCAGGTACTGGGATCTGTTCGTTAGTTCCAGTTATACCTGTCATTACTTGATGTTCGGGATAAGTATCTGACTGGATGTAGGCGTATTTTTTGTCACATATAATGGCGACATTACTAAATCCTGAATCGAGAATAGATGCTTTAATTCGAGAACATTCAAGGCTTTCAATATGGCTACTAGGTAGTGTGATTGCTTGTTGCTGTTTACCTCCCCTTGGTGGTGGCTTCTTTCCTCTAGAATCATTCTTAGCAAAAACAGAATTAGTCGATAAGCCAAATAATGCTACCAATATGATAAGAAGTACAAATGAGGTCTTCATTGACGACGATTCCTTAGCTTGTTACTTGTCAGAACTTAAAGTGACACGACACAAGATCGTGTTGTCGGCTTCTATATCTGAGGTCCAAATGAATTGAGCACTTCTGTCCCACTTTATCCGGTCATAACCACCTTTTGGTCTTACTGTTGATTTGGAAAATATGACTGCATTTGGCCACTGGTTGTCATCAAAACCTTGAGCTTTCCAGTCATTGGGTTCGGGGACTATGCTGCTCTTACAATCTTTGTCAGGGTTACTAGATTTCTCACAGTGCTTATCAAGCGGTGCTACGTGGATAGGCAAGCACCTCCAATGACTATCCGAGACCAATAATAGTGATCCATTTGAAGCTTGCTTAAATTGAGCAATAAAGCCTCCGTCGCCCATCTGCTGCTTACGGCTTCCTATGTATTCAAGGCCTGTGTCGTTTTGTTTGAAATCTTTTATTACGAAACCAATTTCTGCGGGAAGATTAATTTCGAAAGTAAATGATTCAGCATTAAAAGAGCGTTCGGTGTTTATCGATACTGAATCTTGTTTAATCAGCGTATCACCGAGGTACATTGCAAACCAATTATCAGACCAAATATCGGCATGAACTTGTGTGGATTTACTTTCTGCAAGCGGGGTAAACGAGAGGCACAGTAGAACTAGGAGTCGTGCATCAATAGCGTTTAACTTAGATTCTAGTTTCATTTTATCAATCAAGTGTTTGTAAGCATTTAATTATCTTAGTCAATAAATCGAGTGCCGCGAGTTTAGTCGTGTAGAAACTTTGATCAGTGCTCGTAATGTGCCCGCAGTACCGAATTGGAGAAATAAAAAGGCGCAGAGAATATCTGCGCCTAAACATTGTCACAATAAGTAGTTATTGATAAAGAATCAGTGAAGTCGTGACAAATTAATTACCGATAATAGCTGGTATACCCGGAAGCTGACCAACTGCGGCTAGTGAACCAACACAGATAACAAACGCTGCCCCTGGGATGAGGTACTTGTCTTTGTTTGAAAGCTCTTTTGCTCGTTCGTGGTCACCAATAAGGCCCATATTGTCGAGTAGCATCGTGGTTGCCCAACCAAAAACAGGGTTTACAAACGCACAAGCGAAGATACAAATACCGGCACTTAGTGAGTCTTTATGCTTGTGGATCATCTGCATACCAGCTTCAAGTAGCGGTAGAAAAACACCTACGATCAATGCAACGCGCAGAACAGGTTCCCACATTGCCAGATCCATAGGGTAGCCTATAACTGCGGCAGCAATACACATCACACCTGTTAGCAGTGCACCACCGGGGATAGGGCGCTTAGCTATAGCCGCTGGGATCATGTATGTTCCCCAAGATGAAGCTAGGTTACCACCACCTAGGAAAGAACCAATACCCTGACGGATAGAAGCAACCATCATGGTGTCATCTACGTCCATCAATACGCCTTTTGCATCTTTAGGGTAGTTAAGCTCTTGGAATACACGGTGCCCTAGGTAGTCCGGAGACCACATCGCAACTGCCAGAAGTGCAAACGGCGTTACCGCAACAAAGTGAGCTAAGTTCGGCCAGCCCAGTTGCCAGCCTGTGTCTTCACCCCACCAGTAAAATGGGCTAAAGTGCGGTAGGCCAGGCTCGGTTGAGAAGGCAAATTCTGCCCCCATAGCATAAGCGACAATACCCGCAATCAAAGAACATAGCGGGATTGCCAGCCAGCGTTTATTGATTTTTGCTAAGTAAGCGTAAACAGCAAGAGTTACGCCAATCACAGCAAATGAAATGTAGCCCTGATCAGTGCTCGCTGCCCATGTTTCGGTTTTGTTGATCTGACCGATCAAACCCACCGCACCAAGGTAAATAAGTAAACCGCCCCGTACACCAACTCCGGTGAGGGTCATCAGTTTAGAACCCCCTTTGGTATAAGCGAGTACAAGACCAAAAACACACACCATGATGCCGAGTGCCAGTGGGTGTCCACCGGCCGCGGCTATCAACGGTATTAGCGGAATCATCGGGCCATGGGTACCGGCTAGGTTTGCGTTAGGGTTTAAAATTGCTGAGAATAAAATAACAAATAGACCACCGGCAATGAGTAGCTCATAGCGAACGTTCTCAGCGACAAACTCCGGAGACAGCCCAAACTGCGCAGCAAATACGGCAACCATAGCGGTTACCATCACGACTTTACCAATGGTTGCAGCAAGTGCCGGTACTAGGTCTTCAAGTTCGACACTGTAGTCACGCGAAGGTAAGTGAATACCCCAGCGGCGAAAACTCATGATTTTTAGATCGTGATTAAGAAACTCTTCACGACTTTCAAACTCTTGCGCCTTACGACGCATATCTCTATAAAAAGTCTTGCTTTTCCTAGACATCTACTCTTTCCTTATAGGATTTCGAGTCAACCCAATTCGTTCAATCTCGCTTACGCTTGGTATACTGACCTTCGATCAGTACGGGGCGACATCCCAGACGCTACCATGCACCTCTATTGTTTCAATAAAGAGGAGATTCGAAGAACTGCAGTTACTCGATGTTGAATAAACGGGAACCTCTGCTCCCGTATGAAATACGAACTACGACTTCACCTTGAGTCTAAAAAAGACATTTGCAGGACTTATTGATTTGGGTTAATTAATAGCTAGAGTTCAGGTGGAGAGGGCTACTACTTTTAATAAAATTGCAGCACACTGCACACTTTTGAGTGAATTATCAATTGTCACTGTTGAGCCGGTAAAAAAGAATGAAAATCTCAGAACATGCTAACCGTACCGAGCAACTGTTTGGTATTCGAGCCGAAGAAATACATAAATGGATTGATGGATTTTTTGATCACAATGGCACTGATCATTCATTAAGAATGTCCAGCAATATGGACTATGATCCCTACGATCATCGCCGTTTTCGCCACTGTAAAGAGGCGCTTGGTGAAGCGGTAAAAGAGTTTGGCGATAAGTATACCAATCAGCAAATCAAAGATATTTTTGAAACCCATGTTCGCGACGACTATGCGGGTTACCTGCCTTTAAGAGCTGACTTTGAAAACGGTACGTTTACAGCCAAATACCACGACGCAGCGCATGCTGAAGAGATTCGTGAGGTACTTGATGCGGGTGAGCTGGAAGATTACTTTAGTGGCCTACATCACTCTAGCCAAGAGAATCAATCTTCTATCAATAATTTCAGTTTCCGAATTGTGTTGCCAACGATTATTGCGATTGTACTTTTTGTCACCTCCATTATTTATGTGATTGTCCCTCTTGTTGAGGACTCAATGCGCGGGCAAAAAAGGCAGATGCTAAAAGAGCTGACTTCCACTGCGGTAAGTATTGTTGACAGTTATGTTGCTCAAGAGCAGAGCGGTTTGATGACCACTGAGGAAGCAAAGGCCAAAGCAGCTTTAGAAATTAAAGCTATGCGTTACGGTGCTGAAAATAAAGACTATTTCTTTATAACTGATATGCAGCCAAAAATGATCATGCACCCATATCGACGTGATTTAACCGGGCAAGATCTTACCAATTATAGAGACAGCGAAAATACCACTGGTTTTCCAGTGTTTGCTGAAATCACTAAGCTAGTTAAAGCTAAACAGCATGGATTTTTAGAGTACCAGTGGCAGTGGAAAGACGATCCAAACATTACTGCACCCAAAATGACTTATGTTCAAGGCATTGAAGAGTGGCAATGGATCATTGGAACAGGGGTCTATTTTCAAGATGTACAGCAAGGGATTGATCGTCTAGAAGCAACATTATATCGAGTGTTTTTTATTATTACATTAGGCTTAATCGGGGTGATGGGCTATGTACTTTCACAATCGAAATCATCTGAAATTCGTAAAAAACGTGCTGAAATGGCGCTACATGAAGCGAAAGACCGCTATCGTGCTCTGGTTGAGTCTTCCAATGAAGGTTATATTTTAGAAGCTGATGGCAAGATTATCTTTTCTAATAGCCGTTTACATCAACTCCTCGGATATACTGATAGCGAGTTAAAAAATCATTCTATTTGGAAAGAGCTGTTTGCCGATAGCCCACAAAACAGAGACGTCATTCAACATCTGTTGCAACTGTTTAATAATGAAAGTGAACCAGGAGAGTTTGAAGCTCAGTTAAAAACTAAAAGTGGGAAGCAGATTGATATCATTCTTAGTACCTCTAAGATATTTTTATCTGAAAAGTTAGGCCATGTGATCTCGTTTCGTCCGATTGTGCGCAAGATTTACGGTGGTCGCTTTGGTTCAGTGAACCAAGTGAGCAATTACCAAAAACTTAGCAGTGTCATTGTGACTGAAATTGAAAACGGACAGAGTCATGGGCAAGTGGTGGAGTCGCTTAATCAACTACCAGATCTGATCCGAGAAATGATAGAGACAGGCTCACGTCCAGACTACCTTCGTCGTCTCATTGGTAGCACTTATGATGCGGCCATTTGCCGTTTTATTGAGTTAACAATTGATGACATTGGTGAACCACCGGTGCCATTCTCCTTTATCTCATTTGGTAGTAATGCTCGTCATGACATGACGCTGTTCTCTGATCAAGATAATGCGATTGTCTTTGAAACTCCAGACGACGCTGACCTTAAGTCTATTCGACGCTACTTCCTACATTTGGCAGAAAAGGTCTGCGCCATGCTAAACCAAGCTGGGTATAGTTATTGTGATGGGCTGATCATGGCGTCGAATCATCAATGGTGCTTGAGTCAGAAAGAGTGGCAAGCCAACTTTAGTGACTGGATAGACAAAGCCTCTCCAGATTCGATACTTGAACTCAATGTGTTTTTTGATATTAGATCTACCTATGGGGAAGCGCGCTTAGTAGACGCTATTCAATCACATATTCAACTTTTACTTCGTCAGCACCCAGAGTTTTTCTCAATTTATGCACAGAACTGCTTATCTTATGAAGTTCCACTTAATACCGCTGATGAAATCAAAACGGAAAAGCATGATGGTAGAGAATCGTTGAATTTAAAGGACTGTTTAAGACCAATGGAGATTTTCTGTCGACTCTATGCGCTTAAGCATGACATTCGAGAGATCAATACAATGGCGAGGCTTAAAGGGCTGTTAGCCGAAGAAGAAATTGACGCGAAAGCCTTTAGAGAAATGGTGTATATTTTTGACCATATTTGGCATCTTCGCTTTATGAATCAGATCATCGAATACACAGATTTGCGTAAAGTGAACGATGTACTAGCCATCAATGATCTTACTTATCTAGAACAAAAAAACCTTAAGAATGTCGTGAGCAGAATTTCGATTTTCCATGATAAAGTGATGCGAGACTTTTTTTGATTCATTCAAAGCGAATCAAGCAAGATAGGGCACACGAATAAAAAGAGGTGAACACAATCATTCACCTCTGTTTTCATTTTTACTAACCCGCTATCTAAGCATCTAAGTTTTTAGCCTATCAAGCTGCTCGTATTGAGCACGAACAAGTTCAGATAAGTGATTGCTACTATCAAATGACTGATCTGCCAATCGCGCTAACTGCGCTGTTGAGTCGGATATACCGGTGATGTTTCTGTTTATCTCTTCGGTCACTGCACTTTGCTCTTCAGCTGCGGTGGCAATATGAGTAATCTGGCTTGAAACAGTATCAATTTGGCCGACTATCGCAGTGATTGATGACAAGGCCTCGTTAGTCTGGGATACGGCAAGTTCAGCTTTTTCTGTGCCGGACTCGATAACTTTTGAGGCGCTATCTACTTCGATTTGAAGTGCGTTGATGAGCTGAGTAATGTCATCGGTTGAACTCTGAGTTTTAGAGGCGAGGGAACGAACCTCGTCAGCAACCACAGCAAATCCTCGCCCTTGTTCGCCAGCTCTGGCGGCTTCGATGGCCGCATTGAGCGCCAACAAGTTGGTTTGGTCTGCAATTGAACGAATGACTTCAACGATGGAGCTAATATTGTTACTGCTCTCGGCTACCTTGCTCACAGCCTCTTTTGCATGCAGTGATTCCTTCGACATCGTATCTACGTGATCCATTGCTAGAACCAAGCTATTTTCGCAAGATTTGAGGTTCTTAGACATATGTTCAGTTTCACTGGCAGTCTGTTCTGAAGAGTTCGCCACTTCAGATGCGGTGGCACTCATTTGGTTCATAGCTGTTACTACATTTTCGATTTCACGGTTTTGATCATTAAGGCTATCCCGCGTTTGTTGAGCAATCGTTGCAGTGGAAGAGCTGACATTTTGAGACTGATCTGCAAGTCCTTTAAGTTCGATAATCAGTCTCTTTAGTTTATCGATAAAGAGATTGAAACCGCGGCTTAGAGCAATAAGTTCAGCATGTGATTCAATCGAAATCGATTGTGTAAGATCACCTTCAGAGCTGGCCAAATTTTCTACTCGAGTTTGAATAGTTTTAATAGGGGCGACAATGCCTTTAATCACGATAGCAATGCTGATGATGGAGATGATTGAGACAACGATACCCAGTATCATCTGTAGACGGCCAAGTGAATTAGCCATCTCCTGCATTGAGTCGCTGAGTATGTTAGCAGTGCTGAATGCTTGCTGATTCGGAACCTCGATGATCAATGACCAACTGTTTTTAGCTAATGGGATATCGATGCTGTAAGCGACGGCGATTTCGATGTCGTTTTCAAAGTAGCCGTTATTTTGGTGAAGAGAGCTTAATGTTTGGGCTAGCTCTGAAGGTATCGCTTCTTTTAAAGGTCGTCCTTTTTGTTCGTAATGACTGGCTGCGACGATTAGCCCTTTTGCACTGAGAAGAGTGACTTTCGCTTCACCGCCATAGAGGCTTTGAGATAACTCATCGATCAATTGTTGAAAAATGGGAAGGTGAATATCGACCCCAACAACGCCTGAGAATTGACCCTGTTTAATAACCGGAGCCACCAGAGAGCTCATCATGACTTCCTGACTATTCACCTCTTCAAGATAGGGTTCCATGATGCAGGGTTTAAGATTATCTTTAGAACATAAGTACCATTCCGCTTCTCTTAGCCCAAACTCATCAAGTTCATTAGCGTATTTCTCATCGGCATCTTCGACCTGCTCTTGTACGACACTCCCATCGCTTTCACGATAAAAATATAGCTCTAAGCTACCCACATCGGGAACACTATGGGTTGTCCCTTGAGTATTCTCTTCATCATTACCATCAAATCCGTTTGGTTCGAACTGTGCGTAAATCGCGGATAGCTGAGGGCTGTTATTTAAAGTAGCGTCTAGGTTTCCCTCGACAGCGTCGCGAGAGTTGAGAGAAGAACCAGATGTTTTGGCTATAGAAGCGGCGATTGAATAGGGAATTTGATAAGCACTATTAATGAATCCTGCGATCTTTTCACCATACATACCAGCCGTGGAAGACAGTTTTGACTTGATCTCGAAATGAATGCCTTGCTGAACCTGCTCGGCCATTTCTGCGTTCTTTTCGTTGAGCGTCCACCATAATGAAAGAGAGAGAAGCAGTACTATTGATAGGAATAGCGTCGATGTAATCCAAAGCAACTTAGTGCTAATCGATAAATGCTTCATGAGGTGAGCCTTAGATCTAAATAAATATTTGGTATTTAATAATAAAACTAGCAGTTACTAAGGCAGTTACAAGTTGGAGGCTAAAGACAGTCTTTGGGTTCTAATAACAGAGTGTTCTTGGAATACTCACCATCATGTTTTTGATTAACCGAACTACAATTATTGTCATATTTGGTCAGCAACTTCGAAAATTAAATTGGGACTCTAGAATTTAATTTAAGAGAGGAAAGAATGACGTTACTCACTAAGGGTCTATTTGGGGCTCTACTTTTTGCTACTTCGGTTGCAGCAGAAACCATTACATTGACGCTGCCTTCGTATTCTGATGAATCGCATATCTATTATCATGAGTTACTTTATCAAGCGTTAACGGATGCGGGGCACGAGGTACAGATTACAACTACATCGGTCCATATTCCCCAAAAACGAGCGATTCATAAGGTAAAAACGGGCGAGTTTAGCTTAATTTGGTTGGTGGAATCCAAGCAGAGAAATGAAGATAAGGACTACATTCCGGTGAGTGTCGGGTTAACGGACAGCCTAATTGGTCAGAGGGTGTTGTTTGTTCCTAAAGGGGATGAAGATGTTTTCAGGTTTGTTGATTCCTTGGAGGATTTTAGAACGCTAGGTAAAGTGGGTGGTTTTGGTCAATCTTGGTTTGATACTAAAGTTTGGGCGCTGAATGGTTTGCCTTATCTAGAGATCGATGGTGAGTGGAGAAGGCTATATAAAATGTTAGCCAGAAGAAATCGAGGCCTCGATTACTTTTCTCGTGGGCTGACAGAAATCGCCAATGAATCTATCCAACACCCGTATTTGTCCATTGATCCTTATCTGTTGCTTAGCTATGAGCGAGATTTTGTTTTCTACATCTCCAGTAAGCACGCTGATATTGTACCGGTGTTAAAAGAAGCCCTTATTGCCGCTGAAAAAAATGGATTAATAAAGGCGATGGCTAGAGAGTATTGGAGCGCCGACTTTGAGTTTTTAAATGTTGAAAGACGAAAAGTAATCAAACTCAAAACACCGAACTAGGAGTAGGCTTCCTTATCTCTTGATTAGTCTATGATTAAGTTAATTAGGCTACTTAAAATGAAAAAAGGTAGAGAATCATCTCTACCTTTTTCTTAAGAATAATCGTGTCGTAACAGTTCTATGAGTCCGCGTCAGCCCAATTGAACTTACTTTCGTCAACACCTTCTTTTGCTTCTTTGATACGTTCGCGTCGGAACTGTTCTGCACGTCGAGCGTCGTCAATCTCTTGCATGATAGAAGCTAGGTCAGCGTCGATGTCTTGTTCGGTAAATTGACCGGTTAGCTCGGTATCAGGCTTCAAATCGCCTTTTTCAAAGATCGCCCAAATTTCTTTGGCGTAGTCGGTCTCTTTTAATTCTGGTGCAAATTGGCTGTAGTAATCACGGATATTATTAATATCACGCGTTAGCATCCACTCTGCATTATTATTGGCAGCAGCATCAACGGCTTGCGGTAAATCGATGATCACAGGACCATACTCATCAACCAACACGTTGAATTCAGACAAGTCACCATGGATTAAACCGACGCAGAGCATTTTGACGACGTAAGTCATCATCACTGCATGATCTTCGAGTGCTTGATCTGCAGGCATCATGACGTCGTTGAGCCTTGGTGCTACGTAACCTTCGTCATCGGTGACCAGTTCCATCAATAAGACGCCGTCATAGCAACCGTAAGGTTCAGGAACTCTTACGCCTGCAGCAGCCAGTTTGAATAAAGCATCCACTTCGGCGCTCTGCCAAACTTTCTCTTGTTGGTCTCGGCCAAAACCTGAGCCTTTTTCCATCGCACGCGCACGGCGGCTGTTTCGGACCTTGCGGCCTTCTCGGTAGGCGACGGCTTTTTTAAAGCTGCGCTGCGTGGCTTCCTTGTACACTTTGGCACAACGGATCTCTTCACCGCAGCGTACAATGTACACATCGGCTTCTTTGCCACTCATCAGCTGGCTTGTTACCTCGTCGACTAAACCATCGTCAACTAAAGGTTGTATTCTTTTCGGTATTTTCATAGCGACGTTATACCTTACTTGGCGCCAATATGTAATGTTAAGCGACTAAATAACGCGAATTTTCGTCATCTTCACGATAATTTTCCGTGACGTTGCACTGACATTCCGTTACCTGTGGCTATGAGCGTAATGGATAACGTTATGAAACACCGCATTCTTCTTGCTTATATTTTTATAACCATGCGGTTGATTGGCGTTAAAACGAACAGCTTGGCCTTCTTTAAGTTCGTGCCACTCGTCGTCGAAAAGAACCAACATCTCACCAGACGTACATATTATGTGCTCTGTCACCCCAAGGTTATGGGCGTCGGAGTGGTGTTGATAATCAGGTGTTAGCGTTAGCTCGAATATCTCAAAGCCTAACGCTGGTTCGAACGGAAATAATAAACTGACAAGAAATCCAACGTTATACTCTTCGCGTCTAAGTTCATTAGCATCTCGAAACAGGCTCGTTATTTCATTATTGGAGCTCACTGATATTAGGTCTGAAATAGAAACATCAAACCCTGAGGCAATTTCCCATAGTTTAGCGATAGTAGGGCTCGATTCACCTCGTTCAATTTGACCTAGCATGGCTTTGCTCACGCCTGTCGCCTTTGCGGCTTTGTCTAGACTCCAGCTCTTTTCTTTACGAAGGCGCTTTAAGTTGTCACTGACTTTTATCTCTGTTTGCATAATTACTCTACAAAAATACTTGTGCGTTATAGCGCACAAGTGTAGGTTGTCTCTATGGACGTTATAACGCACATCGCCTTTAAAGAACATACCTAAGGGCTGAATAACATAACTAATGAGCTATATCAGATGACTAGCAGGCAATTAATATGACGAAACTAAAGTTTTCCCACATAAGCGCGGGATTCATAGCTGTTTTCATCGGCTACGCGAGTGCAGCCGCCATTATTTTCCAAGCAGCAATGAGTGCAGGTGCGAGTGAATCACAAGTGGCTTCTTGGTTTTGGGCATTAGGAATAGGAATGGGTGCTTCCACCATTTTGTTGTCGTTTCGTTATAAAAAACCTATCGTAACAGCATGGTCAACTCCGGGGGCGGCTCTGCTCATTACCTCTCTTGAGGGGCTAACAATGAACGAGGCCGTGGCGGCATTTCTCTTTAGTTCACTATTGATTACTTTAGTCGGTGCAGCGGGTGTGTTTGAAAAGCTATTGAAACAGATACCAACGTCCATTGCCGCGGCTATGTTAGCCGGTGTTTTATTGCAGTTTGGAATCGGGGTATTTTCATCACTACTGGAAGAAGTCCAGATTGTTTTTGTGATGTTAACCCTGTTCATCTTGATGAAAGCTTGGCTCAAAAACTTGTTGATTCCGGTTATTTTTTCGGTGGCTTTGGCATTATCTATCGGGATGGGGAAACTGGATTTAACGGCTGTAACACTTACAGTGACTCAACCTGTCTTTATCATGCCTGACTTTAACCTTTCCGCATTAATCAGTGTTGGGATTCCGCTGTTCATCGTTACTATGGCCTCTCAAAATCTACCGGGCTTTGCTGTATTGAAAGCGAATGGTTATAAAGTTGAATCTTCAAAGATCATCACGGCCACAGGGTTTACAGGATTAATACTGGCTCCATTTGGCGGCTTTGCTTTTAATCTAGCTGCGATTACCGGGGCGATTTGTATGGGCCCCAATGCTGACGAAAACCCGAAAACTCGATATATGGCCGCAATCTCTATGGGTGTGTTTTATCTGCTAGCGGGCGTATTAGGAATGTCATTTGTTTCACTATTTCAAGCGGTGCCAGCAGCCGTGGTGATGACCATTGCGGGGCTCGCTGTGATGCCCACATTGATGAATTGTTTAACGAGTGCAATGGCGGAGAGTGAGCAACGAGAGGCGGCGCTGTTGACGTTTTTAATGACTGCTTCAGGCATTACAGTGTTAGGTATCGGTAGTACGTTTTGGGGACTATGTTTGGGGCTAGCTTGTCATCGTTTGAATAGCGTTCGTAAAGAAAGGTTGAAAACGGCTTAATATTGTTAGCAATTTTTATGTTCAGAAAGTCGTTAATGTAATGGACGGATATATAGGCCATGAATGCCCAAACTGCATAAATTCAGTGTCTTGTCGGAGTTTTACATAGTCTAGCCGATGGAACAGTTAAATCTTCGATAAAATTTCGCCCTAAAAATTAACGCCATAGCATGATCTTTTTGTGATCAAGGTCGATATATCTACTACGTTTATTGATAGTGTTCGTATTAGGTGAAGGCTCATGAAGTTCAGTATTGTCCAGAGAATTGTTGGTGGTTATTTCATCATGTTTCTTCTATTGGCATTGCTCGGAGGAAGCAGTTTTCTCAAACTAGCCACGGTAAATGACCATGTTGTGCAAGTCACCAATGAAGCGACTCCGCTGCTAGTTGACACATCTCAGCTGCAAATATCAGTTCTTAAAAGCCAAAGAAGTCTTCTTGAGTATATTACCTACACGGATGCAGAGTACCTGCCTCCAATTATCTCTTTATTTAATGAACAGAAGGGGGAGTTTTTATCGATATTAGAAAAAATCCGATCTTCTGCCTCTGGGGTTGAGCAGACCAGTGCTATAGGTGATGCATCGCAATCCTATTTTTCAGTCGCCGATCAGATAATGGATCGTCATCGAAAATCTATTGAACTTAACCTCAAACTAAACAGCGCCCGTGAAGTGTTTGTGAAATACGAAGATTCGTTTCAAAAAGTGACGTTATTGCTTCTTGATAAGGTGAGTGGCAGCCGCTCACAAAGCAATAAAGTTGACCGTCTTACCAGCGGAATTAAGCGAGACTTGAGAACACTACGAGCTGCAAACCCTGAGATGGATTTGCAAAAATTGGTTAAGACCTTCACCAGTAATGTTAGCCGAGCAAAAGAAGGGATTAGTAGTATTAAAGTGAGTGCAGGTGTTATCGCTCGATTTGAAAAGACAGTCGCTAAGCTAGAAGAAGCGGGAGTGTCTGAACAAGGTATGTTGCCATTAATGATCCAGCAAAGGCAATTACAAGCTGAGATACGAGGTTTAATCGAACAATCTCAACGAAATACTCGCTTGGTTGAAAATGAAGTGGATCAACTCGCAACCATAGCGTTAGAAGAAGTGGATTCAACCAGCTTTGTTACGTCTCAATCGGTAGGCACTGCAAAAGTAATGATCATTTCATTGACGATGGCTTCGGCATTTGTTGCGGCCATAATCGGTTATTTAACCTCCAAAGCCATTCACAACCCTTTGTCGCTTATCAACCGAGTATTACGCAAGATGACACAAGGCGACATGACCCATTACGTAAACTATCAATCGAGCTGTGAGTTTGGTGAGTTGTCCCAATCGATTGATAAGCTGGTTTCTGAAATGAAAAATGTCCTCTCTCAGATTAATACCGGAACGGATAGCTTGGCGGAAGAAGCACAAAATGCCTCTAATATTAGCGAAACGACCATGTCTCGTGTATCTACTCAGAAACAGCAAATTGAGTTGGTCGCTGCCGCTATCTCTGAGATGGAAGTGAGTGTTTCTGAGGTGTTTCGTTCAACAGAACAATCTCAAAATGAGGTAGAAAGCGCTAACGCGAGTACTCAAGTAAGTCGAGAGCAAGTGGCAAGTAGCCTCGTTTTAGTCGAAGAGCTGTTTGAGTCTATCAATTCTGCGGTAGATATTGCCCATAAGCTGGAAGAGTTTAGTAACAACATCGGCAGTATCTTGGATGTTATTCGTGGCATTGCAGAACAAACTAATTTGCTGGCACTAAATGCGGCAATTGAAGCGGCTCGAGCAGGAGAGCACGGAAGGGGTTTTGCTGTAGTTGCTGATGAAGTCAGAACGTTAGCAACGCGAACGCAGCAATCGACCGTAGAAATTCAAGCCATGATCGAGCGCTTACAAGAGAGTTCTGAGCAAGTGGTGGCGGTTATGAATACCAGTCAGGATAAAACCAAAGAGTGTGTTAGCCAAAGCCGAGTCACTGACGAAACACTGAAGTCTGTCGCAGAGCGTATGGAAGCCATCAACGAAATGAGTATGCAAGTTGCTCATGCATCAGAAGAGCAAATTGCGGTAAGTAAAGATATAGCGAAAACCATTAATGAAATTTCTGAAGTAGCAACAGAAACAGAAACAGAGGCGAGAGGAGCATCGTCAGTAAGTGATGTATTGGCTCAGCTCGCACAACAACAACGGACACTGGTCCATAAATTTAAGCTGTAGTTGAGCGTTCGTTGGCGAATCAAAAGGTAGGGAGTGTTATGAGATATTTTATAAAGTTGAGCCTATTTTTTGCGGTGTGCTTTTCAGCCGTAGGGCAGAGTGGAACCTTGGTGATAGAGAGCTGGCGCGAAGATGGAAAAATCTGGAATGACAAGATTATTCCAGCGTTCAATGCCAAACATCCGGGAATCAAAGTTGAATACAAACATACGATCGCCACTGATTATAACGACCAATTAAACGGTCGACTTGCTGATGGAACGGCTGGCGATATTATTACCTGCCGTCCGTTCGATGATTCTCTAAAGTTATTTGAAGCAGGGAATCTGATTGATTTGACAGACGAAGATGGAATGGAAAACTTCCCATCCTTTGCGCAATCAGCTTGGCAAACCGATGACGGAGCCTCCACTTTTTGTCTTCCTTTAGCGTCGGTTATTCATGGGTTCTTTTACAATAAAACGATATTTTCTGAGTTAGGGTTAAAAGAGCCGAGTACGGTTGAAGAGTTTTTTGCAGCATTGGAAAAAGTGAAAGCGGATGGTAAGTATGTCCCCTTAGCTATGGGAACCAACGACAAGTGGGAAGCCGCGACCATGGGCTTTCAAAATGTCGGACCAAACTACTGGCATGGCGAAGATGGACGTTTCGCGATCATTTCTGGTGAAGGTAAATTGTCAGCGCCAGAGTATACCGCTGTTTTTGAGCAACTTGGTCGATGGGGCAGCTATATGGGCGAGGGCTATCAAACTCGTGGTTATGGTGATGCCATAGAGATGTTTGGAGGGGGCAAAGCAGCAGTTTATCCCGCCGGTTCTTGGGATATATCAGCGTTTAATAGCAAGATTGATTTAGGGGTATTTAGACCGCCAGTAGCAAATGCAGGTGACGATTGCTTTATCAGTGATCACACGGACATAGGAATTGGTGTTAATGCTAAGGGCTCAAATCAGGAAGAAGCATTAATTTTTATAAATTGGATGGCAAGTGAAGAGTTTGCAGGTATTTTTACCAACGCATTGCCGGGCTTTTTCTCTCTATCCAATCACTTCATTGATGTTGTTGATCCAACCGCGAAAGCGATGATCGCTTGGCGAGACGAATGTGACTCGACGATTCGAAATTCATATCAAATTTTAAATCGAGGTACTCCAAGTCTAGAAATGGAAATTTGGGAAACCAGTGTGGGTGTTATCAATGGTTCAATGATGCCTGCTGATGCTGCAAATCGTTTGCAGTCGGGTTTGGAAGGGTGGTACAAGCCATAGCATGTGTTTTGTATAGCTAAACAAGCAGCAATAAGAGTGGAGATCGGATCTCCACTCTTATCATCAGTTTAATGTGTTAGAGCATCCACAATGTCTGGCGATGAGAAAACCTCTTCAAAACGAGCTTTGTAAATCAGCTGCATCTCATTCATGATAGCTCCGCTATCAGGGATGTCATTTTCACCAGTAAAATTCTTCGATACCAGCTTTTTACCTGCTGGGTCTAAGATGATGATATCAACGTCATACCAAGATGAATCGGAAAACGCATGAAAATCATACTTCCACTCATTTAACGAGATTACTAGTGACTTCTTGCCATCTTGTCCTAACTCATCGATCAGGTCGGGAAGTTGAGTCTCAAGTTCTGTGAGATGTAATGTCGCATCGATGCCTCTATCCTTAAAGCCGTGTTCGATTCTGGTACCAATAAATGTTGCCATAGGCTCTTGAGTCGCGGTGTTGTAACTGTATGGAATACCAAGTGAACTTCGAATTATTCCCTCAAACGCAGCTGGTTTATCTTTATCTAATACATAGGGTCTTTGATCTAATACAGCGATAGAAACTGCTCCAATTTCAGACGAAATATTAACTTCTGGCGCTGATTCTTCGACGGTGAGTAGTTTTGCACAGCCGATTAGGTTCAATCCAGCGATTAGCAGCACAGTCCATTGTAATGTTTTAAGCATATTGAGTTCCTTTCAAATGGTGGCAGACAACTGATTTACGGACATCGATGTCGGATTAATATCCGTTAACTATGAAAAATATAGCATATGAATCGTGAGGCGTATGAGGATTTGATTGTGATGGGTCGCATTTTGGTTATGAACGAATATGATATGAGTGAGAAATGAAAACCTGTAGTGCTCAGCATTTCCTGTGTAAACTTAAGCTCATCATATGATTGGTGCGGTATGGAGAATATTAATGGAAGAGATAGTGTTTGCTGGCGGTTGCCTGTGGGGTGTTCAGGAGTTTATGAAACACCTGCCTGGGGTTGTCTCTACTGAAGCTGGTCGAGCGAATGGAACGTCGACTACAACAGAAGGTGAATACGACGGCTATGCGGAGTGTGTAAAAACTCAGTTTGAACCGACTATAGTGTCCGTTGACCAATTGATGGCTTACCTTTTTGAAATCATCGATCCTTTCAGCGTCAATCAACAAGGGGAAGACATTGGCGAGAAGTATCGAACGGGTGTTTACAGCACCAATCCAGAGCACTTGAAACTGGCAGCTAGCTTTATTCAAGCGCAGTCTGACTCAGATCGAATAGTAATTGAGGTACTTCCACTTTCTAATTACATCAAAAGCGATGATGAGCATCAGGACAGATTAACGTTACGGCCAAACGACTATTGCCATATTCCACAGGATCTCTTACATAAATACAGAGGTTCAAACTGATTGATGAATCTAGCTATCGAAAAGAAACTAATGCTTCGAGCGTTAAAGGTATCAAAGCGGGCATTGCCGGATTGCCAGCCTAACCCACCTGTTGGGTGCATATTGGCTATCGGCGAGAAAATCGTCGCAGAAGGATTTACACAATCGATCGGCGGTGATCATGCGGAGGTGACGGCACTGAAAGCCTATTCAGGTTCGATGGATGGAGTAACGGCATACGTGACTTTAGAGCCTTGTTCATTTGTTGGTCGAACCCCCGCATGTGCCGAAACGTTAGCGGAAGCTGGAATCAGAAGAGCGGTGGTAGCTATGTTAGATCCAGACCCAAGAAATAATGGTCAGGGTATTAGCTTGCTTGAACGTCGTGGTATTGAAGTTATCGTTGGTATCGCAAGTGATGAAGTCAGTGAGTTCCTTTCACCTTATTTAGGCTTGTCATAATCCTTCTTTGCCTTAAAGTCCTTTCAATGAATTGTAATATTCCACATAGCGCTCCCTGTGCTTAACCCCTGAACACAAGCTATTTGAACCAACAAACTAGGTAAGTATGGGCTTTACTTAGATTTGTTTTTATTTGTTGTTATGTTATAACGTTTTAATTATTCCGATTGTCGTAATGAGAACAACAGATGAGTTCCAAACCTGATCCAATCCGCGCAGTACCCACTAATATCATCACTGGTTTTTTGGGTGTAGGAAAAACATCCGCCATATTAAATTTAATGCAAAATAAACCTGAAGGTGAGCGTTGGGCTATTTTAGTTAATGAATTCGGTGAGATTGGTGTTGATGGCAGCCTGATGAAAGGGCAGTACGACGAAGAGCAGAAGGTCTTCATTCGTGAGGTTCCAGGTGGCTGCATGTGTTGCGCTGCAGGCTTACCGATGCAAATTGCTTTAAGTCAGTTGTTATCTGAAGCGAAACCGGACCGATTATTGATTGAACCTACTGGGCTTGGTCACCCTAAAGAGGTATTGGAAGTTCTGTTATCTGAGTACTATCGAGAGGTACTTTCACTGCAAAAAACACTGACTTTGGTTGATGCGAGAAAATTGTCTGATGTTCGATATACCAATCACGATACGTTTAACCAACAGATATCAATCGCCGACACGATTGTTGGTCATAAACTGGATCTTTATCAAGATGCCGATAAAGAGGTATTGCGGGATTATGTGGCGAAACATGGGCAACGAGGCACCAAAGTTCTATTCGCTCAACAAGGGCAGTTTGATTTTTCAGAGCTAAGTGGGCCGACCGTGTTTAGTACTGTGGCTTCACATCACCACCATCACCATGGGCATTCAAAGCCAATAGTCTCAGAGCTTCCAATTCCAGAGTGCGGTTTTATCAAAGCAGAAAATGAAGAGGACGGTTTCCAAAGTATCGGTTGGCGGTTTGAACCTACGAAAGTCTTTAGCCGAACAAAGCTCTCTTCGTTGTTAGTGAGTCTTAAAGCGGAACGAATGAAAGCGGTATTTATCACTGACACTGGTGTGTTTGGCTACAACCTCACCCCTGACGAGTTAACGGAGGTTGAGTTAGACGATTGCATGGAAAGCCGTATTGAATTGATATCAGGCACCATCGATGATTCGTTTGAAAAACATTTGATGGCGTGCCTCGTCGCTTAAAACATTAACTTTCACCATTTTAACACTTATTATTTTATGAAATTTTTCCGATACACATTAATTGCCATAGCGGTTGTCGCTTTCTCTTTTGCAGCCTTACTTACTTTTAACTCTCAACCAAAAGATGAAGTGAGCGAAATAAAGGTCACTTCATATCAAAACCCAGAGGCCGAAAACACTCTAGAAAGCCCGCACTACAAAAGTGAGCGGAATCTAGCTCGAGTTCATTACTTTGTAAAAGTAGGTGACTCTCTTAGTACGATCTTTTCATCATGGGGTATACCGTATGAGACAACACAGAGGATTCTAGAATCGGATCTTGAGTCGCTTAAGCTCGATACCATCAAACCAGGGGACCACATCGAACTCTTCCTTGATAGTGATTCAAAACAGTTAGTTAAACTTATTTACCATGAAAGTCTCGTGGAACGTGCGATATATAAGAAAGCGAAAGACGGTAGCTACGTTTATGAATTTGTTGAAGAGGCTGGAGAATGGAAAGAAAAGCTCATTTCAGGAACCATTAACGGAAGTTTTTCTGCATCGGCTTATAAGTTGGGTTTAACAACCGCTCAAATTGCCAACATTACGAGAGTGCTGCGCGATAAAGTGAACTTCTCAAGGGAGTTAAGGGCAGGGGATACCTTTAACGTGCTTATAACGCAGCAATACGTGGGTAATCATTTAACTGGGAATAATGAGATTAAAGGTATTTCGATAAATGTACATGGAAAAGATATATCAGCATTTTTGGCAAAAGATGGTCGGTTTTACGATAGGCAAGGCAACAGCTTAGAGCAGGCTTTCGACCGTTATCCAGTGGATAAGAAATATCGACGTATCACATCGCCATTTAACCCCAAAAGAAAGCACCCAGTAACAGGGCGAGTGACGCCACATAACGGTACTGACTTCGCGACGCCTATTGGGGCGCCAGTTTATTCAACGGGCGATGGAAAAGTGATCATGGTTCGAAACCACCCCTATGCAGGGAAGTACTTGGTGATTGAGCATAATAGCGTCTACAAAACTCGTTACCTTCATCTAGATAGTTTCTTAGTCAAGCGTGGACAAACTGTTAAACGCGGTCAAAAAATAGCCTTAGCGGGGGCGACTGGGAGAATAACTGGGCCACATCTACATTTTGAAGTGTTGGTACGAAATAGAGCGGTTGACCCCATGACCGCCGATCTTCCACTAGCGACATCGATTGATCAGAGTGAAAGGGCATCGTTTATAGCTAGTGTATCTGTGTTTGATGAGCTTGTTGCTGTTGAGCAGGCAGCAGCGAACTCGAAATTAGCGAGTAAGTCGGACGTTTAGGGTCGCTATATTCTATAGGCAAAAAAATGGACAAACCGAAGTTTGTCCATTTTTTAATTTAGGTTGTTCTAAACTCCAACGGGAGAATTAAAACCTTACTGGTAATGATCAATGCTTGGGCAAGAACAAATCAGGTTACGATCACCGTGCACGTTATCAACGCGGTTTACCGTAGGCCAGTACTTAGACTGCTTAGTGGACCATGTAGGGAAACATGCCAGTTCACGTGAATAAGGACGATCCCACTCTTCGCTAGATAGGTCTACTTGTGTATGTGGAGCATTAACAAGTGGGTTGTTATCTAGTGGCCAAGCGCCTTCTTTTACCGCTGTCATTTCATGACGAATCGCGATCATCGCTTCACAGAAGCGGTCTAGCTCTTCTAAATCTTCAGATTCAGTTGGTTCTACCATTAATGTGCCTGCTACAGGGAATGACATCGTTGGCGCGTGGAAACCGTAGTCCATTAGACGCTTAGCGATATCTTCTTCGCTGATGCCTGTCTCTTCTTTTAGCGGGCGAATATCAATAATACATTCGTGTGCTACGCGGCCGTTAGTACCACGGTAAAGAACAGGGTAGTGAGGACGAAGCATTTCCATCACGTAGTTTGCGTTTAGAATCGCCACCTTGGTTGCTTCTTTAAGTCCAGGTTCACCCATCATGGCAATGTACGCCCAAGAGATCGGTAAGATAGATGCGCTACCTAGATCTGCAGCAGATACTGCGTAATCCGTACCTTGTGAACCATTCTCGATGTGACCTGGTAGGAAAGGTGCTAGGTGTGATTTAACACCGATAGGACCCATACCCGGACCACCACCACCGTGTGGGATACAGAATGTTTTGTGCAAGTTTAGGTGAGATACGTCAGAGCCGATAAAGCCTGGAGACGTAAGACCAACCTGTGCGTTCATGTTCGCGCCATCTAGGTAAACTTGACCGCCAGCAGCATGAACCATTTCACATACTTCTTTCACTTGCTCTTCGTATACGCCATGCGTTGAAGGGTAAGTGATCATGATGCTTGAAAGGTTATCGTGGTGCTTCTCGATTTTCGCTGCTAGGTCTGTCATGTCGATGTTGCCATCTTCATCACACTTAACAACTACAACCTTCATAGAAACCATTGACGCTGTCGCTGGGTTTGTACCGTGCGCAGAGCTAGGGATCAGACACACATTACGGTGACCTTCACCACGGCTAGCATGGTAACGTTGAATCGCAATTAAACCTGCGTATTCACCTGAAGCACCAGAGTTAGGTTGTAGTGAGAAATCATCGTAGCCAGTAATTTCACACAGTTTCTCTTTTAGATCTTGTGCTAGTGCTGTGTAGCCTGCAGCTTGCTCTAGTGGAGCAAATGGGTGCAGTTCACTAAACTCAGGCCAAGTGACCGGAATCATTTCCGCAACCGCGTTAAGCTTCATCGTACAGCTACCCAGCGGGATCATACCGTGAGTCAGCGAGAAATCTTTATTCTCTAGCTGCTTCAGGTAACGCATCATTTGCGTTTCGCTGTGGTGCGTATTGAAAACAGGGTGAGTTAGGAATTTAGACTCACGACGGCAGCTCTCTGGAATTGCTGCAAACTCGTTCGTAGCAATTTCAGTTGATAGTGCATTGAAATCTTCAGCAACATTGAAGATAGCGAATAACGCTTCGATATCAGATGTTGTTGTCGTCTCATCAAGGCTCACACCTATCTGATTTGGTAGCTTACGTAGGTTGATATCAGCCGCTTGTGCTTTCGCATAAAGCGCGTCTGTTTGATCACCGGTATTTAGCGTAATTGTGTCAAAGAAGCTGTTGTGAGCAAGCTCAAAACCAGATTTCGTTAGGCCAGCCGCTAAAATTGCTGTCATGTGGTGCGTACGACGAGCGATAGTACGTAGACCTTCAGCGCCGTGGTACACAGCAAAGAATGACGCCATGTTTGCAAGTAGAGCTTGAGCGGTACAGATGTTTGATGTCGCTTTCTCGCGGCGGATGTGTTGCTCACGAGTTTGCATAGCCATACGCAGTGCTTGGTTGCCATTCGAGTCTACAGAGACACCAATGATACGACCTGGCATTGTACGCTTGTGTTTGTCACGTGTTGCCATGAATGCAGCGTGAGGACCGCCGTATCCCATAGGAACACCGAAGCGTTGCGATGAACCGATGACGACGTCAGCGCCCATTTCACCAGCAGGCTTTAATAGAGTAGAAGCAAGCAGATCAGTAACTACAGTTACCAAAGTTTTGTTTGCTTGTGCTGCTGCGATTACGTCAGTGAGGTCTTGTACTTGACCTGTTGTGCTTGGGTATTGAACCAGAGCGCCAAACACGTCTTGTTGTGGCAATGTCTCTAAAGCGCCAACTAACACTTCAAAACCGATGTACTCTGCGCGAGTTTTAACAACTTCTAGCGTCTGAGGGTGCACATCGTCTGCAACAAAGAAGACTTTGCTTTTGCTTTTTCCAGCGCGTTTACAAAGCGTCATCGCTTCGCCTGCGGCTGTTGCTTCATCAAGCAGTGATGCGTTGGCAATATCCATCGCCGTTAAATCCATCACCATTTGTTGGAAATTAAGTAGTGCTTCTAATCGGCCTTGTGAGATTTCAGGCTGATAAGGCGTGTACGCTGTGTACCAACCTGGGTTTTCTAGTACGTTACGTAAGATAACGTTAGGAGTGAAGGTGTTGTAATAACCTTGTCCGATAAAGGTACGTTTAACTTGGTTCTTATTAGCGAATTCTTTCATCGCCACCAGCATGTCCGTTTCGCTTTTTGGCGCAGCAAGCGTCATTGGCTGTTCAACGCGAATCTGTGCTGGAACCGTTTCATCAATAAGAGATTCAAGGCTAGCGGCGTTAATCGCTTCTAGCATCTTTTGTTGATCCGCTTTATTTGGACCGTTGTGACGTGCAACGAATTCGTTTTGTGTGCCCAGATCGGCTAGTAACGGGCTTTGAAGTAATTCAGTCATTGTTCCTTTACCTTCTTTAACAGATGGAAATCAATCGCAATTCATTACGAGATGATGCGCTTGATGTTCATCTTGAAAAAAAGCTGCCAATGTTGGGGTAACAAGGCAGCTTTAATTTGTCTTCCTAATTACTCATCTTCGATAGAGTTTAGGTATTCTTCAGCATTTTTTAGATTATCAAGCTCTGATGGGTCAGAAAGCTTAACTTTTACTATCCAGCCACCTTCGTAAGACTCTTCATTAATCAGCTCAGGGCTATCTTCAAGCTCTTCATTGATTTCAACAATCTCACCAGTTACAGGAGCATAAATGTCAGACGCTGCTTTAACAGATTCAACCAAAGAGAAGCTTTCGCCCGCTTCGATTTCGTCTTCAACTTCTGGTAGGTCGACAAATACGACATCGCCAAGCATTTCTTGTGCGTGAGCTGAAATTCCGATGGTTACAGTGCCGTCACCATTGTCTTTAACCCATTCGTGGCTCTCTGCAAACTTTAGTGTGTTATCCATTGCTTATCTCCAAAAATAACTATTAGTTTTTAAAATGTTGTTCAATTCTTATTGGTACAGTGGGAAGCGAGCACACAGCGTTTTCACTTGCTTGCGAACACGCTGTTCAACTTCTGGGTTACCTTCAGGGCTTTCAACAAGACCATCTAGTACGTCACCAATCCACTCACCGACGAGCTTAAATTCTTCACTGCCGAAACCACGACTGGTTCCTGCTGGTGTACCCAAACGGATACCCGATGTAATCATAGGTTTTTCTGTATCAAATGGAATGCCATTTTTGTTACATGTGATCCCTGCACGTTCTAATGCTTCTTCTGCTTTATTACCTTTTAGTCCTTTAGGACGTAGGTCGACTAGCATTAGGTGTGTATCTGTTCCACCTGTAACGATGTCACAGCCACGAGCTTGCAGGACTTCAGCAAGAACTTTCGCGTTGTTGATGACAGAATCAATGTAAGTCGAAAACTCAGGACCAAGTGCCTCACCAAATGCGACCGCTTTAGCTGCGATAACGTGCATCAGTGGACCGCCTTGAAGACCAGGGAATACTGCTGAGTTGATCTTCTTATTGATCGCTTCGTCGTTTGTTAGAATCATGCCGCCACGTGGGCCACGCAATGTTTTATGCGTTGTTGTTGTTACAACGTGAGCGTGAGGAAGTGGGCTAGGGTGAGCACCAGTAGCAATAAGGCCGGCGATGTGAGCCATATCGACCATTAGGATTGCATCGACTTCATCAGCGATTGCGCGGAATTTAGCAAAATCGATAGTGCGCGGAATAGCTGAACCGCCCGCGATGATCATCTTCGGCTTATGTTCTTTAGCTAGTTCTAATACGGCATCGTAATCGATTTCTAGAGTGTCACGATCAACGCCATATTGAACAGCATTGAACCACTTTCCTGACATTGCTGGGCGCGCACCATGAGTTAAGTGGCCACCTGCGTCTAAAGACATACCAAGAATTGTGTCGCCCGGTTGAAGAAGCGCTAGTTTGACCGCACCGTTCGCTTGAGCACCAGAGTGAGGCTGAACATTCACATAGCCACAGTTAAACAGCTTTTTAGCGCGCTCAATAGCAATCGCTTCTACTGTATCAACATGTTCACAACCACCGTAGTAGCGACGACCAGGGTAGCCTTCTGCATATTTGTTAGTTAGGCATGTACCTTGCGCTTGCATAACCGCTTTAGAAACAATGTTTTCTGAGGCGATTAATTCAATTTGTTCGTTTTGACGCGTGTTCTCAGCTTGGATGCCTGCAAATACGGCATCGTCAGTAGCACCAAGGTTGGTGGTGAAAAAACTGTCTAGGCTGTGGTTCGAGTAAGCTTTGTTCATGGCAGAGGTCTTCCAATTTAATAGCAAGCTTGCATTATTGTTGTTGCCTGCTAAATCTTTCGTTTATAACTGTAATACTGTTTATAGGCGGTGTTATCTGCATGGTTTAGGTGGAACAACTTGCATCTAACAACCATTGATTTCTAACAGCAATACAGCGCGAATAAGTCCCTAAAATGGGTAAAAGCGATTCAACCAAATGCTCAATAAAACGAACTTAGGTCAAACCAAAAACTGCATCTCTTCATCTAACAAGTCGATAACATACCCCCAGCCACAAAAACAATCAATCAAAAATTTCCTATAGGAAACCTAGTTTCCATTTCTGTTACCGAGAGCACGCTTTATTTTGGTGTGTGGTCTTTAATCAATTAGTCGCTTCATGCAACAATGAATACTCACAGACAGGAAGTAACAATAGTAGAGGGAAAAGCATGTCAGAAGACATCTATGACGAGTACCCATCTTTAACGTTGGCCAAAGAATCAACGGATCAAAACATAGAGCCATTAAAGCTTGGAGAGCGAATCAAAGACATTCGAGCTAAGCTTGGTATTACGTTAGAAGAGGCTAGTCAACGAACGGGCTTAGCTCGCTCTACGTTAAGTAAAATAGAAAATGAACAGATCTCACCAACGTTTCAAGCAATGCAGAAATTGGCGCTTGGTTTGCAGATAAATATGCCTCAACTCTTTGAGCCACCTAGGAAAAAAGTTGCAACGGGGCGTCGTGATATATCCCGTTCTGGTGAAGGTAAAGCACATCCTACCCCAACTTATGAGCATGAATTGCTTGCCACTCAGCTTTCTAATAAAAAGATGATGCCGTTCAAAAGCCGCATTCATGCACGTAAGTTTGAAGAGTATGGGGATTGGGTAAGACACGATGGTGAAGAGTTCTTGTTGATTCTTTCTGGTGAAGTATTGTTCTATTCTGAGTTTTACGAACCAGTGTCAATGAGCGAAGGTGATAGTGTTTATTATGACGCGAATATGGGCCATATGTTGATCTCTACCAGTGAGGAAGATGCGCACATTTTGTGGGTGACCGCGAAGTAAATACGACAATTCGTGATGTTTAAAGTGAGGGATACAAATTTCTTATAGTGAAAGCAACCGTTTTCGTTTTTAAGTAAATCGATTGAAAAGCGCCTGTTTGATTTGGAATGAATCGAATGGGCGCTTTTTATTTGGGCTGATTATTGTAATTAGTATGTTAAATGTCACACTTTGAGCTGTGGGGAACTTGTTAAAGGTGGAAAAGTCGTCATGCTTGTTTATTATAGGAAACAAGATTTCCACCTAAGTGAATTTAGAAAGTGGAAAGCTCACTAAAACATTGTCACATTATAAAACATTGCCACATTAACAGTCGCTCATGTGATTAGTCGTTAAAGCTATGGTTAGCTAAAGCAATAAGTAGCTAAAAGCTATTAGTTGTGAAAAGCGGTTAATCGCCCAATGCACTCATTAACTTTGTCGAATTAGTTAAATAATCGAACCAGTTAAATAAATAGATACGCTGTGTCTGACCTACCGGAGAAGAAAATGTCTCAAGAACTAACGAATCAAGAACTTTTGAAGACCCCGCTGCATACCCTACACGTTGAAGTAGGCGCAAAGATGGTACCGTTCGCAGGGTACGACATGCCAGTTCAGTATCCACTTGGCGTTAAAAAAGAGCATCTTCATACTCGTGACGCTGCTGGTTTGTTTGATGTGTCTCATATGGGGCAACTACGCCTGCACGGTGAAGGGGCAGCTGCATTCTTAGAGTCATTGGTTCCTGTTGATATCATCGACCTTCCACAAGGCAATCAACGTTATGCGTTCTTTACCAATGAGCAGGGCGGTATTATGGATGACCTTATGGTGGCGAACCAAGGCGATCATCTATTTGTTGTTGTTAATGCTGCATGTAAAGAGCAAGACATTACCCACCTACAAGCACATCTACCTTCAGGTGTAGAACTTGAAATTATTGAAGATCGCGCACTACTTGCACTTCAAGGACCAAAAGCCGTCACTGTATTGTCTCAGATTCAACCAGAAGTTGCAGACATGGTGTTTATGGATGTAAGAACTCTAGATATCGATGGCGTTGAATGTATCGTAAGCCGTAGTGGTTACACGGGTGAAGATGGCTACGAGATTTCAGTGCCATCTGAGCATGCTGAGTCTTTGGGTCGTAAGTTAACGTCGTTTGAAGAAGTCGAATGGATTGGCCTAGGCGCACGTGATTCACTTCGCTTAGAGTGTGGTCTATGTTTGTACGGTCACGACCTTGATACGACCACAACACCAGTTGAAGCTAGCCTTTTATGGGGCATTCAAAAAGTACGTCGTACAGATGGTGAACGTGCAGGCGGTTTCCCTGGTGCAGATATCATCCTAAACCAAATCATCACTAAAGACGTAACGCGTAAACGTGTTGGTTTGATTGGTCAAACGAAAGCACCAGTACGTGAAGGTACTGAGCTTTTTGATGCAGAAGATAACAAAGTAGGCATCGTAACAAGTGGTACAGCTGGACCAAATGCTGGCAAGCCAGTATCAATGGCTTATGTAAGAGCTGACCTAATGGCTGTTGGTACAGAACTGTTTGCTGAAGTACGTGGTAAAAAGCTTCCAATGACAGTAGAAAAAATGCCGTTTGTTCCTCAGCGTTATTTCCGTGGGTAGCTTATACTAGTACTAAGGAATGAAGTAAAAGCCCTCTTTCCGAGGGTTTTTTTGTTGTTGGCACTTAGGTACTATATGGACATATTCACCTAATCAATGTTCAGTTAAGAAGGATTACTTGATGAACAAAAGTTGTATGCGCGTTAGTGGCCTGCTTTTAGGCTGTGCTTCACTGAGTTTTAATGCATTTGCTTCTGATGTAAGTGCATATATTGTTAATGGTAGTAGCGCAGATATAGCCAATTATCCTAGCTTTGCCAGTCTTTTTTATGACAACGGCTCATCTTATGGTAACTACTGTGGGGCGACGGTGATCAATTCGCAGTATATCTTGACAGCTGCCCATTGCATTTATGATGATTTTGATGGGATGTTGAATTTTTATGTCGCCCCGGGGCTTGAAGATGAGTCTGATTATTTGAATGGCGGGGTCGATAAAGCGAGAGTCGAAAAATACTATTACCCTACAGATTATTCTGACAGTGATAGCGACTTATACGCGAATGATATCGCTATTCTTAAATTAGAAACGGCACTTAACGTTGGTAACTTCTACGCTTTGCTTAATACAACGACGAATTATACGGGCTCTACGTTGGAGTATACGGGTAACTCGACCACCATCGGTCATGGTTTGATTGAGGGTAACGTGGATGGTGGTAATCTTTTACTCGAGACAACGTTAACTCAAGAAAATAATGCAACCTGCGATAGCCGAATGTCAAATAAGCAGATTTGTTTTACTAGTGCTGTTGGTGGAAGCGGGTATAAAAACTCTACCTGTAATGGTGATTCAGGCGGGCCGCTATTTTGGGGAGGGCAACAAATAGGGATCACTAGCTTTGGACCCAAAACATGCGGAGATTCATCTGCTCCTTATTCATCTGCTTTCACTGAGGTCTATGATTATCAATCTTGGATTAGCCAAGTTATCAATGGTCAAGAAGATCCAAAGTATTATGTTGTCACAACCAATGGTATACGTAGCTTAATACGTAATGAGGATTCTAGTGTAGTTGACACTGACGGTGTTACAACCGATACAGGTGGTGACTCTGGTGGTGGTTCTATAGGCTGGTTTGCATTACTGATGATGCCGCTACTAACACTTGTTAGGTGTCGAAAGAAAAGTGTACTGACAAGTTGAATTTATTAATTGTTTTGTACGGTCAAGACCTTTAATCATGTTCTGCATTAAGAATCTTTAATGTTCTATCCATCAGAACTAAATATAAGATAAGTCATACTGACTTAGTCCTTAAAGACGAATAAGAATACGCGGTTTACCCCCTAAACCGTTATGGCTCGCATTAGTCACGCGAGCCATTTTTATACCACTCCCTTTATGAATACGATACCCTTAAAGCCCCCAAAGTGAGGAGATGTTGTGAAAATACTCATCATCGAAGACGATATGACGACCAGAGAGTTTGTTGCTAAAGGTTTGCAGGAGCACGGCTATTCTGTCGACCAAGCAGAAGACGGCAAGCAAGGCCTTATGATGGCACTCAGTAGTGAGTACCAGTTGGTTGTTCTTGATCGAATGTTGCCATATCTAGATGGAATGAAAGTGCTATCTGCTATAAAGGCAACCCAAGAAGATCTACCCGTCTTGATATTGAGCGCAATGGACAGCGTGGAAGACAGAGTTGATGGTCTACAAGCGGGCAGCGATGATTATTTGATAAAGCCTTTCGCGTTGGCAGAGTTGATCGCTAGAGTCGATATCATCATTAATCGAACTCAAAGGCAGACACCGTTTCAAAACATACTCAGCTATGACTGTCTTGAGCTGAATTTAAAAGCACATCGTGTGATGTGTAATCATCAAGAACTTAACTTGCAGCCTAAAGAGTTTCAATTACTCCAGTATTTTATTGAGCACAGTGAGCAAGTGGTCTCGCGTATGCGTTTATTTGAAAGTATTTGGAGCTACCACTTTGATCCAAAAACAAATGTGATTGATGTTCATGTGGCCAACTTAAGGCGAAAACTTGAGGACGCAGATTGTCGGGATTTACTCCATACAGTGAGAGGGGCTGGCTATGTCCTTCGTCGATGATTATACACTGACACGGTCATCGATTTTTAAGACACTTATTACCTTGTTTATTTTAGTGACGATTGTAAATATCGTAGTAATACGAAAAGTATATTTAGATTCCGACGCTTTTCATCAACAACAACTTACTAAGCAGCTCAACGATGAAATTCTCGAGTTTAGTTTTGTGGCAAAACAAGGGAAAGAACAAGTAGAGACCTTTCTACGGACTAAGCAAGTGACCAAAACCCCTTTCTTTTATAAACTCTCTGAGTATGAAGAGCCAGTTTATAGTGCTCACTATTACCCTGTAAGTTCTTTGTCCGTCAATAATAAGACTTATATTCGTATTGGCACAGACCATCAATTGGAAATTGGTATTGACCCCGCAAGTGTTGATGCGTTTCGTAAATCACTGATCCCTATTGTGCTATCGGGAGTCGTATTTCCGATTGCTGTCATGTTAGTTGCTGCATTATTTTTTACCGTTGTAATGCTAAAAAAAATAGAGCTTATCAATAAATCGATGAACCGAGTGCTCTGTGGCGAGCGAAATGTAAAAATTCCTGTTTCAAAGCAAGATGATGAATTCGATGTCATAGCGATCCATCTCAATTTTATGATTGAACAAATGGCGCAAAACGAATCATCGCTCAAGTCTCTAACGGTTGGGATGGCGCATGATATGCGAACGCCAATGGCTCGCCTCAAGTTACGACTCGAAGACATGTTGTCACAATCAGATTTACCCGAGGGGCAGCAAGAGCAACTGTCGATCTGCCACGATGAGTTAGAGCTGATTCTTTCTCTGTTTAATAGCATGTTGGAAATAGCTAAGTTGAATAGTGGTCAGCTAATGGTTCAAACCGAACGTGTTGACTTGGGGTTGATAGCGAAAGATGCAATGGAGTTTATTTCACCTTTGGCCGAGTTGAAATTACAGTCAATGACTCTTCGTGAAGACCACCCCTGCTCAGTGATAGGAGACCGATCGTTACTCTTTCGAGCAGTCTTTAACCTCATTGAAAACGCAGTTAAATATACGCCTGAAGGCGGTCGTGTTGAGGTGATCGTTGATCATTTTGGTGTCGTTGTGACTGATTCCGGTATAGGGATTTCGGATGCTGATAAACTAAATGTGTGCCGACCTATGTACCGAGCTGATAAAAGTAGAAGTGAGCATGGCAATGGATTAGGTCTTTCATTAGTTGATGCCGTGGTCAACCGGCATAATGCCCGCTTGATTTTGAGAGACAACAACCCAGGGCTAAGAGCGAGAATTTATTTCGATCACTAGAAGTAAAGTGCTTAGTCTAATCAAGAAAAAGCCAAAGCGTATGCTTTGGCTTTATTGTACTTAAAATACTATCTTCGGGCGCTATTGAGCTGGTGTTGATAGCCCGGTTAAGTCTTGGCTAGCAGGAATCTGCTTCATTGCATGCGCAATTTCTTCAGCTTCCGTACCGATGATAACTTGTAGATTATTGCCACCAATCTTCACGACACCCATTGCCCCAATGGCTTTTAAAGCTTTCTCGTCAGCGACTGAGATATCTTTTAATGTCAATCGCAAGCGTGTGATACATGAGTCAATGGTCTCAAGGTTTTGGTGTCCGCCTAATGCTTTTAGATAAAGAGCAGCTTTCTCGTTAGAGCTTACTGTTGCCACTTCTTCTGTTTCATCATCTTCACGACCTGGTGTTTTAAGGTCAAATTTGATGATTGCGAAGCGGAATACACAGTAGTAAATCGCCGCAAAACAGATTCCCTGTACGATTAGCATATAAGGTTTCATTGCAAGCGGTAGGTTGAATGACAATACGAAATCAATAAGTCCTGCACTGAAAGTAAAACCGGCAATCCATTGCATGCTAGCTGCGATATACAGTGATAATGCCGTGAGCAGAGCATGAATTACGAAGAGAACAGGAGCGACAAACATAAAGGCAAATTCAATTGGCTCGGTTACACCCGTAAGAATTGCTGTTAATGCTGATGCACCTAAAATGCCACCTACTTTCTTTTTGTTTTCAGGCTTCGCACAATGGTACATTGCTAAACACGCTGCTGGTAAGCCATAGCCCATCACAGGGAATAAACCACCTTGGTAAATACCCGTTACACCGAGTTCTCCAGTGCCTGACCAAAGTTTTGAAATGTCATTAATACCGACTAAATCAAAAATGAACACTTGGTTTAACGCGTGGTGAAGGCCAACAGGAATAAGAAGACGGTTGAAGAACCCATACAGCCCAGCGCCGGCTGCGCCTAGTTCTGAAATCGCAATACCAAAATCAACTAATGCACCATAAACGACAGGCCATATGTAGACCATTGCTAAACTGATGGTGATTGCAGCGAGTGAAGTTACGATTGGAATGAAGCGTCGACCGCCAAAAAAGCCTAAAGCCGCAGGGAGCTTGATAGTGTGGAAGCGGTTGTACAGTGTCGCTGCAACAATACCCATCATGATGCCCGTAAACGCACTGACGGAAGCCTCAGATGCAATTAGCTCAGAGCTGGTCATTTGACTGACCGGAACACCGGTAATTTGGGATATGACGGCTACGTTTCCTACGATCATTTCAATGATGAGTAATCCAAGAAGACCTGAAAGGGCAGCGGCACCGTTGTTATCTTTAGCAAGACCGTAAGCAACACCGACTGCGAATAACCATGCTTGGTTATCCATAATGCCTTTGCCTCCGTAAACTAAGATGGTTGCAATAGCACTATTTTCACCCCAACCAGTAGGGTCCAAAGCATAGCCTAAACCTAACATCAGACCGCCTGCAGGGAGTACGGCTATTGGCACCATCAGCGCCTTACCTATTTTTTGTAAATATCCAAGTATGTTCATCTCTTATCCTTTTTATATTGATTATTTCTCTAGGATAAATAAGTGAGGATTAAGGAGCGGTTGTGCTTTCATTAATTATTCTTAATCTTGGAGGAAATAAAACAATTAAGGAGCGATTTATCAAAAGGTTAGTTAGCGGTTATTGACCAGCTCACTATTGAGCTTAATACCGTGACAGTATTTCTCGAAGGCTTGTTACCAGCGGCTTTAAAGCTATTAATTGTTGTTCAAGCCAAAAGGTTCCATAGGCGGTCAGCGTCCAGCCAAAAAAGGCGACGTGCCCAGTGATTATGAGGAACAAGAACACCTGATAGAAGAACGATTTCTGTTTAAGGTGCCAAACATAGTGAAAAATGAGGCTGCATATCCAACCGCCAATTAGCGCGAAGAATAAATAACTTGCTTCGCCCGTTGTGGGTTTATTTAATTTAATTGCACGCTTATCAAGCCAAACGATGAAAATGACCAGAAGATTAATAAAGGTGTAATAGTTTAAGACATCAATAGGGTAGCCAAAGTACCACACACAACCCGTTAAGCTTGCGAAGAACCAGACAGCAACGATGAGAAGTGGGTGTAAGTGCCTAAGCCGTTCAATTTTCGTCGCTATACTTTGGCCTGCTTTATCTTTTGATAACTTGAATACGACACGATCATGAACGAGTAATAGAGAGGGGTCGCCTTTAATATCATCAAAGTAAAACTTGATACGCAACGAACTCAAATCTGGGGTTATATACCCATAGTTTTGATTATCGTAACGCTCTGAAATCTTACCTTTAATTATCATTATGTTGACCCGGAAAAACTAGAAAACCTGCGACATTAATTAGTATAGAACACTCAAACGATGATGTTATTTTTAATCTAGGTTAATCAAATGGTTGTGTTATTCTGCAGTCAACTAAATGTGCTAGAAGACTAAAACTTGTTGAATAATCATAGATATACAATGTGTGGAATAGCTGCGATTTTCCTATGGAGCTGCCTCATTGGGCTTGCTCGTACTGTTGCAGAAGATTTTGGACCTATAGGCGGTGCTGCGCTTCTTTACACCGTTGCTTCGCTATTTCTCGTTCTCGTTATGGGTGTGCCTAAGTTGGGGCGGTTTTCACCTCGTTATGTTTTGATAGGATCGGTTCTATTTGTCAGCTACGAAATCTGCCTTGCTTTGGCTTTGGGAATGGCAAATGACCGACATCAAGCGTTAGAAATGGCGGTGATTAACTACCTTTGGCCCGCCTTAACAGTGTTGTTGGCCGTCGTCGTGAGTAAGAAAAAAACTCATGGTTTGGTGTATCCCGGAATTTTTATTGCTCTTTTTGGTGTGGTTTGGGCCGTGATCGGTGATGGGGATTTCACCGTTGCACAACTCATGAGTAATGTGGCAACCAATCCAGCAACGTATAGCATGGCATTTATCGGTGCTTTTATTTGGGCTATTTATTGCAATGTCACTAAGCGATTGGCGAACGGCCAAAATGCCATTGTAATATTTTTTATACTAACGGCCGTGACGCTATGGATTCAATACTTTGTTAGTGATGAGCAGGGTATGGAATTTACCGTTCCAGCGTCATTTAATTTACTGCTTGCGGGTATGGTAATTGGTGGTGGGTACGCACTATGGAACTTTGCGATATTAAAAGGCAACATGGTGCTTTTAGCATCTTTGTCTTATTTCACCCCCGTAATGTCGACCCTAATCGCTTCTTATATTTTGAATGTGAGCCTTACGTCTACTTTTTGGCAAGGTGTAGCAATGGTGACAGCTGGCTCGTTAATATGCTGGTGGTATACACGAGAACATTAGCGAATGTAATTCGACGGGGTGAATATCGAATATCACTATTAGCTGGCAAGGTTCATTGTTAACTGAAGGTCTAGTGGTAATTTTGATAAACGCTTGGTTAGTGCATGACGCGTTTTTTCAAGCTCGTTAGTGTTGATTTGATCGCTATGTGAATGAACATCAACACTAACTCGCAGTTCGTTGCCCACTTTTGTAACGGCAGCTAGTTCTATATCTAAATCCTGTTTCATCTCTTTATCGACCGCGCACACATCGTCATCAACGGTTGAGCAAATGTCTTGGTTTGGCGCCATGGTTAACAGCTCTTTCATTGCGTCTTTTAGCATATCAAATGGCACTTTAATGAAATAGAACGACATCAGCAGCATCATCATAGGGTCAGCATAAACAGCATAGTGAGATAACTCAGTAAGCGTGATTAACCATGCAGTAACAAAGCCTAAAGTCACGGCGACGCTGAGTAGAGTATCCATTTGCCACTGCTTTGATTCTGCTTTTATTAGCCCGGAAGAGAAGCGTTTACTTTTATTGGCGATGTACCACCAAGCGTATCCACAACCCAGAACATTAATAACCCCAAATGCTGTTGCAATTGATGTATCGACCTCTCGGCCACCACTAAGCATCGCTAAGCCGGCTGAATAGACAGAGTAACCAACAATAATTAGAATTGTGATGGCTTTTATAGAAATTACCACGGGTTCAAGTATCGCTTTTCCTAGAGGAAAAGTAGCTTTTGACGGTGATTGAATGTAACGAGAAGCGGCGAGTGACAATAAAGTTAACAGTAGACTGACGAGAGAATAGACACCATCGAACATGATGACCAAGGAACCGACAAACCAACCAAGCGTTAGTCCACCTAAAGCAAATGCCAATGCTAATAGGGCTGAGAAGCTAAGCACTTGTTTTTCATTCTGGTTTGTTCTGGCGCACATAAATATTACTCGTCATAAACACCTCTTCATTCTTGGCCTGAGAGGGAAATATAGCAACGGTTAATAATTTGTTAACTTTCGTGAAAGGTGAGGGATGGTTCTTAATTGTTATATTTCAATGGGTTAGTGTTATATTTATCTGTCAGTAAAATTGACGCTGGCTGATTTGTCACCAAATGATGCATCTATTAAATGTAATCAAAAATCAAATAGGTAATCGCTGAGCTTATCCGCAAGCCACACCATCCCTGGGTGTTCAGACATGCCTGCTGCAGTAAACATACAATAATCTTCTTGGGTTAAACCATACGTATGCTTGATGACAGAGAGCTTTTGCTGCCTTAGGTGGTGTCGAATGAGGGGCTCAGGAAGCACGCCCCAAGCATTTTCCGTTAGAATTGTGGCGAGCATATAGTCAAAGCTAGAGAAGCCGATATGACGAAGAGAGAACGGTTGTAGTTCTGGATTATCTTTCTCATTAAGGTAAACCATGATCGCTTGCATTGAATTTCGTAATACTTCGTCAGAGACTCGGCCAAGCTTACTGAGTGAATGATCACTTTTACAGACCGACATCATTCGTATTTTACCCAAAGGCTGATAGGTAATTCGTGGGTCATCGGTGCGCTCATAATCAACGCCAAAAGCGAAGTCAACTTGCTGAGTTTCAACAAGATTGGATAAGTCACCACTCGACGCTAGGACAATATTAAAAGAGGTCGCTGGAAAACGTTTGTTCATGGTGTGGGCGAGATCTTGCCAAATATCGTCAGGAAGAGAGTCGTCTCGAGCGATCCAGACCTCAGCATTAAACTCCCCAGAGGCATGCAAACACGTTTGCTTGATGCGAGAAGCGGTCACGATTAAGTTCTCACAGTCTTTATATATAGCCTTACCTGCTTCTGATAATTCAACATTGTTGCCACTACGAACAAAAAGCTCAGTAGCGAGCTCTTTCTCAAGGGCCTTGATGGCCATGCTTAATTTCGTTCGGTTACATTCAAGTTGTCGCGCGGCTTCAGAGACAGAGCCTGTATCAGCAACTCGGCAAAAAGCTTCAATTTGAGATAAGTTCATTTGTTGTACAATCTGGATCGAGTCCATGAATCATATACAAATATTGTTAATTTGTCTGTCGAAGAGATACCTTCGCGCTTCATTTTGGTTTACTCTTGAGCCTATTGCCAAATGAAAGATTTTACAGGGAGATCATGATGGCGAACGAATGGGACGAATACGCGAAAACTTGGGAAACGGAACAAGCAACGTCTGAGTTTGCATCTCACGTATTTGAACAGCTAACACAGCAGACTAGCTTGAAAGGCAAGCATGTTCTTGATTTTGGATGTGGAACCGGCCTTCTGAGCCAAAAAATGGTGTCTACAGCGAAAGATATCGTTGCACTGGATTCGTCTGAAGCGATGATTGAGCAGCTCGATATGAAAGAGCTACCAAACGTAGAGCCTGTTGTTGATGAGCTAACTCGTGGGCTTGTTGCACAACATCCTGCTTTTAGAAACCAGTTTGATGTTGTTGTTGCTTCATCAGTTTGTGGTTTTTTACCTAGCTTTGCAGAAACAGCCAATGTCATTTACTCTATTTTGGACAACGATGGTATTTTCGTCCATTGGGATTGGCTCGCTGAGGAAAATGCTGACTTTGGTCTAAGTCAAACCAAAGTAGAGCAAGTGTTAACCAGCGTTGGTTTTGATTCTGTCAGTGTTTCCATCGCGTTTGAAATGGATACTAAACATGGTAAGCGTTCAGTATTGATGGGTGTTGGTAAGAAAAGTTAACCAGACTTTTCCATATCCCTCTAGAGACAGTGGTGACGTTGCAAAGCAATTATGCGATGAACTGGCTTAAAGCTAGGAGCGAATTAGCTGTGCGATGTCATCAAGTCGTTCTGGGTTAGCGATCGCTTCTCTATTCAACACCTCTTGCCCATTGACTACCTGTTTGACGGCCAATTCTACTAGTTTTCCAGATTTTGTTCTCGGTATGTCTGAAATGGCAAATATCGCCCAAGGAACATGTCGAGGCGAGCACTTTAATTTCAATAGCTGCTTAATATCATTGCATAACGCATCATTAAGCGTTTGGTTGTTCGTCATTTGGACAAACAACAAAATGCGCTCGTCATCCTCTATCGATTGTCCTACTGCTAATGAATCTTGTATGTAATCGAGCTGATTTACCTGCTGATAGATCTCGCCTGTGCCAATGCGTACACCACCCGGATTCAAGGTTGCATCGCTTCGACCATAGAATGTCATGCCTTGACTGCCGCTAAGACTCACGTCGTCACCGTGGTGCCATGTATTGGGATAACGATCCCAGTAGGCTGCATGATATTTTTGGCCTCCGTCCTGCCAAAAACCAGCAGGTTGGTTCGGAAAGCTGTTACAACACACAAGCTCACCTCGTTGCTGGGTTATTGATTCGCCTTGCGAGTTAAATACTGCAACATCGAGCCCTAAGCCTTTAACTTGGCACTCACCACGATAGACAGGGGTGATAGGGCTCCCAAGTACAAAGCAGCCACAAATATCAGTTCCGCCAGAAATAGAGGCCAAATGAAGATCTGCCTTAATGCTTCGGTATACGAAATCAAATTGGGTTGGGTACAAAACCGAGCCTGTTGAGCAGAGTGTTTTTAATGCATCAAGATCAAACTTCTCGTGAGGGACCAATGTACTTTTTTCTAACGCTTGTAGGTATTTAGCTGATGTTCCAAATAGTGACACTTTTGCCTCTTCAGCAAGTTTCCATAACGAGTCAGCGGCAGGGAACATCGGGCTACCATCGTATATGACTAGCGTTGCGCCACTGGCAAGAGTAGAGACATGCCAATTCCACATCATCCACCCACAGGTCGTATAATAAAATACTCGGTCAAGAGGCTGAATATCACAGTGCAATTGATGCTCTTTTTGGTGGTTAAGTACCGTACCACCAACAGAATGAACGATGCATTTTGGTTTGCCCGTTGTTCCTGAAGAGTAAAGAATAAAGAGCGGGTCATTAAAAGCGACGCGCTGATAACGCAGGCCTCTTGGCAGGTAGTTCGCTATGACCGAATCCCAATCAGAATAGTGATGGTGGTATTCATAGTGATTATCTTGTGTACGTGCGTAGTCGATGCCACAAACACTCTCAATACTACTTAATGCCTTTACAATGTCATTGTTCTTATCATGCAGGGAGTAGGTTTTTCCATTGAACTGGTAGCCATCGCAGCAAAACAGTACTTTTGGCTTTACCTGACCAAAGCGTTCAATCACGCTATCACTGCCAAAATCGGGCGACGTTGATGTCCATATAGCACCTAGGCTTGTTGTCGCGAGCATTGCGATGACAGCTTCTGGAATATAGGGTAAGTACCCGGCGACCACATCTCCTTTTTCAACCCCATTCTGTTTTAGCCACTGCTGCACAATGGATACTTGATCACACAATTCCTGCCACGATAACTGCTTCACCGACTCTTGTTCATTAGCGAACCAAATGGCGACTTCGTTTGGTTGTTGAAATGCAAATGAGAGTAGGTTTTCAGCATAGTTGAGCTGCGCTTGTGGGAACCAAATAGTGTCTCTAGCAGGGTAGAAGTCGCCCCATTTAGCGATACCTTCGCCAAAAATACATTCCCCTTTGTAACCGATGACATCGCAAAATTGCCATATCTCTAGCCAAAACTGTTTGGTGTCATTAACTGACCAATCGTGTAGCGACGCATAGTCTTCAATGGCTTCACCCTGCATGTTAATGTGCTGGATAAACTGGTGAAGATTTGACTCTTCAATCCGCTGCTGGCTTGGTGTCCAGATAGGGGCGTTGTTTGACATTCGATTCTCGTTATTTTGCGTCCAATATTGACTAAGTTAAGTGTTGATGGCGATCGGCAATGTGTCAAATGTTGGTGTTAGCATGAGACTGAATAATAAAACAAAACTTGACGATGTAAATAAATTGTTACATTGCATTCTGTTGGATTTGTCTCGGTTTATTGGCATGGCCTTAGAATCGCAAATAGGCTTAAAGTAATAGGGCAATCAAGGGATGTTTGATGACTAAATATCAGTCTAAGCCAGTAAACAACAATGGATATGTTGAATGGGACAAAACCGAAGATGAAATCTGGAGTGAACTCTATTCGAGACAGCTTCCTTTGGTCGAAAGCCGTGCATGCAATGCGTATATAGAGGGATTATCTCTATTAAACCTTCCAGTTGATCATGTTCCCCAACTTAGCGACATTAACCAAGTCTTGATACAGCAAACAGGATGGCAATTAGCGCCAGTCGCTGCACTTATTAGTTTTGACCGATTTTTTGAATTACTGGCCAACAAGCAATTTCCAGTAGCGACTTTTTTAAGAACAAGAGAGGAGTTTGATTACCTGCAAGAACCCGACTTTTTCCACGAAGTCTTTGGTCATTGTGCCATGCTAACTAATTCAGACTTTGCACACTTTACTCATGCATACGGTCAATTGGGCAAACATGCGAATCATAAACAGCGAGTCTATTTAGCAAGGCTTTATTGGTTTACGGTAGAATTTGGGTTGGTCATTGAGCAAGGGGAAACTAAGATTTACGGTGGTGGAATTTTGTCATCCCCTGGGGAAACGAAGTATGCATTGGATGATAATAAGCCCAAAAGAGTTGATTTTGATATTAGTAAAGTGTTGAGAACTCCTTATCGAATAGACATCATGCAGCCAATTTACTATGTTTTAAAAGACCTAAAACAACTCTATCATTTAAGTCAACATGACCTGACTAGCGAAGTTCACTCCGCTATGAACCTCGACCTATTTCCTCCGTTATTTGAACCAAAGGAAGTCTCAAATGTTAAATAACATGCAATGTGAAGCTTGTGGCCTTGAATCAATCGCATTAACAGAAGCAGAACAACAAGAACTACTTCGTCAATTAGTCGATTGGAAATTAAAGCAACACGATACGATTCCACAGCTCGTTAAGTCCTACTCTTTTAAGAACTATAAACTGGCTTGGGCATTTTCAAATAGAATTTCAGAATTGGCTGAGGTGGAAGGTCATCACCCTGCAATTTTACTTGAGTGGGGAAAAGTGACCGTAACTTGGTGGAGTCATTCTATACGTGGTTTACATAAAAATGATTTCATTTGTGCAGCGAAATGCGATGATCTGAATCTAAGTTAGTCAATTAGCAAGACAGAGCTTAGGTTCAAAGCTCTGTCACATGAATGCATTCGAGTAGTGCATGGGGTGTCGGAATTTCTAGTTCATCTCTTCAGGTTGATACTTCTCATTCGCTACATCACGAGCCTTTGACAGTGCTTGTGCTTCGTCGGCATACTGCTTTTGCATATAACTAAGCTTGGCGCTTAATAGCTCGATTTCTCGGAGTAATTCATCATTAGAAACATAGTATTGATAGCTAGAAAGCGCATTTACATTGAGATCCATATCTTGACAGTGATTGATAAAGTTTTTCCAATTTTCTTGTATCGTTTTTACGCTAGGTATCCCGACATTTAATGCCTCTCTCTCATATTCGACTAGCGTTGCATACCGAAGTGACAAGGCTATTTGTTGTGTCATCTTTTGGTGAAAGTCAGTTGTGTCCGGTCGCCAAAATTGTACAAGCTCATTTAAACTAAACTCTTTGTTGAGTAATATTTGTTGTTGGTATTCCTCATAAAGGAGGTTAAATCGGCGTGCTCTTTGGTTGTACCAATGTTCAATTTCTGTTTGTTCTTTTAGAGCTTGGTTCCATCGTGCTTCAACGCAATGCTGGCTTTTTACCTTTGTGGGTAAAGAGATTAGCAAAACCGCCGCTATAATGATGAATACCAAATGATGACGCATACACGCTTAATAATTGTTGAACCTATATTGATTATAGGAAGCAAATTAGTGATATAAAGTTTATGAGCGATTGAAAAAATAGTGAACTCTCTAATTAGGTCAGTTTGATTGATGAAAAAGATAATAATGATCCTCTTATTAGTGGCTGGGCTCGGCGGTGCAGGTGCAGGTTTTTACCTGTTCTACTGGCTACCGATGCAAGAGGCTAATTCTGCGCCTCCAATGACAGAGGAAGAGGAAGAAGCTCCCGAGCCGACAGTTGATAAACCAATCGTAATACCGCCAAAAGTGACGGACTTCTACGTAAACACACCGAAGCTAGGTGTTAGGGAGCGACCAGATCACGCCGCTTATATCGAGAGTGTTTTATATAGAGGTGACGATGTCACTATTTTGGAAGAGCGTGACGGTTGGGGGCGGATTTCGGTTTACTACGTCTATGAAGAGGGGGGAGAAGAGATCGCGGAATGGATCCCTATGGAAGCGCTAGTTGAAGATCCACCAGTGATCACGAAAGAAGAGCGTCATGATACATTAATGACTTATATCGATAAATCTGACGATTTTAAAGTTCATGAAGTGAAGTTTTTGAAAACAACCGATGAGCTGTTGAAGGCAGAGACTTGCAGCCCGGTTGATTTTGAAGAGCTAGGCGGTTGGGTTCGCTCTATTCGCTACAGTGATAGAGACGTTTATTTTGTCTACTGTGGTGGTATGAAGCAGGCCGACAAGATTTATTTGGATGTGAATAGCGGTGCTGTGTTCTATAAATAAGTGTTATAAATAGGGCTTACGATTAAGGGCTTCGCTTCGATTAAGCGCCTGTCAGTGTTTATATTAAGGATGATTAGATGGAACCAAGAGTTAGCATTATCACATTAGGCGTGCAAGATTTGGCGCGTTCATATCAGTTCTATACTGCTTTGGGATTTGAAAGCTCTAAATCACCAGAAGAGGGTATTGTCTTTTTTAAGAGTCAAGGCGTTTGCTTAGCGCTGTATCCACTACAAGAGCTAGCAAAAGATGTATCAGACAAATTTGCTGCTCGCAGCGCGGAGAGTTTTTCTGGGATCACACTGGCGCACAATACTCGACGCAAAGAAGAAGTTGACGAAATTCTACAAACAGCGGTTGAAGCGGGGGCAAAATTAGAGAAACCCGCTCAGGATGTCTTCTGGGGTGGCTATAGCGGTTACTTTTCTGATCCTGATGGGTATTTGTGGGAAGTTGCTTACGCTGATTTCTGGCAATTTAAAGATGATGGTAGCTTAGTCATTGAGTAGCGATATTGTCGAATCGTTGCGGTTTAGAATTAACGATTGAATAGAATGGTTTAACGAAAATTAAACGCACCTATTCAATCAATTTAATCAAGTCAGAAAACACTTAGCGGAGAGTTTTTTCCTAGGTGCTCACTGAGCTTAGTTAACTCTTATTTGAGTCAGGTATATTCTTACGAAGCCCTCGACTCACTGTGACACTGATTAGAAGTAACAAGAAAAACCCACCAAACGCACACCGCAGTCCTTCCAATCGACTTACTTCGACTAAATCCAAAATAACAGTTTGCTCGTTTTTACTGATTTGAGCAGAAGTCATCATATTGGCTAGTTCAATGTCGCTTGAGAATGGAATAACCATTTGACTGCGAATCAACGAATGAGTATCTGATGAAAGCTCGTGAGATTGCTCTGCGTATGATTTGAATGAATTTGAATAACTGACCGCCAGAATAGTACCGAGTATGGCGACGCCTAATGCTTTCCCAAAGTTACGTGAGGTTGTTTGTAGCCCTGACGACTGCTCAGCGTTCTTTTGACTGACAGAAGACGTAATAATGTAGGGTGCATGGGAAGCATAAATACCGCAGCCTAAACCAAACACAAATTGAGCAACGTAGATAAGGAAGCTTGTCTCTTGGTTGTTGTAAGCAAGCCACATGAGTGTGACGCCTACCGCACAGAAGCTACTCGCCAGAAGAATAAGCTTTCTAGATGAAAAGTGTGACAGCTTACTTGGAGTCAGTATCGACGTTGTAACCATGCCAAACGCATTTAGCCCAATAATGAGACCCGATTCGGTGGCGGTAAAAATGCCTGTAAGTTGCAAGTAGGTAATCGTAATAAAAATCATAGTTGGATAGAGCAGGTAAGTCATTGCACAGTAAAACATACCTATCAAAACTTGTTTGTTATGACGCAACGCTCTAGGAAAGATAACATCTCGCTCGTGCTGTTCCATGCGCTCTTCCCATTTGATAAAGAGAACGACAAATAAAGCGCCTAAAAGAAAGATAGGGATTGTTGGTGCGTAACCGCCGATGGAGAATTGAGTTAGAGGTGAGATAAGCCCCCACTTGGAGATATATAAAGCACTAACAATGATTAGAAGCAGACCTGTGCCGATAAGAAGCATGCCACCAAAATCGAACTTTAGGTTGGTGTTGTTGGTTTTTTTATTCGTTAGAGTAAATGAGAAAATAAGGACGAGTAGACAGTATATTGCAACTAAATAGTAAGAGGCTCTATAGCTAAATGAATCAATGATGTAGCCAAGAAAGAGAGGAGCTAGCATACCTGTTAGCCCGACGCTGCCAGCGAGAAATCCAAAAGCGAGAGCTTGATCTTTACCCTTGTAGTGCGCGGTACAATAACCAAAAATCGCGGGGACCATCATTCCGCCGCCTAAGCCAGCAAGCACTCTTGCTCCGAATATGAACACGCTCGCATTAGGTGCAAGAGCGGCTGCGATAGAACTGAATACTAATAATGCGATTCCAAGCTGAAGTTGTAAGCGCCAACCAATGATCATTCCTAGCATTCCCCCCGCTATCATGAAAATTGCACCGACCATAGGGTAGATAGTATTGGCTTGCTGTAACTCTGACAGAGACATTGACAAAGTATCCGTAAGGGAGTCTGCCGCTATCATTAGTGTGCCGTTATCAAAAACAACAATCGTTTGAGCTAATATTAATATAATTAACACAGTCCACTTACTAATAAATGATTCTGGTTTTTTATTGATTTTAGTTTCAATGTTTTCGTTAATTAAATTATTAGATGTTCGTTCAAATTGTACGTTATTTGTTTCACTCATAAGTAAGCTTCATTTGTTGAAATACTCTCTTCCATGCTGAAAGTATTTCATTAGCTCTTAGTCACGACTTAATAGTCCCTGGGGAAGGGTGACTGTATATTGTGTGTTCTTTTAAGAATGTTTATTATAAGTAGTAGTTGTAGCTAAATAGTAACTCACGACCAGTATCTACATGCCCAAATGATTGAGTAGCATCGCTGAATCGTTCAATGTAAGTGATCTTCCCCCAGTGCTTACGGTTATCTGTCATAGGAAACTGTAATGCAGTATCCAGCTGCAATGAATTGACAGTGCCTAGCATCCCGCCCATATCAACCATAGAATATTGGGGGTTAAATTGTAGGTGTGTCCCGTTTTCGTGTAAGTAAACTGAGTTCATCATATTAACCTGAACACCCCAAGCGTTTTTATCTACAACACCAGCGTCAGAAAATGCTTTATCATTTTGTGCATAGACACCAGCAAGAATTGGAAATGCTAGCCAGTTGGCAAAAGGAGTCGCGACACGAACTATCCCACCAACGGCTAGAAGTCGGTCTGTTGGGTTTGTATCAACAAAGCTAGACTCAATATAGTCAAGTGACACACCGGCAACTGAGACACTTTCATAGCCTGTTCGCTTCACTTCAAAGTAGCGAGCACGGACTTGGGTGAGATCAAAGCTATCATCAAATTGTTGATCTTCACGACCATCGAATTGCAATTGCCCAAGAAAAAGGTTGCCATTGTTTTTTGCACCTGAGATCTGAGCGTTAAGGCGGAAGAAGTTGTCATTTTCTTCACTAAGGCTTGCGACACCGTAAGTTGCGCCAACCATCGTGCTTACTTTTGTGTGATCGCCTGGATCTGGTGCGTCAGTCGCTTCTTCAGCAAGTGCATAAGGGGCCATCATTGTTAATGCTAAAGGGATGATTACTTTGTTCATGGTTTTCTCTTTAATATAGAAGATAGAATCAACGGTAAATAATCATTAATAAAGGCAACCACTGCTTTTTCTTTACGATTATTTATAATTTGAATCTATTTAGGTTTGATATTATTTGTATATCTACGTTTTATATAGCCTTGCTGACAAGGCTATATACAGTCCTATATCCATATAAGTGAAACTCTATCCGTGCTTTAATATAAATTATTACGCTGGCTCACCACCGATAAATACAGCTGTAGCGTCTAGCACTTTTAACTCTTCAAGGTCGCCTTCTAGCCAATCAAAATCTAGAACTGTAAAGTCAGCTAGCTTGCCTACTTCAAGTGAACCAATGTTGTCACCTAGTAAGTGCTGCTGAGCAGCAACTGATGTGATTGAGCGTAATCCCTCTTCTCGAGAAACCGCTTCTTGTTCAAGAACAAGTTCACCGTCGATATCTGCGCGAGTCATCAGAATGTAAGACGCTAACATTGGGTTTGTTGGCATTAGTGGAACGTCTGTATTTGCACTGATCATCATTCCAGCATCGATTGCAGAGCGTCCACGCTGCAGCATCTCGTAGAACGGTTCAGTCAATACGTTCTCTTTTTTCCAAGAAGAGTTAAATTGGTAGCTGTAGTATGGCGTGATACTCGCTGACGGTTTTACAGGGCCGTCGATAACACGTTTGAAGAAGTTATCATCAGTCAGACCAAAGTGTTGAATGAACATCTGTCCGTCGCGGCCTGGCTTATTCTCATGCAGCTCGTACATAGTATCTAAGATTGTATCGTGTGCTAAGTCGCCTTGGGTGTGGATACAGATGTTGTAATCGTGGTCCCAATAAAGCTGCATATCTTCACGAATGGTGTCCATTGAACGGTCAGCAAACGTATGCATCCAACCATTGTTGCTACTTCCATCGGTAAATGTGTGCTTGCTGATCACTTCGTAGTCAGACATTGCACCGTCTGCGAAAAACTTCACCGATTTAAGCGGGAATGTAAGAGAAATGCCATTGTTGTCGACGTAGTGGCTATTGATAAAATCAAATGACTTGTCTAAACATTTGTCGCTGTGCATGTAGATACTTTGCCAATGCCACATGTAACCTTTACGACAGCGAGGCATTCCTGGGATACCATCGGCCGCTTGTAGCATCGCTAACTCACGGTCAACGCCCGTTAAACCAAGACCCAGATCCATTGCTGTTGTAACCCCTTTGGTTCGACCCATCATTAGAATGTCGCTTAATGACTTGAAGATACCTTGAGGTGTTACCTTTTTTGGAAGAAGGTGTTGAGTAGCCAGAATCATCATGGCTTGCTCTGCAACGACGCCGGTCGCTTGGCCATTTTCATCAACGTACATACCGAATGTGTCAGCAGGGATATCTTGAACGTTAAACGCTTTGATAGCAGCGCTGTTTAAGTTCATTTTGTGACAAGAGGCGCCCCAAATAACTAAAGGAGTATCCGGGCAAATTGAGTCCAAGTACTCTTTATCAAGCGATCCATGTAGAGGTTGATAGTGGCCCCACGCTATGATCAATTCAGACTCTTTTTGGTTTTCGATGAGCTCTACTAAAGCATCACGGTATTCATGCGAGGTACGAACGCCTTTGTACAATGTCTCGCCCATTGGCCAGTCGTTGTAGCCAAGTGGTGTTACTGCGCTAAACATAACGGCTGAAGTAATAAAGTGCATGTGGGGTTCGATGAACCCAGGGTAGATGCATTGGTCTTGATAGTCAGCAATCACTTCGGCTGTAGGGAATTCTTCTTTTAAGTGCTCGAACTCACCGACTTTAACAATTTGATCTGCGTCTACAACGAATGCATTAGAAACAGTGAAATCTTTATCGGCTGTGAATACTTTCTTAGCGGTATATAGCTTCATGATGTTCTCTCTATTACTTGGTTAGTATGGACATATTTTATTAACCAATGAAAACAACCGAAATAGCGCCTAGCTAATGGCCACTATTACTGATAATAATGGCCTTAATTAGAGGCGTAAAAAACCCACCAAGAAGACTTAGTGGGTTGATTTTATGAGGTATAATTGTGGTGTTGTTTTACGCTTTTGCTTGCTCTAATTCATCTTCTTTACGAGGTTCTGATTTAGCAACCATGAGAGAGCGATGAGGAAGATAGCGAATAAACCATGCTAGTAAAATAAAGCTAAACGCGACCGAGTACATACCCGATTGGCTAGCGGTTAAACGAGTCTCTTGGTTTACCTTAGTGAGCTCTTCAATATCTTGCTTTAATACCGATGTTTCTGACATCGATGCCAAGAATGCGGTATCACCTAAGAAACCAATACTAGGTAACTGAGCAATTTCTTGTTTGGTTGTTGCACTGATCGTTGCTGAATTCTCTACACTTGATTTGAAGCTGCTTGACATGGTCAACAGCATTACAACACCCATGAAAGCGATACCGATAGCGTAGCCTACGTTTCGAGCTGCAGCTTGGATACCACCTGATTGCTGTGCGTTTGCTTCGTCTAGTGCATCAGTAACAATGATTGAACATTGTGTTGCCATTAAGCCACAGCCGACACCAAGTACAGTTGCCGCGAGCGCAGCAATGGCCATGTTGATACCTGTAGTGCTAAATGAAAGAGCAAACAGTAAAGCGGCAACAGAAGCTAATCCTAAGCCCAAGTAACTCGCAGTTCGTACTTTTAACGAGCTGAACTTTGCAGGAACGATAATTGAGGTAATAACGGTTCCCACAGCTAGAGCAATGCCAATGACTGAAGCTGAAAGGGCACTAGCACTACCAGCAATTTGCATGTGTGGAATGATGATAACAGCAGGAGAAGCAAAACCAATCCAGAATGCACCGCCAATCATGAGGCCTGCGATGACCTGTTTATTGGTAATAATTGCACGAGGAAGTAGGCAGTTACCGTAGGTATCTTCTACTTTGCCTTCCCATACATAGAAGCCACAAAGTACAACAATACCAAGGATAATCATAAGCGGAGCAGGGCTGATACCTAGGATGTTGGCATCAGTAATTGGTTGCCAAACACCCAGTTCAGGCACCTTAAGCGCACCAACAATAAATAGGACCAAACCAATAGCACAAAGCAGGATACCGATTCCATCAATACGTGGAGTGCGCTCAGGCTTAGCCAGTTCTTTTAGTTTGAATGAAGCAGCAAGTACACCAACAAAATAGACCGCGATTGCGAGCATTGCAGCGCTTAGGCCAAAATTATCGATAAGAAGAGCAGCAAGAACCGGCATGACTGCGGAAGCAATCCCTGACGCGGCTGCGACACCACCAAAAGCAATGGCTTGATCTTTGCCTTTGTAGGTTCCAGCGATAATACCAAGAACGGCTGGAATACTCAGGCTAGCACCAATACCGGCTAAGACTCGAGCTCCCCAAATAAAGACTTCAATAGTTGGAGCAAAAGCACCCACAATTTCAGCGGTTATAAGTAGTATTAGACCAAGGCGAAAACATCTCACCCAACCAAAAACCATACCCATTAAACCACCAGCGATCATAAATGCGCCAGTCATCAGTGAATAAGTCGCGTTTGCCATTTGGACATCACTCATTGATGCGCCAAAGGTATTAACTAATTCTGCTGCTGCAATTCCGATGATTGAGTTATCACCGCTTGTCCCTACTTGAGCGGCACAGAGCACAAACAACACTAGCCATTTGGCAAGTCCCTTAGTGTTCGTGTCAGTGTGTTGATTCATAGTATGTGTACTCCTGAAGTAATATTTATTGGATCAATAAAGTTTCGGAGATCTTAATGTATGGCGTGTATTTAGGAATGGTGGCTAGCTAATGACCGGTTATTAGCAATTCTAATAACCCATTATTTACGTGGTGCAAACGTTTGCGTCTTGAGCTAAATCAAATTAAAAACATTGATAAAGGCAAATATATTTTTGAAGAAAATCACTGGATTGAATAACCATTACTAAATGTTACTATTAAAAATGTCAATCAAGGGGCTAACTATGAATGAGAAAAGGCTGCAAAACTGTATGCGTAATGACATGAGTTTGCTAATACCACTTTATGCGTTACTTCAAGAGAAGCATGTGACGCGTGCAGCTGAAAAACTCGATATTAGCCAATCTGCTATGAGTCAGTATTTGTCTAAGATACGTACAGTGTTTGATAACGATATATTGGTCAGGCAAGGCAACAAAATGTTGTTAACCCCCATTGCCGAACAGATGCTACCCGCTTTAGAAAAGATTGTTGAATCGATTGATTTTTTGCATGATTTGACTGAAGTTAAGCCCGAAGAAAAGAACATTAAGTTTACGCTCTCAGTGAATGATGTTTATGGTATTGCAACAAAAGCACTGCTTAATTGGGCACAGGCGCAAGATCCTAGGGTTTTATTATCAGTTAAACCTCGAAGTGAACATATCTATATCGACATTGAAGAGGGGAATATTGATCTTGCTATTGGGAACTTACCTGATGCCCCCGATTATCTGTATAGCCGAAAGCTCGGCGAAATAAAATACCGTCTTTTTGATAGCATCGAAAATCCAGTATTGGAGAAAAAACATCACACTGCTGAAGAGATTGCTCAATGCTTTTTTGCTAGTTTATCGGGGAATGGGCAGGGTGAGATTCTCGCGACAGAACAATTTAGTCAAATTGGAATGGAACGTAAGGTCGCCTTTCAAGCTCATAGTTTCAGTGGTATCGTCGATGCAGTTAAGCACCAAGATTTGATCGCCTTTCTTCCTGAGCTTTATTCGGTTGGTAACGATATTTATCCAATCGATTGTGATCTATCGTTTAAGGTGAATATCTACCTATATTGGCACCCCAAAATGCATAAGGATCCGACTCACACTTGGATTCGTAACAACCTTTACGAGTTAGTGAACACACGTTATTTTTCTGACGAACCGTTATTCATTGCTCATAAATAAGTCCTAAACTTGATTTGAGATGGAGTCTCTATGGAACTGTTAAAAGGTGGCCGAGAAAATAGCGTGTTTCGTGATAGGGAAACCGTTATTAGACATTTTAACCCTTGGACTACAACTATCCATCGTCTGCTTGAACACTTTCACTCCCAAGGGCTAACAGAGTGCCCGACGGTAATAAAAGTGACGAGTGAAAGTGAAGTTCTGAGTTACGTTGAAGGGGATACCTATAATTACCCTTTAATGGGACCTATAGCTTCGACTGTCGCGCTACAGACGGCGGCTCAGCTATTAAAGAAACTACATGACGCTTCACTCAGTTTTGTTGACCAGAATAATATCGATGACTTGCCTTGGATGTTACCTATAAAGTCACCTGTAGAGGTGATTTGTCACGGTGACTTTACTCCGTATAACGTGGCTTTAAGCTGCGATGAAGTTACGGGCGTATTTGATTTTGATACTGCGCATCCAGCCCCAAGAGTTTGGGACGTGGCTTTTTCGATATACTGCTGGGCACCATTCAAAACCGATTCAGTTGATAGCCTTGGGACATTTGATGATCAGCTTATACGGGCCAAGCTGTTTTGCGACAGTTACGGACTAGAAATGAGTGGCAGGGAAAAAGTAGTGGATGTGATGATAGAGCGGATTAAATCGCTAGTGAATTATATGACAGAGCAAGCGAATAACGGTAACGTTCATTTTCAAAAAAACATATCGGATGGCCATCACTTTGCGTACCTCAATGACATTGAGTTTTTGAAACAGTACAAGCCTAAAATAACACGCTACCTTATGAGATAGCGTGTTATCAGTTAGTAGCTTCAGCATTTAAACAAGGTGGGTTACACCGCTTCCTTTATTTTGCTTTCAGTTTTTTTTTCGACTTCCTCAGCCTTCTCATCGAGATCGGCTGTATTGTCGACAAAGATCTCAGCGACCGCACTTCGTTCAAGTTCACCTTTAAGGTTACCGTCTTCATCAACCACTGGCAGTGAATAATCGTACGCCATAGTGTCGGGAAGAACGGCTTCAATCGCATCATCAGGAGAAACCGAAGGGACTTCTTCATAGATGTCTTCACAGAACTCGCTCACTGAATCGTCATCAGACGCGTCTTGTAAACCTTCTTGAGTAAGCACGCCTTGATAACCATCCTCGGTAACATGGTAAGCATAGTCATGTTTACTCTTCTTCATTAGAGTCAGCGCTTCTTCAATCGTTTCTGCAGTAATACGATACGCTGGTGGCTGCATTACCGTTTCAACCGTTAACGCTCGCGCACGGTTTACGTCTTTAACAAACGCTTCCACATATTCATCAGCAGGATTCAATAGAATATCGTCAGGCGTACCTTGTTGAACTAGTTCACCATCTTTTAGGATAGCGATACGATCGCCCAATCGAAGTGCTTCATCAAGATCATGCGTGATGAATATGATGGTTTTATGTAGCTTTTGCTGTAGATCGATTAACTGATCTTGCATTTCACTACGGATCAAAGGATCAAGTGCTGAGAAAGCTTCATCCATTAAGAGAATTTCTGCATCAGTACTCAGAGCGCGAGCGAGACCAACACGTTGCTGCTGACCACCAGAAAGTTGAGAAGGGTATTGATCGCCATAGCCTTTTAACCCTACGGTTTCGATCCACTCATTGGCTTTCGCTATGCGTTGCTCTTTTGGTATCCCTTGAATCTCAAGACCATAGGCAACGTTATCGAGAACTTTACGGTGAGGCATAAGGCCAAAGCGTTGGAAAACCATCGACATCTTGTGACGACGGAACTCTTCAAGATCTTTCTGAGCTAAGGTCATGACATCAGTGCCTTCAACATCAATCTGACCAAGTGTAGGGTCAATCAATCGGTTAAAGTGGCGGATAAGTGTTGATTTACCTGAGCCGGAAAGGCCCATAATCACAAAGATTTCACCTTTGTTGATGCTTAGATTGATATCTTTTAAACCAACCGTATGGCCTGTTTCTTCTAGTATTTGATCTTTACTAACACCTGCTTTAACGCGATCAATCACACTATGCGGCTTAGGCCCGAAAACTTTGTATAAGCCACGGATTTCAATAAGTGGTTTAGTCATGTTTCAGATCTCCAAGGTGTGCTTGAGTACGTTTTGCGTACGCTTGAGATGCTCGGTCAAATAGGATAGCAAGAGCAACAATGGCGAAACCATTGAGAAGACCTAGTGTGAAATACTGGTTAGTGATTGATTTAAGAACGGGCTGGCCCAAACCTTTAACACCAATCATTGAAGCAATAACAACCATAGATAGAGCCATCATTATCGTCTGGTTAATACCCGCCATAATGGTTGGCATTGCTAGCGGAAGTTGAACACCGAATAAACGCTGCTTACTGTTGGCACCAAATGCTGTCGCGGCTTCAAGGACTTCTTTATCCACTAATCGAATACCTAGGTTGGTCAATCGAATTACTGGTGGAATTGCATAGATGACAACGGCGATAAGGCCTGGGATTTTACCAATACCTAGAAGCATAACCACAGGAATGAGGTATACGAAAGCGGGCATGGTTTGCATCACATCAAGCATTGGCGTGACAATGGACTGCACTCTGTTCGAGCGGGCCATCGAGATTCCTATAGGGATACCCAAGAATATGGCGAGTAGGGTACAGACAGTAATGATACTAAGCGTTCGCATAGTGTCATCCCACATGCCGAAATAGCCGATCATTATGAATGAAAGTAATCCACCGAGAGCCAGCTTCCATGAGCGGCTTGCGGCGTAAACGAGTCCGGTTGTGAGTACAAGTACGATAAGCCAAGGTGTAGATAAAAGTAGCTTTTCAAACCAGACTAAAAAAGAGAGTAGAGGATCGAAGAAAGATTCGATCATGTCACCGTATTCACGAGAGAAGTCTCGGTAGGCGCCATCAAGGGTTTTACGGATGAGTCGAAGATCAGAGCGATCCATTTCTGGGAAACTGTTCAGCCAATTACTGTCAGCCATTTTTTTGTCCTTTTAATTCCAAGGCAAGCAAGGTCAACAGAACCTAAACACTTGCCTTGGTTTTCAACTTAATACGACGTGTCCTACGTCGTTACTACAAGTAGTACACTTTTAACGTTGCAGTACTTGTTAACGTAATCATCTTAAACTTTTCTTCGCACTGACTAATTATAGTGCTTGTTCAACTTTCTTCGCGATGTCAGCTGAAACCCATTCGTGCCAAATTTCAGGATATTCGCTTAGGAAATGGAATGAACCTTCTTCGCCATCAGCTTGGTTGTCTTCCATCCATGCTAGAAGTTCATTCATTTTCGCGTTTGTGAAGCCACGAGAGCCTAAGTAGGCATAAGCTTCAGGAGCACGAACTGCAAATGCTTCTGTTGTCATAGTATGTACAGGTGATGGTGGGTACATTGTTGCCTTTGGTGACTCACACTCTTCATGAGTTGTACAGTTAACGAACTCTTCCAAGTCTACACCACTGCCAAAGTCAACTTTAGTCATGTTGTATTTACCAAGTACCGCAGTTGGTGCCCAGTAGTAACCAAACCATGCTTGCTCACGCTCATAAGCCTTTGCGATAGAACCAGAAAGACCAGCACTTGAGCCTGGGTCAACAATTTCAAAGCCAGCATCTTCAAGGTTCATTGCGTTGAAAAGATTGTTAGCACTGATTTGACAGTTCCAGCCAGCTGGGCAGCTGTAGAATGCAGAAACATCTTTGCTTTCAGGGTGCTTAAACAGTTTTGCGTGTTTGATAACACCTTCAATTGTTGCCATTTCAGGGTACTGCTCAACTAAATAGTTAGGTACCCAGAAACCTTCTTCACCACCGTTAACAAGTGATTTGCCTGCGTAGCGTAGACGACCTTCTTCAACACCTTTATCAAGCGCATCTTTCATTGAATTACTCCAGAACTCCGGAGCGATATCTGGTTGGCCTTTTTCGATCATGGAAGTGCCGGTAGGCATTGTGTCGCCAGGGATTAAATCGGCATCACAATCGTAACCGTGCTCAAGAATGAATTTATCAATGTTTGCGATTAGGCTTGCTGAAGACCAGTTCATATCGGCGATCGTGACCGAACCACACTCGTCAGCATTTGCAGTAGTCGAAGCAGCAGAAGTAGCTAATAACAACAGCGTTGCCAGTTTCATATTCATAGAGGTTCCTTTCTCTTTTTATTAGGTTGTCAAAAAAACACAACCGTTTGTTCTCATAATGATGAATCACATAAAGTGAAGACATAATTTAACACATTATTAATTATAATTGGCGAAATTACTCATATTATTCACTGAGCATCTAATTTTTATCGATCAATTATTTTGATGCTCTAGCTATGAAACAACGTTTTTTATTTTTGATAATTTCTGGTCAGTCAGTAAATAATGATGTGTAGTTCAATAAGGGATATTAGCGGTAATAAATGTCTAAAATGCGAAATAGAATCGCAGTTTATCCCCGCTCGCAAAATGGAAAATATCACAGTTTGTTACACATATACGGCGGTGTAGTAAAGTTACTAGAAAGTAGTGTGTTTTTTCGAGTGACACCTCAATATATCAAGGAGTTATTAGTAATAAAAACAGTATGTTGTACCAATGTAACTTACAGCGTTATCAGTTGCAGATATTTTGTGGATATTAGGTTTTTTAGTTACTTGTATATAGATGTGTTTGTCGCTACGTTGCCTGTAAATAAACACAAGGATATGACTTATGAATAAAACTTGGTTACTCGGTACGTTTTCCACCGTATTAGCACTTTCTCCGATGACTAATGCGGCGGACTTATCAGACAAATCTCAGTTAACAATTATTCCAAATCACAATGCGTCACTGATTCGAAATTTTAATCCATTTTCGGTTTCGCGCATGCATACAGCAAGAGATTTTATCTTTGAACCGCTCGTTATCTTTAATGAACTAAAAGGGAATGTGCCAGAATTTCGATTGGCAACCAATTATGAATTAAGTGAAGACTTATTGAGTGTCAGGTTTGATTTAAGAGAAGACGTTCTGTGGTCTGACGGTGAAGTATTTAGTGCTGATGATGTTCTCTATACCTTTGAGCTGATTGGAAAATATCCAGCATTCGATGACCGAGGTGTAAGCAGCAATATTAAGTCCATCGAAAAGATAAATGACCATCAAATTCGCTTTCATTTAAATGAAGTCAACACAAATGCGCCGTATGAACTTGTGCAAGTGCCTGTTGTTCCGAAACATCAGTGGATGAGTGAGAGTGATCCATTGACATTCTTAAATCCAAATCCTATTGGAACAGGGCCTTTTACTGAACTCCCCCAATTTACGGCTACGCTGTTTGTTCAATGTCAGAATCCACATTACTGGGATAGCAAAAACTTAGATGTAGATTGCTTGAGAGTACCTCAGATGAATCACAATGATCAGGTTCTTGGTGAGTTGATGAATTCAAGAATTGACTGGGCAGGGTCGTTTGTACCAGATATCGACCAAACTTATTTAAAAGCATCTAGCGAGCACGGTTACTGGTACCCACCTGCAGGTACGCAAGCGTTTATGTTTAATTACAAGTCGAAAGACACGGTTAAGCATGAAGTGATGAATGATGTTAATTTCCGTAGAGCATTCTCAATGGCACTCAATAGGCAGGTACTAATTGATGTGGCTAATTACGGTAATGGAGTGGTAAATGACTTTGCATCGGGCTTAGGCTACGCCTTTGAAGCGTGGTCCAATGAAGAGACACATAAGCAGTACCAACCTTATATGACGTATTCACCAGACGTTGCGCGCAAGTTGCTTAAGGAATCTGGTTATAAAGATACCAATGGCGATGGCTTTGTTGAAAGTCAGTCAGGTGTACCATTTGAACTGGCGATTCAGTCCCCTCAAGGTTGGACTGACTTTAACAATACCGTGATGCTAGCAGTTGAGCAGCTTAATGAGATAGGAATTAAAGTAAGAGCTAGAACGCCTGACTTTTCGGTGTACAACCAAGCGATGGCCAATGCTGAGTATGATGTGGCTTATACCAATTACTTCCACGGGGCTACCCCACACCGTTATTGGGACAGTGGCTATCATTCACGACTACAAGCTTCTGAGGGAATGCCAAGGTTTGCTATGCACCACTGGCAAAGCGATGAGTTAGACTCACTGCTAGATGGCTTTTATGAAACGGCAGACAGCACGGAACAGAGAAGCATTGCTCATCAGATCCAAGCGCATATTGCTGAGAATCAGATCACAGTGCCTGTTTTATCTGGCCCTAACTTCTACCAATACAACACCAAGCGCTTTACTGGTTGGTGGAATGCAGAAAACCCGAAAGGTCGTCCAATGATTTGGGAAGGGACACCTGAGCGTCTATTGCATGTCTTAGATCTAAAGCCAAGAAGCGGATCTTAAACTAAGAAATGGATCTAAGGCCAATAAGTTAAGTACATATTGGTTAATTAACAAACCGTCACTACAAGATAGAAAGTAAAAAGCCAGCCCTAACAGACACACTAGTTAGGCTGGCTTTTTTTCGAAAAAGAGAATATTGCTAAGAGAAGTATCTCTTAGTTATTGGCTCTTTTTACGCGAATCTTACTTTTGGCAACTTCTGATAAATTAAGACCAGAGATAGCGGCTTTAGCTTCAGCATCATTGGACATTTCAACAAATGCAAACCCTTTTGATTGACCCGTTTCCTGATCTAATACAAGAGTACATTCGCCTACGTCGCCGTGAGCTTGAAATAAAACACGAAGTTCATGTTCTGTTGTTGTGCGCGCTAGGTTGCGAACTAAAAGTTTCATAGTAAACCGTTTGGTATTGAAAGAACGGGCTAGATTGTCGCAGGTTAAACCAGACAAACCAAGGTAAATCTAACTTGGTTTGTCATTTGGACTTAAATGTTATTGGGGACGAGAGTGTCCCCGACAACTGAATCGGTCGCGATACAGCCTATGGCTTAAGTTTTAGTACTTGATCAACATCGTCGGCGCTGTGACGCTCTACTACCTGTTCCCACTCTTCACCCCATGAACGGTTTATAATTCGTCCCCGTTGAACGCCCTCTCTGCTTTCAAGCATTTTTGCCCAACGTAATACGTGAGTATAAGTTTCAACTTGTAAGAACTCAGCGGCGTCATAGAGGTTCCCAAGAACCAAATTCCCATACCAAGGCCATATAGCCATATCAGCAATGGAATACTCTTCACCCGCTACATAGGTATTGTTAGCCAGTTGCTTATCAAGAACGTCTAGTTGACGTTTTGCTTCCATAGCAAAACGGTTGATAGGGTATTCCTGTTTTTCATCGGCGTATGAGTAAAAATGCCCAAAACCACCACCTAAAAACGGCGCTGATCCTTGAACCCAAAATAGCCAGTTAAACGTTTGAGATCGTTCTGCACCGCTTTTAGGTAAGAAGTGTCCAAACTTCTCGGCAAGGTGGACCAGAATCGATGCTGACTCGAAGACATTAACGTCCTGCTCACCTGACTTGTCGACTAAAGCGGGAATTTTAGAGTTTGGGTTAATACCGACGAATCCTGAAGTGAATTGATCTGATTCTCCAATGTTGATTAGATAGGCATCGTATTCAGCTTCTTTAACACCCAATGCAAGCAACTCTTCAAGCATTATTGTGACCTTCTGCCCGTTGGGCGTACCAAGAGAGTGTAATTGAAGAGAGTGCTCTCCCACGGGTAATGCTTTCTCCACTCTAGCCCCAGAGGTTGGACTATTGATATTTGCCCACTTGTTGCCACCGTTCGTATCTTCTTGCCAAACCTTCGGCGGGATATATTCTTTTGTCATCTCGTTATCCTATCTAGCTGATGCATAGTAAACGTTAGATTATGTGTTCATTCACTATAAAAATCGATCATTGTTCTCATTCTTGTAATTTGTCCAACTTATATACGTTTGATCAACATCTAAATCTCATGAAACTTGCTTATGGCACCACATTTTTCTGCAAAATAGTGAAGAATTGGCGATGTGATCGTCTTCAACTTTACACCAATAAAAAGTTCATCGATTTGGTCTTACGTTGAACGATACCCGGAGTGTACATCACGAAGGTAACAGGTATGCAGCATATTGATAACTAAATCGATTGCTGACGCCAAATTCATGCTGTTAATTTTGTTCTAGTTTCCAATGACATGAATATTATAGGGATATAACAGCATGATTAAAAAAACAAAATCACAGCGATTCATTAAGAACTCGCTCTTTTCACTAACGCTTCTAGCTGCCTCTACACAGTTTGCAATGGCGGTTGCGCCATTGACTGTTTCAGGTAATCAAGTATTAGCTGGTGGTGAAGCTAAAAGCTTTGCTGGGCCGAGCCTTTTTTGGAGTAATACAGGTTGGGGCGGGGAAAACTTTTACACTGCTAATGATGTTCGAAAGGCAAAAACGGAATTAGGCGCGACGTTAATACGAGCGGCAATTGGTTCTAGTGCGCAAGGGGGAGTAGAGGACGATTGGAACGGAAATATTTCACGCCTTGAAACTGTTATTGAAGCTGCTATAGCCGAAGATATGTATGTGATAGTGGACTTTCACAGTCATCACGCTCACGAAGATTGGTCAAAAGCAGAAGCATTTTTTACTCATGTAGCAACAAAATATGGTCATCATGACAACGTAATCTATGAGATTTACAACGAGCCATTGCAAGTAAGCTGGAGCAACGACATTAAACCGTATGCCGAGTTTATCATTGATAAGATACGCTCTATTGATCCGACGGGTGTCATTGTCGTGGGTACACCATCTTGGTCACAAGATGTGGATTCAGCTTCATATGACCCGATTAACCGCCCGAATATCGCGTATACCATTCACTTCTATGCTGGCACTCATGGGCAATCGTTGAGGGATAAGGTTCAAGTAGCATTAAACAACGGTATTGCTTTAATGGCCACGGAGTGGGGAACGGTTAATGCCAATGGTGATGGTGCGGTAAATTACGGCGAAACGAATGCTTGGATGGAGCTATTTAAACAGAACAATATTAGCCACGCAAACTGGGCATTAAATAACAAAGCAGAAGGTTCTTCAATGTTTACTCCGGGAGCTTCTTGGGGTAGTTACACAGAGTCAGGTTCATTTGTGAAAGATATCATCTCAAATTGGCCGACTAGCGGTGGTGGTGACAATGGTGGTGATAACGGCGGCGATTCGGACCTTACGGGGCCTTGTCAAACCAATACGCTACCGGCCCGTGTGGATGTATCTAGCTTTTGTCACTCTAGTGGGCTTGAATTTGAGGATACAACAGATGTCGGAGGTGGTCAGAACCTCGGCTGGACTGATGATGGTGATTGGATAACGTTTGAAGTAAATGCCCCTCAAGCTGGTGACTATGATGTGACTTACCGTGTTGCTTCTGACCATGCACAAGCGGGTGTGATTCAAATCGAGCAAGCGGGTGGTGATGTGGTCTTTGGTGAGATCAGTGTTAGTGGCACGGGTGGATGGCAAAATTGGCAGGACATCACTCATTCGGTATCTATCCCTCAAGCTGGAACTCAAACCATCGCACTGTCTGTAAAAACGGGCGGTTGGAATTTGAATTGGTTTGAAATGACGCCATCAGATGGCGGTGATATCACTCCTCCTCCTTCTGAAGGCTGTAATGGTGTGACTGAATACCCAAATTGGTTACATGCTGATTATGAAGGTGGCCCAAACACCCATCTACTGGAAGGTGAAGAGATGCAGTACCAAGGGAATAAATACCAAGCAAACTGGTACACAAGCTCGACTCCAGGAAGTGATGCATCGTGGACTTTGGTTGGCAGCTGTCAGTAACGTTATAAGTGACAATAGTTATAAGTCGATAACGTCTTAATGAATCAGGCCAACGTTTGTATCACGTTGGCCTGAGCTTTTTTGATATTCCTTTCAAAAGTGCGCAAAAAATTTTTATCACCTGTAATAAGAACGTGAGAAAACTTACCATGCTAGCGCTCAATTCTAGAGTCTGGAAGAGCGTGTACTTTCGAGATATGTTCATTTTTAGAATCACATGCAGATAGGTCGATCATGAGCCAGAAAAAGCCCACATTGAATGATATCGCCATCAGTGCATCCGTATCTGTTTCGACTCTATCTCGCTACCTTCATCGCAGAGGTTATGTCAGTCGTGATAAGCAAAAACGGATACAAGAATCGATGGCACAGTTTAACTATCATCCACGAACGAAAAGCATCGTCACACAGGGTGATCGCAGCCATTTAATCGGTGTCATTGTTCCTTATGCGTTGTGTCCGCATTCCAACGCAATTTTGTCGGGACTTGAAGAGAAACTGGCGGAATTTAATCTTATCCCCATAGTCACAATAGGGAAGTGGATCAATGAAACGGAGCTTTCTCGCTTTAGAGTTCTCTTAAAGCAAGGCGTTGATGGCGTAGTTGTTATCGGGGGAAGCTTAACCAACATGCAGCTGAAAGATTTAGCATTGGATCTTCCTTTAGTCACCGTTGGCAGTTATGACGTTGAAAATGAACAAGTCTCTAGTATTTGTACGAATAATTTTGTCGGGGGGTACTTAGCGACCAATCACTTATTGCGTTTGGGTCATAAAAAAATTGCCCATATTTCTGGGATAATGTTCCATCCTGATGCCAAACAGAGAATGTTAGGGTATATGGAAGCGCTAGAAAAAGCCGGCTTAGCCCCTGTGCAAGAGCTCATTGTTGGCGGTAATTTCGAAGTGAGCAGTGGTGAGAAAGCAGTTGAAACGCTTTTGTCACAAGGGATCGAGTTTAGTGCGATTTTTACTGCAAACGATCAAATGGCATTTGGCGCAATTAATGCGTTAAGAAAAGCAGGGATTCACGTACCAGAGCAAGTATCAGTGGTCGGTTTCGATGATCATGAAGTATCCAGTGCCTTTAATCCACCATTAACCACTGTTAGCCAACCATCGAGATACTATGGTGTATTGGCGGCTGAAAAAATAGCTGAACGGCTAGGAATATGTTCGTCAAAAGATAACTCGTTATGGGGGGAGGATTTCTTATCCGTCGTTGAGAGAGAGTCCTGTAAGGAAAAGTCGATAGAATTAGTTAAAGTATAATAATATTAATAACTTATTGAGTGGATATTAAATATGTTAACTATGAGTGTAATAGTCATACTTTAATAAGTATCTGAATTATATATTTATTATCTAAAAGGATAAAGCTCAATACGATTTCTGACATTGTTCCGGTATATTTATAGTGACCTTGCATAATAAGTGTTCTGTATCATACTTCGTTAATGCATGTAAAAGTAATGCGTAGAATTAATTATTAGTAACACCACAAATTATAATAATGGTGATAATAATGTCAGTAAAAAAATGGATAGGCTTACCGATCGCTGTTCTACTACTTGTCGTTTATTTTATGATGAATAACGTAGAACAAGAAGAATTAACAGACTTTGTCATTGCAGAAGCATCTCAACCTGTTTTCTCATTGCTCTATATTGCTAAAGAGAAAGGCTATTTTGAAGATGAAGGTTTGAATGTCACTTTTCGTTCGTTCACATCGGGTCGTGATGCACTTCAAGATGCGGTCGAAGGTAATGCAGATTTAGCCACTACTTATGAAACGCCAGTGGTACTACAAACCCTTGCGGGTGAGAGTTTAAAAGTTATCTCATCTCTACATTTTTCAAATAAAAATACGGCTATGTTAGCGCTGAAGTCTTCAGGTATTGAAGAACCCAGTGACTTAATCGGAAAAACCATAGCCGTTCCTCAGAATACTAACGCTGATTTTTTCTTAACTATGTATCTAGCCAGTGAAGGCATCCCAATTGATTCGGTCGAAATGATCGATGTTAGGCCTGAAAATCTTCAAGATACGCTCGCAAACAATAATGCTGATGCGGCAGCGATTTGGAATCCTCACTTATACAAACTTAAAACGACTATTGGTTCTGAAAACTCTACCAGCTTCTACTCTAACGCCTATACCGAATTTTCAGTGTTGGTCGGGCGAGATGAAATTGTTGCCGCGAAGAATACTCAAGTTGCCGCTGTTGTTAGAGCGCTAATACGCGCCGAGCAATATTTGCTGGAATCACCTGAAGAGGCGAAGGAGCTGGTTATTTCAGTTTTAAACCTCCACTCTAGAGAAAGTATTGAAGGCACGTGGGGTGACTATCAAAGAGCTGTGAAATTGAATAACGTATTGGTTACTGTCCTAGAGCAGGAGGCTCAGTGGATTATAAAACAAAGAAAATTATCCAATGAATTACCGAATTTTAGGGCTCTGATTGATACCAAGTTTATTAAGTCAGTGAATCCTAAAGCTGTGACTATTTTATAGCGCAGTGCCGATATGAAAAATAAAAATCACAGTGTCAGTGTTAAATTAACCGCGCCCCTTGTTCTAATGGGGGCTCTCGCGGTTCTTCAGTTTTCGTATTTGCTATATGACTTGTCGGTGATTAAACAGTCCATCGAAGAGAAAACTAATGCTGTTAGCAATATAGAGTTGCTTAGTTTTACCTTAAGTCAGAGGGAGAATAATTTACGTTCGTTGTTATTTGAGTTTTATGTTTCTAAAGACGCTGAAATCATCAAGTCAATAAAGAAAGAAAGAGTCAATATCCTTGGAACCTTAGATAAGCTAAAAACCTTTAGTCACTCATACCTGATTAACTATGATATTGATACCTACCTTAGTCATCGAGGAAATTTGGTAGCCTTGTCTGACCGGTTCATTTCAAGTGTCATGGGTGGAAATGAGTTATTGATAGAAAATACGTTTAATCAATGGCGAATAAAAGAACAACATATCAATTCATTACACACTGATTTGATTGGTAATATGTACAATTTAAATCACGCTTTTCTAGCCGAATTAAAATCATCACAAAAGAGTCAAACCACACTGTTCTCTATTTTTATTTTAATGAATCTAATTTTAATTGGCTCAGCTTACTTTATCTCTCGAATCATTGTGACCAAACCGTTAATCGAGCTTAAAAATGCAACGAAAAGAATGGAAGAGGGTAATTACGATATAGGCATATCTTCTAAAGCTAATGATGAGATTGGATCTCTTTTCCGCTCTTTTAACTCAATGTCTAAAAGTGTTCATAATTTTAATGTTGAATTAGAAAGTATGGTGGAAACTCGAACTGCGGAGCTTGAGCTTGAAGTTGCTCAGAGAAAAGACGCGGAAGAAACACTACAGATCAAAATGGTCGAACTTGAACGAAGTAATCGAGATCTTGCTCAGTTTGCTTATGTTGCTTCGCATGACCTACAAGAACCATTAAGAATGGTTGCGAGCTATACTCAATTAATCGAACAGCGATATGCTGATAAGCTAGACCAAGATGGCAAGGAATTTATTGGCTTTGCTGTTGAGGGTGCGGTTCGAATGCAAAAGCTCATTAAGGATTTGCTTGAGTACTCTAGAGTAAACAGAAAAGAGCTGGATCTATCGGCTGTCAATATAGGACAAACGCTTGAATGTATTGAGAGGAATCTCACCTTTTTACTGGCGCAGTCTTCAGGTGAAATTCATTTTTCTGAAGAGATTAATGAGATAGAGGTAGTTACTGATGAATCTCTACTCATGTTATTGCTCCAAAATTTAATCGCGAATGGATTGAAGTTTCAAAAGGACAGCCCCGCAATAATCACTGTAAAAGTGTTATCTAATTCAGACCATTGGCATGTATCAGTGACGGATAACGGAATAGGCATTAAAGAAGAATTTCAAGCTAGAATCTTCAAAGTGTTTCAGCGATTACATAGCCGTACTGAGTATGAAGGGAATGGAATGGGTCTGTCTATCTGCCATAGTATTGCAGAAAAGTTAGGTGGGAAAATATGGGTTGATTCCATTTTTGGACAAGGAAGTACCTTTCATTTCACCATTGAAAAAAAATCATTGCTTGCAATAGAAAAGGAGAATTCAGATGCAGAAATATATCAAAATATTGCTAGTTGAAGATAATCTTGGCGATGCTCGATTAACACTTGAAGCAATGAGTAACCAAAACATGGTAAATAATGTAGAAGTGATTCATCTTGAAGATGGTGAGATAGCGCTTCATTACCTTACTCATACGGATGAATACGGACAGTTTGGAGAGGGCACATACCCTGATTTCATATTGCTGGACCTCAATTTACCTAAAGTCAGTGGCTGGGAACTCCTCGACTATATTAAATCTGATGAGCGTTTAAGGAGCATTCCTGTCGCTGTTCTTTCATCTTCCGACTTACCTCAAGATATTAACCGTGCTTATAGCCATTACGCCAATTGCTATATAACTAAGCCGGTCGATTTTTCAAAATTTACTGAGTTTGTGAAAGCGATTGATTGTTTTTGGTTTTCAGCGGTCCAGTTACCGTCAGGGGCATACAATGGAGAGCAATATGCCAAGTGCTAATCAACGCATTAGGACACTGCAGGTAGAAGATAACCCGGGCGATTCGCGGCTATTGTATGAATATCTTTATCGAGAGAATGCGTCGGATGTTGACCTTAAACAAGTTGAGACGTTATCTGGTGCGTTAAGTAAATTAACAGAAGAACCGTTTGATGTGGTTTTGCTCGATTTATCTCTTCCTGATGCTAGTGGTTTGGAGGCGGTATATGCGGTGCTCAAGCATGATCCTGCGATTGCTGTTGTTGTAGTGAGCTCATTGGATGATGAAGGGACGGCATTAGAGGCACTGAAAAGTGGTGCACAAGATTATATCGTCAAAGGCAAGTTTGATAGTTACATTTTGCACAAAAGCATTCGTTACGCATTAGAGCGAAAAAAAATCAAAGACCGACTAAGTTATCTGGCTCAATACGACGCATTGACAGGCTTACTCAATCGCAGTTCGTTTTTGTCTAGAGTTAGTGAGGCGTTAGAGCGTTCTAAGCGAAGTATGAACACAATGGCCGTATTCTTTATTGATATGGACAAATTTAAACAGGTTAATGATACGTTAGGTCACTCCGCTGGAGACGAACTATTACGGCAAATTACTGGTCGATTTAAAGCGAGTGTTCGTAAACAAGATTGCGTTGCGAGATTAGCTGGGGACGAGTTTGCCATTTTAATGGAGTCAATGAACTCAATGGAAAGTACCGAGGTGGTAACACAGAAACTGTTTGGATTAATGCAAGAACCCTTTCAGCTTGATGAAGGCTTGGTATACATATCGGTAAGTATTGGGATTACTGTTGTTTCCGATCAGCCTATCTCAACAGAGGAAGCACTTAAACAAGCTGATATCGCAATGTACAAAGCTAAGCGTGAGCCAAGTAATAGTGTTCACTATTATGATAATCAGCTTGAAGAGCTACTTGCGTGCCGACATCAGGTGAAGGATAAAATTAGCCAAAATCTCGATGAAGAGTTGCTATTGGAGTTCCAACCGATTGTGAACGATCAAGGCCAAGTTGTTGCGGTTGAAACATTTCCCAAATGGAACCTTCCAGCGATTGGCGATCTCTATGCTGAGTCATTTTTGCCTTTTCTTGATGACATAGGTTATACGATACCTTGTGGAAAGTGGACACTTGAAGAGTCTTGTCGTGTGGTTAGTCAATGGCATAAAGAGGGCATTGTTGATAGTGAATTTGTTCTTTGTATCAATCTTTCTGCTAAGCAAATTGAAGACAAAAGTTTCATTACTACTGTTGAAAAAGTACTGGAACAAACGCAGTTCCCTCCAAGGTGTTTAAGGTTTGAAATAACAGAAAAATGCCTGTATGAATTAGGCAGCTTGGGCAACAAAGTGTTTGAAAAGTTATCAGACCTGAACGTTTCCTTGTCTATTGATGCTTTTGGCAAAGGCTACATGTCGCTCCATCAATTAACAGAATTACCTTTTGAAGCCATAAAAATCCACTCTTCTTTAATTCAAGGATTACCATTTGATAATCAAAGCCGAACGATGGTGAGATCGATTATAGCCTTAGCAACAGAGCTAAATAAAAGCGTTCTTGCTGAGGGGGTTCAAACATCTGAACAGAAAGAGCAAGTTATTCACTTTGGTTGCAATCGGCTACAAGGTGAGCTTTTTTCCAAATCGATATCCAATCAGGAGTTTTTGGGTCTATTAACCAACAGTAAACGTGAGCGAGTTAATCAGGTTGGAAGTAAATAGCTGACTTGGCTTAACCTTACTTGATCTTTGTTGGGAACAAGCGGAGTAAGTGAAATACCTTCCAATCAGCATTAGCTAAGTGTTTAATCATTTCTTCCCCTTTTTGGCGTAACGCCCTTACTAGCGGCTTTGTATGTTTTGATAGGGTTATATACGCACATACAATACCGATTAAGCTAAATACCAAAACGCTACTCGAAAATAGGAACTGATTTGAGCCACTCTCAAGCAACAAGATAGAGTGAGTCGCGGCGACTACGAAAATGATACCCCCCACATGATGCACCTTCTTGAACCATCGTAGCTTAAACAGCCGACTAAGACTTAGTGCCACAAAAGGTAAGAGTAGATATAAAACAACTTCACCTAGATCCTCACCAAAATCCTGCATCCACCCGTCAAATAGCCAGCTTGATAAGGTGACATCGTTTGCCAATAACCAGTGTAAAACCAAAGAAAAGCAGCTCGCTATACCGAGCTCCTTATGCGCTTTGTACATATCACCGACTTTAAAAAATCGGCTGATTAACCATTTTGGCTTGATGGATAACAGCATAACAATGGATAAGTAGCCAAGAGTGAGCATGCCAGTGAGTTGAGTCACTTGATGTTCTAGGAAAGTACTATTGATAGACACAGGCCAAATCGACGTTGTATACAGACCAAATAAGGTAATGAATAGCAGTGTCGTCGCCATGAATAACTTGCTCATAATGAATTCTCTTGGTGAACGTAACGACTATTATGAACAATACGTATTAATGAGTGCTTAAATCTCCATTCATATTGAGTTAACCGATCTATTCATCTTCTGCATGGTCAATTCCCTTCATCACCACCAGCTATCAACGGTCGTTGTTTGATTTTGAGTCATGACCATTTAATTGTATTTGGCGAGCAACCTTTTTAGCCTCACTTCTTGTATGAACATTCAGTTTCTTGAACAAATTATATACGTGAGTCTTAACGGTGTACTCTGATAGGAAAAGCTGTTCGGCAATGTTCAGATTAGAAATATCTCTAGTTAAAAGATTAAGCACCTGACGCTCTCGTAGTGTCAGCGAATCAAAGCTGACTTGAGTGTTACTATTTGGATTTCGACTGTTAAAAATCAACAGTTCTAAAAAGTGTCGAGGAAACCACAAACCGCCAGATAAAATGTATTCGATGCTTTTTGCTAGGTGTTCAATACGGCAAGAGCGAGTTAGCAATCCACTGAGCATATTAAAATGTAAAAATTGGGTGTCATTGACCTGATCTGGTACGTTAAGAACAAGAAACTGAATTTGCAATAAGTCGAAATTGGGTAAGGTATCACCCTCAATGAGTTTTTTCATGTATTGATAATCGATGATAGCCAAATCAGTTTGACTCAGGTTCTCGGCATTAGAAAATTGCTCAGCGCTACAATGTCTAAGTGAGGTATTCGGGGTTTGGGTCAATTTCATTTCGAGCAGTTGATACTCTAGACTGTTGATCTCTGCTAGATGTGTAATACGAATCGTGCTCATAATAATATGCCTTATTTTGATGTGAAAACTTATGTATTTTAGTTGATGGTTTTACTAATCCTATTTGTGATTTTCCTGCGAATAAAAAATCTAATGCCAATTCATTAGAGTGAAATTGAATATCTACATGAATGTTATTATTAATTGTGATCCATAAGCAGTGCTTTAATATTGATGTTGTTGCTATCTCTTTGTTTAGTGGTGTTTCTCAATAGTTTACCTAATTATCAAATATGCGATTAAACTATATAGTTAATGTTTAGTGACTAATTGCCAGTAATACTAGGATAATTACTTATCTATACTAACTTTAATAAAACACTAGTTAATGATGTTTTATCTTTGTTTAATTTGTTGTTTTGTATGGATTAAAATTAAATATTATTGATGTGTATATGTTAACTTTGTTGGGTTGAATAACTGTTCTCATTATTGAAACGTTCGTAATTATTTAAATGGTTATAATCATTTTGCCCAAGTAAATGGGTGACAGAATGATGTAATTCAAATGGTATGAATGAAAAATTAATGGAGCAAACATTATGAATCTATCTAAAACAGGGTTGGCTATTGCTATTTCAGTGTTATTGGCATCAGGAGGGGTATTTGCAGACTCGAATGATTCAAATGGCAGCGATGATATTTTGAGCGGAAACAATCTTAACAGTAACCAAAATAACAGTGTTAATGACAGTGGCAACGGTAATCTTGATGATAGCGGTAACACTCTAACGGCGACAGATAACAGTACAAATGATAGCGGTAACCTTGATGTAGAGGATAGCGGCAATACATTAACGGCGACAGACAACAGTACCAATGACAGTGGTAATCTTGATGTAGAGGATAGTGGAAATACCTTAACAGCAACAGATAACAGTACAAATGACAGCGGTAATGTTGACGACAGTGGCAACGTTCTGACTAACACCGAAAATGACAACGATAGTACTTGGAATAATAGTAATAACAGACTCTCAAATAATGAGAGTTATGAGATTACTATTGAGTCAGATACCGTTATCGCAAATGCTACGACATTGGGTTCTGTAGCTGGTGCAACGGTGGTTTATGGCGCTGGTGGTAATCATGGCCAGGTAAGTGTGGATAATATGAATACCATGAATGGCTTTGGTAGTGCGGCAGGTATTACAACGGTTGCGCAAAACTCAGGTGGTAACTCATTAGTACAACAATCTGTTGCTGTTAACGCTTCTGTATTTACTGATTAAACAGGGAGTTTCGATCATGCGTTTAGCACTTTTCGTCATTTGCACGATAACATTGCTACCCGCCACAGCAGACGAACTTTTATTAACCGATGCAACACTGTCGAGTACTGAATTAAGTGATTCGCGTGGAGGACAATATTACGTTGATATTGACAGTGTTGTGGCATCTTCAGATATTCATGGAATAAGTTCAGGAAATAGTGCTGACTACAGTACCACGGGTAGCAATATTATTGCATCCGGAGCGTTATTAGATAGTTCTGGAATAACCAATGTGATTCAAAATAGCGGCAATAATGTACTTATTCAAAACGCAACAATAGTTAATCTATCGTTGGAGTAATATGAAAATCTGTCAGTTAATTATAGGGGTGGCGCTGATATATTCAGCTCCCCCTTTTGCCTTAGACTTCTTTCCAAGTCGAGGGCACTTTAATGTACCGGTTAAAAGTTATCAGGAAATTACTTTTGGTGAGGTATTACGACAGCAATACGATTTTAGTTGTGGCTCAGCGGCTTTAGCTTCTTTATTAGAATTTCATTATCAAACTCCTTCATCAGAGGAAGATATATTCAAGTTGATGTATGAAAATGGTGATAAGGAACTTATTCACGAGCAAGGCTTCTCATTGCTAGATATGAAACAGTATTTAGCTACGCAAGGGTTCAGCTCTGATGGATTCCAGCTGGAATTGTCTAAACTTAAAAATATTGGTGTCCCTGGTATTACCTTGGTTAATTTCGATGGGTATATGCACTTCGTTGTTCTTAAAGGAATAAACCAAAAATCGGTGATTATTGGTGATCCTTCACGAGGTACATTGTTAATGACTCATGAGGAGTTTTCTAATTATTATCAAGGCATTGTATTACTTATTAGGAATAAAGCAGAAATAGGAAAATCGACATTTATTCACGATGACAGTTACGCTGTCAGACATTCATCACCAGTAGGAGAGGGTATTGTAAGGGACTCACTAAGCACGTTTTCAATTACATTGCCTGAAGCTGGCGAATACTGAAACATAGATAAAGGGTAAGGTCATGGATAAAGGGTTTAGATTGCTTGGCGTGGGTTGCCTATTTGTCGCATCACTAGCATGCGCAGAGCCGTTGAGTAACCCGATGATCAAGGCTACACCACTAACATACCAGCAATTATCAAGCTATCGAGGAGGTTTTCAGCTCAAAGATAATTATGTTGTGAATATAGGGCTTAGCATAACCACAGCCGTAAATGGTCAACAGATGTTTAATACCCAAATAGCCAACCTAGTTATTGAAAATGGACACATTAAAGCATTACCCACTAGCAACTCTTTGAAGGCTAATATTGGAGTTGTTAATGTCACGCAAGTTGGAGAGGGAAATTCATCTGGTGATATAACACCAAGCTATGTAGCTAATACGATTTCTAGTCCACTTGCGCAAGAAAGCAGTTCAATACAGAGTAGCAGTTCACTTTTAGCGCAAACAGACGTAGGCGCATTGACAAACATTGTACAGAATTCACTGAATAACAGCGTCATAGGTATGAATACCATTGTTGATGTGGACGCTCAAGTCAGTCATTTGATTAAAAATGCACAGAACAATGTTCGTTTAAAAGATGCCTTATTAATGAGTTCATTGATACAAAATTGAGTGAGAGAATAGTACTACGTAACTCTGACTCTCGTACGAAGCGTGAAAACCAAGGGAAACGACACTTGGAGTTAGGTAGAACACACTAAAAGCCCTGTTAGATTGTAAACAGGGCTTTTGTCTATTTGATTATTAAGTATTGCTGCTGTCGTTATAAATAACGGGCAATAATCAAAGCAGTGATCGATTAAAGTAAAAAGTGTTAAGTATTTAGAAGCTGAAAGGGACTCTCATTGTTAGTTGGAAGTCAGGAGTATCCTCTGTGAGCCCTGCTTGTGCGTTGATGTTGAAGGATGTTGAGGGTGATAGCGCAATGTTTACGCCAAAGTTGATTGAATCTAGTTGTAGTAGTTTTGCTGAATCATCTTCAATCCCATTAATCTTACTCTTCAAAATCGTCTTATGGCTAATCCCTAGTGAGAATGACAGATCTTGATTGACCGCAAACCCAAGCCCAGCGGCGAGTGAAAGAGTGTCCCCTAGATCAACTTCAACTTGACTGTCTCCAATAGAGACTTCGTCTTTAAAGTTATAAGTGTAACCAAAGTTAGCGAATAGAACGGCTGGATCTGACGGGTAGATCATTGAAATACTTGGCTCGATACTCCAAAACCCGGAACCAGTAGGTACTTCACTATAGCTGTTAGTGTCGGAGTCTATTTCGACATCGTAGGGTGATTTCCCTGTGTCTGTTTTTACACGGATACCTCCGACCCAATAGGGGGTAGAATCGACGTTAAACTGATGGCGCAGAGCCACTTCTATGTCACCAAGCCCACCTCCGTCTAAATTGGTATTAATGGTTTCGTCGGCCGCACCATCTTGAATCGGCCGAGTAGATATTTGGTCGCTTCTGTAAACATACGGCATACGAACTTCTAGCTCTGTGTGGTTCGAAATACCATACCGCCCACTTAACCCTGCTGTGATTGTTGTTCTGTCCGAATCACTGACTTCAATTCGGCCTACAATTAACGTAGGAAGAATTGTATAGCCCACGACCGAAACTTTATTGGAAGAGTTCTGTGTGTAACTTAACGAAGTCTCCATTTGGAACGCTCCCTCAGGTGTGAGTACGCTTGGCTGCTCAAGTACATCTTGGACCGTTTGGGGTTTCTTAGCCTGAGTATTTTCATCTTCCGCAGCGACTACATTAAAAGCGACGGGAAGTAAGATGATGGATGAAGCAATTCGATAAATACGTGTCATTAAACGGTCCCTTGAACTTGATCAGTTAACGTTTATTCAAGTTACGAGGAAGAACGTAAATGTGCTATGAACGAAAGTTGATAGCAGTGTAAGTAGCGAATATGAGACAAATAGAATTAGAAAGGTTTAAGCACTAGACATTGTTTAGTTCGTAAGTCATTGAATCAATTTGTTTACTAATATTTATCGGGGAATTAATCAAGAAAGTAGCGGGTAATTAACCAGCGAAAGGTTCAATAACCTAAGTCTTTTGATTGATAGTAGTTATTGAATCTAGCTTTATTGTCATACGTTATGCAGTAGAAAGTATGGGTTGGGATGAATTCACTATATATCCCGAAACGAAAAAGCCCGCTAATTTCTTAGCGGGCTTTCCTGAATGTGGCGGAGAGATAGGGATTTGAACCCTAGAAGGGCTACAAACCCTTGCCGGTTTTCAAGACCGGTGCTTTCGACCACTCAGCCATCTCTCCGTACGGCGCTTATAATAGGTATTGGCATGAATGTTGTAAAGCATAAATTGCACTAGATTAGTTTGTTTGGTCAACTTATCGTCAATACCTATTTTCTGATGGTGATGTAGCTCATACTTATCTATGTCATTTTGAGCGATATGAAACAGGTATTTAAGAGCTCAATAAAATAATGTTTTATTTGTAAGTTTATGATTTTATATAATTTAGTGGTTGTTGGCATACAGATGTACGCCCAAAAGTATTTGCACGTAAGTGTGAAGTGCTTCAAAATATACAACGTTGTTGAGTATCTTGATTAATCTTTGAGGTTTTTATGAAAGTCGCGAATCTTTTTAAGCATCGTGGTGAGTCTATGTCGAAGCACCATGCAGAGTTGAAGCAATGGATGTCTCCTACAGTGCGTACGTACTGGGAAGACCTGTTGACGAAGACTAATAGCAGCCAGCTTTTTGCAAGGTTTAAAGACTTTCATCATCCAGCAGTTAATGAAGATGCTTCAACAGAAGACGCTTCTGTATTAAAACAAGATGTCTTAATGCCAGAAGCAAAAGACGTTTATGAAGAGCTTCAGCAAAAAATTGGTGAAGTCATCCATACCGGTAACTGGCTTCTTGTTGATCAGCAAAGAATTGATCAATTTGGTCAAGTTACTGAAGATATGCAGTGGATTCATACTGATCCACAGCGTGCTCAAGAAGAGTCTCCATTTAAGACGACTATCGCACATGGTTTTCTGACTCTTGCACTGCTACCTCGATTAACCGATAGCGTTGATGAAAGTAACTCACTTTTCCCAACCGCTAAGCTAGTGGTAAACCTAGGCTTAAATCAGGTACGTTTCCCTTATCCGGTTAAATCAGGAAATAATGTACGAGCAGTAAGTCGACTTGCTAAAGTGACTCCAATTAAAAAGGGTCTAGAGATTGAGCGAGAAGTTAGAGTGGAAATTGAAGGGATCCGCCGACCGGGTTGTGTGGTTACTTCAGTGATACAGGTTCACTTCTAATCTGACACCCAATAGAATTAAAAAAAGGAGAGCTAATGCTCTCCTTTTTGCTTTTTTATATCTACGTTCTAATTATTTGATAGGTGTGTAACCATATTCTCTAATTAGATTTTTAGCGCTCTGGCTGTTGATGTAAGTAAGAAAACCTTGTGCATCGTCAGTTAGCGTTTCTTGGTGATAGACCATCAAGAATGGGCGGTATAATGAATACTTCCCAGAAGAGATATTGTTACTAGTGGCTTCTACGCCTTCAAATGTTAGTGCACGAATAGATTTGTCGACTGAGCCTTTTGAGATAAATCCGATCGCTTGCTTATTATGGTTAACAATCGTTTTAACCATGCTATTGCTGTTCACGACAATGTTATCAGTGCTAATGTCAGACACTAGGCGATTGTTCACTATTCTGGTCAGCCCAAGCAAGCTCTCAAAGCTGTAGCGGCTGCCTGATGATACTTCACGAGTAACAACAGCTATCTTTTGATCTGCACCACCTATCTCTTTCCAGTTGGTAATTTTACCTTTGTAGATATCGTACAGTTGGTCACGGCTAATGTTTGAAACGCCATTCGCATTGTTAACCACCACGGCTAGACCATCGAACGCAATGGGGGTAACAGTGAGATGTTCATCTTGTTCACGTTCAGTTAGATAACGAGAACTCATTCCTATTTCAACAACCCCTTTTTCAAGAAGAGTAAGTCCTGCGGTTGAACCAACGCCTTGAACCGCAATAAAGCTATCAGGGTGTTGAGCGTTATACTCTTCTGCAAGAACATCCATTACACGAGCAACGGATGTTGAACCTGAAATATGTACCTCATCGGCAAGAATATGACTGGGTAATAGTGTGAACGATAAAAGAGTGGCAAGCGCAACTCGAAACATAGTGGACTCCGTAGCAAATTCGATAATTAAAGTATCTTATGTCGAATTGATGACAGTTTTGTGAAAGTCAGCCAAGATGGAAATTTAACTTATGTCTACTATGGTATTGGCGAAAGTTGATGGCTATGAGCTAAAATAATAAAAAGAGGTTAGGGAGGTTGAATGAGCTTAATCAATCTATTACAAAAACAGATAGAGACTCGTGCCCAAGCTGTTTGTCAAAATCGAAATCGAAGTCTACCTGTTGAGTTAGGTAAATCCGGCTATGAACCCATGGGTAATGGGGTTCAATTTATTATGCAGCACTACTTGTTAGATTCAAGTCACTGCGATTATTCCAGTTGCGTAGCTCGGATATTGTGGAATTCAGGAAACGAAACGTGGGAGCTAACGATTCCGAATGAAGATGGTGAATTGTGGATTCCGTATCCGTATCTATTTAAAAGTTCGGATTTAACAGCACTGACACGTGAAGTAGAGAAGGATCCTAAGTCCTATATTTGGCAGTAGCGCCAACACATAAAATTGAGTAATAAAAAAGGCGCTATTAAAGCGCCTTTGGTCTATATGGTTGCTCTAAAGTAGAGGATGTAGAAGATTCGTTGAACTACTTTTCTTCTTTGCACTCTTCTTTAGTTTCTGTTTCAACAACCTCTAAAGGAAAGTCTTGAGTAGGCCTAGCAACGATATTGCGATTTTCTAAGTTAACTTCCGCGAGAACCACCTCTAGCGTGTCACCTAATCGGTACACAAGGTTTTTATCTACAGATAATGTGCCATTTTCAGAATTGCATTCAATGCGATCTTTATTATCAACGATAAGCGAACCAGGAATAAACGCAGCCGCCCCATTTTCTAGTAAACGGATACGCATACCAGCTCGATTAATATCAAAGATCTCACCAATGAACTTGGTTTCCTTCTTTGGCTCATCAATCAATGTTCGAGCGTATAGCCAGTCAGCAACATTGCGCTCAGCCATCTTATGATACTTACGGTGAAGTGCCATCTCTTCGCCAACTGTCTCATCTGGTGTTTGAACAGGCTCTTTACCAAGTACGTGCGCTTTAAGCATACGGTGGTTAATCATATCGCCATATTTACGGATTGGAGAGGTCCACGTTGCGTATATGTCGAGCCCCATTGCGTAGTGTGGTAGGGGCTGGTTACCCATCTCACTGTAAGCTTGAGATTTGCGAATCCGGTTATCTAAGTAACTCGTGTCTTGCTCGGCTAACCAACGGCGCAGAGCCGCGAAGCCTTCCAAAGTTTCAACACTTTCGATTGAATATGGAAGATCACCTTCAGGGTTAACGAGTTTAACCACATCGGCTACTTTTTCAGGTTTAAAACCGGCATGGGTATTAAATACACCAGTGTTAAAGCTTGCTTGCAGCGTTTTACCCGCACAAATATTTGCAGTAATCATCGACTCTTCAACAAGACGGTTTGCACTACGACGTAAATCTGCATGAATTGCCACTACATCGTTAGTTTCGCTAAGTTCAAAGCGGTAGTCTGGTCGGTCCGGGAATACAACGGCATTTGTTGCACGCCAATTTGCACGAGCTTGTGAAAACTCAAACAGGTCGCGAACGATCGTTGCAATTTCATCACTTGGTTGCCAAGCATCGCTATGACCGGTCTCAAGCCAATCAGATACGTGATCGTAGACCAAACGAGCATGAGATTTAATATTAGCGGCATAAAACTTAATATCTTCGCCAATAACGCCATCTTTATTAACAGTAACAGTACAGCAAAGAGCAGGGCGCTGCTCATTTTCAATCAGAGAACAAAGTTCATCGGCAAGATCGCGTGGTAGCATTGGAATGTTACGACCAGGCATATAGATAGTGAAACCACGCTCACGCGCGACTTTGTCCATTTCGTCATCAGGTGTGATGTAAGCCGTAGGATCAGCAATAGCAATGGTGAGTTCAAAATCGCCATTTTCTTTCTTTTTAGCAAAAAGTGCATCATCCATATCTTTGGTTGACGCGCCATCAATAGTGACGAAAGGAACGTGAGTCATGTCGATACGTTCTAGATCGGCATCGTCTTTAAGTTCCCAATTCTCAATACCAGCAGGCTCACTATTAGGTAAGTCATTTTTAGCCAGCGTTACCCACCAAGGAGCGATCTTGTCGTCGGCATCGGTGATTTTTTTGGAAATTTCAACAAAAAAGCCATTCTCTCCAGCAAGAGGGTGACGGATCAGATGAGCCACAACCCAGTCGCCTTCCGCAAAATGTTCTGGATTAAGACCTTTCTTAACTTTCGCTTTAAACGACTGCTTTTTCAACTGTGGGTGATCAGGCGTTACATTCAGTTTGCCTTTATACAGCTTTACTCGACCAATGAAGCGAGTTAACCCTTGCTCAACGAGCTCTTGAGGTTCAGCAACTTCTTTCTCTTTTTCTGTGCGGATAATCGCAACTACTTTGTCACCGTGTAAACATTTCTTCATATACGGCGGTGGGATAAAAAAGCGAGTCTTGTTATCAACTTCTAAAAAGCCGTAGCCTTTGTCTGTTGATTTGATTGTGCCTTCTTTTTTTGGAAGGTTCTCTTGAATCTGCTGCTTTAGTTGAGCGAGTAGTGGGTTATCTTGGAGCATTTTTTCACTTCTTAGGAGTTTGATTGGGCACACTATAATCATTGAATGAGAGTATGGCTATAAGAAAGAGTTGCTTTCATGACTCGTGGGGCGAACCCAAATTGGTTAATTAAAAGACGTTAAAGCAATAAAGTGACGCTTATGTGACCGTGGCGACCTAAAATGAGAGAAAATTGTGATGTATTTCAATTTTTTCTGGATTTTTTTGTGAGTTTAGTGAATAATCCGCGTCCCTTAAGTTGTCGTCCCTAGCGGCTTGATGCATTTTAAAGCTTATCTGCATCTGAATGGAATCAGCTCAAAACTGGATTGGATTTGGAATTGGTAGAGCTCGTGGGACCTTTTAATAATTAATATAGTGGGATCCACATGCAAGACCAAGATCAAGTAAAAGACCAAGAAGTTCAAGTAAAATTCACTGATTTAAAACTGAGCGAAGCTACCCTTTCTGCGCTAGACGGAATGGGTTTTGTCTCACCAACTCCTATTCAAGCTGCAGCAATTCCTCACCTTTTAGACGGTAGAGATTTGCTAGGTAAAGCGCAAACAGGTACTGGTAAAACAGCTGCATTCTCTCTTCCTCTGCTAAGCAAGTTAAACCTTGACCAACGCAAGCCACAAGCAATCATTCTTGCACCAACACGTGAGCTAGCGATTCAAGTAGCAGCAGAAGTGAAGAACCTTGGTAAAAACATCAAGGGCCTTAAAGTATTAGAAATCTACGGTGGTGCATCTATCGTTGATCAAATGCGTGCTCTTAAAAATGGTACGCACATTGTTGTTGGTACTCCAGGCCGTGTTCAAGACCTTATCAACCGTGACCGTCTACACCTAGACGAAGTTCAAACTTTTGTTCTTGATGAAGCAGATGAAATGCTGAACATGGGTTTTGTTGATGATGTAACTTGGATCATGGAAAAGTCTCCAGAAACAGCACAACGCGTACTGTTCTCTGCAACTATGCCTCCAATGCTAAGAAACATTGTACAACGTTTCCTACGTAATCCAGAGCACGTTGACGTTGCTGGTAAAAACCACACGGTTGACAAAGTAGAGCAACAATACTGGGTTGTGAAAGGTATCGAGAAAGACGAAGCAATGTCTCGTCTACTTGAAACTGAAGAAACTGATGCATCAATCGTATTCGTTCGTACTCGTCAAGATACTGAGCGTCTAGCTGATTGGTTGCTAGCACGTGGCTTTAAAGCTGCTGCACTACACGGTGACATCCCACAATCACAGCGTGAGCGCACTGTAGACAACATCAAGCAAGGTGTTATCGACATTCTAGTAGCGACTGACGTTGTTGCTCGTGGTCTTGATGTTCCGCGTATTACACACGTATTTAACTACGACATCCCATTCGATGTTGAATCATACATTCACCGTATCGGTCGTACTGGTCGTGCTGGACGTAAAGGTAAAGCGATTCTATTAGTTCGCCCTAACCAAATCCGCATGCTACGCACTATTGAACGTGTAACTAAATCAACCATGTCAGAAATTCAACTGCCTGAGCGTGATAAAGTTGCTGAAGCTCGTCTAGTTAAGCTTGGTGCTGAGCTAGCTGAAGAGAAAGAACATAAAGCAGTAGAGAAATTTGCTGAGCTTGTAGAGAAACTTCAAGAGACTCTAGAAATTGACGCAGCAACGCTAGCGGCAATCCTTCTAAAGCGTCAACAAGGTAAGCGTCCATTATTCTACGTTGGTGCTGACCCAATGATCGCTGCTGTTGAGCGTGATAAGCAACGTCGTAAAGAGCGTCGTGACAACCCTCGTGAAGGTGGTCGTGAAGGCGGTCGTAGCTTCAACACTCAAGATTGGGATACATACCAACTTCAAGTAGGTCGTGACCAAGGCGTTCAAGTTAAAGACATCGTTGGCGCACTAGCGAACGAACTAGGTCTAGTTAAAGGCTCTATTGGTGCTATCAAACTAGCTCAAGGCCAAACTTACGTTCAGCTTCCAAAAGCAATGAACTCTGAAACGACTGGTAAGCTAAGCAAACTACGCATTCGTCAAAAAGAAGTTGGCGCAGTAGTGTGTGACTTTGATGACTTCCGTGAGTCTCGTGGCGGTCGTGGTGGCGAACGTCGTGGAAACGGCGGCGGCAATGGTTACCGTGGAAACCGTGAAGGTGGACGTGGCGGTGAAGGCAACCGTGGTCGTGGTGGTGAAGGTCACCGTGGTCAACGTGGTAGCCGTGATGGCGCAAGCGCTGGCGGTAACAGCAATGGTGGCGGTTACCGTGGCAACCGTGACGGTGCTCGTGATGGAAACCGTGAAGGTGGCAACCGTGATGGCGAACGTCGTTTTGACCGCAACCGTGGTGGCGACAATCGTGGCAATCACCGTGGCGAACGTGGTCATGGTCGTCGCACTCCAAGCAGCGAATCATAATCACGCTAATATCGTGAAAATAGATTAAAAAAATCCCCACTAGAAATAGTGGGGATTTTTGTTTTTTGGGAAAAAAAACCTTCGATCGTTTTTGTTATCTTAAGGCTAGAAGAAACCTAATGGGTTCGTATCATAGCTAATAAGCAGGTTCTTAGTATTTTGGTAGTGGTCCAGCATCATCTTATGTGTTTCACGTCCGATGCCAGATTTTTTATAGCCACCAAATGCCGCGTGAGCAGGGTAGGCATGGTAACAGTTCACCCAGATACGCCCAGCTTCGATGTTACGACCCACTCTGTACGCTAGGTTGGCGTCTCGAGTCCATACACCCGCACCAAGGCCATATTCAGTGTCATTAGCAATCTCCAGTGCTTCAGCTTCATCTTTGAACGTCGTAATGGCGATAACAGGACCAAAAATCTCTTCTTGGAACACTCGCATCTTGTTGTTGCCTTTAAGTAACGTTGGCTGAATGTAGTAGCCATTGCCTAGGTCGTCTTGCTGCTTAGCCACCTCACCACCTACAAGAACTTGTGCCCCTTCCTGTTTACCGATCTCTAGGTAGCTTAGAATCTTATCAAATTGCTCTTTTGAAGCTTGAGCCCCCACTTGAGTATCAGTGTCTAGTGGGTTACCTTGCTTAATCGTTTGAGCGCGATCAACGACCTTAGCAATGAACTTGTCATAGACAGACTCATGGATGAGAACACGTGAAGGACAAGTACACACCTCACCTTGGTTGAAGAAACCCAATAGAATCCCTTCAATACACTTATCTAGGTAGCTATCCTCATGATCAAAAATGTCAGAGAAGTAGATGTTTGGAGATTTACCACCTAATTCAACAGTTGATGGAATTAAGCTTTCAGCGGCACATTTAAGAATGTGGTGACCGATTGCTGTAGAGCCCGTAAACGCGAGTTTGGCAATACGATTACTGGTTGCAAGCGCCTGACCTGCTTCACTACCAAAGCCGTTAACTACGTTAATGACGCCAGCTGGAATTAAGTCACCAATTTTTTCCATAAGGACCAAAATAGAAATAGGCGTTTGCTCGGCAGGTTTGAGTACCACACAACAGCCTGCTGCAAGCGCGGGTGCAAGCTTCCAAGCAGCCATTAGCATTGGGAAGTTCCACGGAATGATTTGTCCAACCACGCCGATAGGTTCAGGAAAGTGATAGCTGGCTGTGTTGACATCAAGCTCAGCAGCACTGCCTTCTTGGGCGCGAATACACCCAGCAAAATAACGAAAATGATCAACGATAAGTGGTAAATCAGCCGCCAGTGTTTCTCGTACTGGTTTCCCATTTTCCCATGTTTCAGCAACTGCGAGTTCTTCCAAGTTCTCTTCAATTCGATCCGCAATTTTAAGCAGTATATTCGAACGTTCGGTAACACTTGTTGCAGCCCAAGTAGCGCGAGCAGCGTGTGCCGCGTCTAAAGCGAGATTGATGTCTTTTTCACCTGAGCGAGCGACTTTACAAAAGTTTTCACCATTGACAGGAGAGCTATTGTCAAAATACTGCCCTTCAACAGGGGCAACCCACTCACCACCAATATAGTTGTTGTAGTGAGAGTTAAAGTTGACGACTGATCCTTGGCTTCCAGGCTGTGCGTAAATCATAATTCGATCCTTCTTTTAAACGCTAAGTTGTTCATGGTTTGTGTTTAAAACACGTGAGTAACGAGTTTTCTGTTCCCTTAGGTAAACGCAAATCACACGCCAACGATGAAATATTTGATGTTAAATAAATGTAAAACTATGATTGCAAAAAAGTAATCGTAAATAAGGTTACTGGCTGGAAAGAAAATACTTAACAGTGGTCTTGTTCAACTGTTCAGTATTGGAACACCTTGGTTGTTGTAATACTGAACAGTTTTTTAAGATCGTTAAGAATTTTAGATGCTTATGAACGTTTAAATACTCATGTATTTATGGCGAAAACGATGTGCCTAGATGTGATTGATTATTTGGGTAAACAGAAAATTTGAGTTGAATGCTCAATTTAAGGCAAAAAAGGATAGATGGGTATGCGACTTCAAATTAACGAAATGCCGAGCTGGCTTAGCTCCTCTTGGAGCCGAAGCAGCGACGCGGGTTTAAAACAACGTCGTTTACCAGAAGATACGCGTTTATCATCTATTTTGTTGAAAGAGCGCCGCCGAGAAACAAAAACTATTATCGAAGTGGTAGAGAAGCGTGCCTTACCACTGTTTAATCAAATGTTTGCCCGTACTGATAGCCGACTGATACTGACGGATACTGAAGGGGTAATTATTGCGAGTTGGGGCCAGCAAAGGTTTAAAGAAAAGCTAACGGCAATCGCTCTAGGAAGTGGAGCGTGCTGGCAAGAGCGCCTAAAAGGGACCAATGCAATTGGAACAGCCATTGTCGAATCAAAGCCGATTTCTGTAATTGGAGATCAGCATTTTATTAAACAGCATCAGTTTATTAGCTGTTCAGCAAGCCCACTGTTTGATCACACCGGTAATATGATTGGCGTTTTAGACATTACAAGTGAACAACAAGAGCATGATGTATCGACTCAGGTACTGGTTCAAAACATGGTTCAGTTAGTCGAAAACTATTTACTCAGTCATATTCCGAAGGGGTCGATCAAAATTGATCTCGCGTGTGAGAAATCACTGCTTAATAGTGGCTGGCAAGGCATCATCATTGCAGATGAAAATGGACAGGTAGTGGCTAATAATCAAGTCGCTTTACAGCTTTTAGCACAGCAATCGGTCATCGGGCACTCGCTTGATAGTTTGCTTGATTCTCCTCATCCAATCCCTGGCTTAGTGTTTGAAAAACAACGTTTGAATAGTTCTAAACGGCGCACGCGAACGGTCTCTGCATCTTGCGATTTACATCATGGTGATACTCACATTGAGCAAGCTTGGCAACAGGCAACTAAAGTGATCGATAAGGATATTAGCTTATTGATTTTAGGTGAAACAGGCGTCGGGAAAAGTGAGTTTGTTAAATCTTTACATAAACGTAGTTCTCGCAGTCGAGGGCCGCTTGTTACGGTAAATTGTGGTGCTTTACCAAAAGATCTAATTGAATCCGAACTGTTTGGCCATGTTTCAGGTGCGTTTACTGGTGCAAATAGTAAAGGCTTTGTAGGAAAAATCAGACAAGCGGATAAAGGAATATTATTTTTAGATGAAATTGCTGACATGCCCCTAGATGCTCAATGTCGTTTGCTGCACGTACTTCAAGAGAAAGTGGTTGTGCCTGTCGGTTCAACACAAAGTCATCATGTCGATATTCGGGTTATAGCCGCTACTCATAAGAATATGGAGCAATTGGTCGAACAAGGTGATTTTCGCCATGATCTCTATTATCGGATTAATGGTTTAACCCTAGCACTGCCAGCATTGCGCCACAGGCAGGACAAAAAGGCATTGATCATGTCTATACATAAAAAGTACACGCAAGCCCCTCAAACGATATCAGAGCCGCTTATGAAGATGCTTTTGAAACACCATTGGACAGGCAATATCAGAGAACTCGATAATCTACTTAAAGTGACCACTTTACTCGCGAGTGATGAAGACACTCTATCAATCGAGCACTTGCCAACTCATTTGATGGGTCAAATGGAGCAGAGGCTACAGGTTGATAGTAAATATAAAAACGATGAGGTTGTGACAAAAGATCTTAAGGCCACACTTGATCATACTCTCGTTGAAACATTTCAATCGACCCAAGGGAACGTCAGTAAAACATCTCGTTTACTGGGTGTTAGCCGAAACACAATATATCGAAAATTAAAAACGTTAGGACTATTGAATAAATAGCGAATATTGAGGAAGAATATAACACCTAGTTCATCCTAAAGAACTAGGTCCACTCTGTAATAGATAATTAATACCTCATTTATATTTCCAAACTCCACCATAAAATTATATTGAGCTAGATCATTTAAATGAATAGATAGATTTTAGTTGTAAGGTTTTACATCATTCGATTCCAGAAATGGGAGATTGTTCACGCTTAACGCAACCGGTTGCGCTTTTGTGCGTTGGTTTATTTTGATACAGTTTGTATAAGCTGATAAGTGATCAATAGGGAGCAAAAAATGAAGAAGATTTTATTATGTTGTAGTGCAGGGATGTCTACAAGTATGTTAGTTAAGAAAATGGAGCAAGCTGCCGAGAAACGTGGAATAGAGTGCGAAATAGAGGCGATGGCGGTCAATGCTTTTGAAGAGGTGATTGCAGATTACGATGTATGTCTGCTTGGGCCACAAGTTAGATTTCAGCTAGATGAATTGAGTAAAACAGCGGCTGAACATGGGAAAAATATTGCAGCTATATCCGCCCAGGATTATGGAATGATGAAAGGTGATGAAGTATTAAATCAGGCGCTGAGTTTAATTAACTAAATTAAAAATAAATAACACGTGCACAGTAACATTATATTAATAAATATAGTGCGGACTCGTTCGTCTTAAATAAATATAAGGATGTAAGCTATGAAGCTTTACGATGCGATAATAGGTTTTGTTGAAAAACATATCGCGCCATTAGCCGCTAAGGTAGGAAATCAGCCACACGTAAGAGCAATGCGTGATGGGTTTATTGTGGCAATGCCATTTATTATAGTAGGGAGCTTTATATTAATATTTGCCTTCCCTCCTTTTGGAGAAGACACCCAAAATACATTTGGTCGAATTTGGCTAGACTTCGCAACACAGAACTTCGATGTGATCATGATGCCGTTCAATATGTCTATGGGCATTATGACGATATTTGTTTCCCTTGGTGTGGCATACAGTTTAGCTAAAGCCTATAAGATGGATGGGATCACAAGCGCTGTGTTGTCATTAATGAGTTTCTTATTGGTTGCAGCCCCTGCAAAAGATGGGGCATTAGCTATGTCTCATATGGGGGGGACGGGTATTTTCACTGCAGTAATGTGTGCATTTTTCTCTGTAGAGCTGTATCGCTTTATGAAAAAGCACAATATTACGATTCGCATGCCTGAGCAGGTTCCACCAGCGATAGCACGTTCATTTGAAGTTTTACTTCCGGTATTGGCTATCTTTGTCACATTGTATCCACTAAGTCTTTTTGTGCAGTTGCAGTTTGACATGCTCATTCCAGACGCCGTAATGGCAATGTTTAAACCCTTGATTAGCGCTTCAAATACTCTTCCTGCCATTATTGGTGCACTGCTAGTGTGTCAGTTGCTATGGTTTGCGGGTATTCACGGTGCAGCTATCGTGGTTGGTTTGTTATCACCAATCTTCCTAACCAATATTAGTGCAAACATTGATGCCTTCGTTAATGACCAACCGGTCGAGAACATCTTCACGCAACCTTTCTGGGACTTCTATATATTTATCGGTGGCTCTGGCGCAACATTAGCGCTTGTTCTCTTGATGTCGTTTAGCCGCTCAGCTCACTTGAAAAGCATAGGACGAATGAGTGCGGTACCTGGGTTATTCCAAATCAATGAACCTGTGATTTTCGGTAGCCCAATAGTGATGAACCCTATCTTGTTCCTACCTTTTGTCTTTGCTCCAATTATTAATGCAACCATTGCGTACTTTGCTGTCCATTTAGGATTTGTCGGCATGGGCGTAGCAACAACACCTTGGACAACGCCTGCAATTATTGGTGCTTCGTGGGGGTCAGGTTGGACACTCTCACCGGTACTATTGGTCATTGGATTGCTGATTCTAGATCTATTTATTTACCTGCCATTTTTCAAAATGTTTGAGAAACAGATTTTAGAAGATGAGAAAGAGACGGCATCAGAAAGTAAGGAGTCTTCGGCTCCGGTTGGCTCTGGCGTCACGGCGTAAAAACGGCCATTGGCTGCCTATCCATCATCATTGGAAGAGTTTCTCTTTTTCATAGCAGTAATGCGTTGATGCGGGCAGCCCTATAAATTTTAAGGAGAGAGACGTGGATCAAGAATTAGTAGTAATGGAAATTATCTGTAATGCAGGTGAAGCAAGAAGTCTGTGTTATCAAGCGCTACGCCAATCTAGAGAAAAAGACTTTGATGGAGCAGAGCAAACATTGAGTCAAGCTAAGGCGTGTTTAAACAAAGCGCACTTAACCCAAACTCAGTTAATTGAAGAAGATCAGGGGGAAGGGAAGGTATCCATGACCCTAGTGTTGGTACACGCTCAAGACCATCTAATGACCACAATTTTGGCGCAAGAGATGGCGACTGAAATGGTTGCATTGCATAAGCAAATTTCACATAAGGGGTAAAAGCCATGGCAAAAAAATCTTTGAAGCTCGCCATTATTGGTGGCGGTAGCAGTTACACTCCAGAGTTGGTTGAAGGTGTGTTAAAGCGGCTCGAGTATTTACCTATTAAAGAGATTCATTTTGTTGATATTGAAGCCGGTAAAGAGAAGCTCAAAATTATTGAAGCCTTATCAAAAAGAATGATTGCGAAAGCCAATGCTGAAATTGAAGTAAGGGCTGGATTTGACCGCCGCGAAGCAATCAAAGGCGCAGATTTTGTCATGACCCAGTTTCGAGTAGGGGGCTTATACGCTAGAGCGAGTGATGAACGTATTCCGCTGAAATACGATGTGATTGGTCAAGAGACAACGGGGCCGGGTGGTTTTGCCAAAGCATTGCGAACTATTCCTGTTATTTTGGATATTTGCAAAGATATTGAAGAACTAGCGCCTAACGCGTGGATGCTTAATTTTACTAACCCTGCAGGCCTTGTTACTGAAGCCATAGCCAAATACAGCAAAGTAAAAAGTATCGGCTTATGTAATGTTCCAGTGTCTATGCAAATGATGATTGCAGAAATGATGGACTGCCAGCCTGATGAACTTCAACTGGAGTTCTCTGGCTTAAATCATCTAGTTTGGGTAAACAAAGCGTGGTTGCAAGGGGAAGATATCACTGAGAAGGTACTGCAAAAAGTGGGTGACGGTGCAAACTTCAGTATGAATAACATCTTTGAAGAGCCGTGGGACCCCGAATTTCTTGCTGCATTAGGCGCAATTCCATGCCCTTATCATCGTTACTTCTATCAAACAGATGCGATGCTTGCAGAAGAAAAAGAGAGCGCTAAAGATCAAGGCACAAGAGCTGAGCAAGTGATGGAAACCGAACGGGCGCTATTTGAACTCTATCAAGATGAGAACTTAGCGGAAAAACCAAAACAGCTCGAGGAGCGTGGTGGTGCGTATTATTCTGATGCATCGCTGAATCTTGTTGATGCAATATATAACAATCGAAACAGTATTCACGTGGTCAACGTTGTAAATAATGGTGCAATTAGAGCATTGCCGAATGATGCAGTCATTGAGTGCAGTGCTGTCGTGGGAAGCTGGGGCGCGAAACCTCTAGCTGTGGGCGATTTGTCACCGAAAATTAGCGGTTTATTGCATCAAGTGAAAGCGTATGAGCAATTGGCTATAGAAGCTGCAGTGCACGGTGATACGAACCACGCGCTTATGGCACTTGCGACGAATCCATTGGTTCCTGATATTACACGTGCAAAAGCGATTTTGAACGACATTTTGCGTGAAAACTCAGATTACCTTCCTCAATTTAAGCATGATACGGTTATGCAGTAGATTACCGATGACTGAAATAAAACGGAATTGGGCTAAGGAGTGCTATGAAAGTCATATTTAACGCAGATGATTTTGGTTTAACTCAAGGTGTGAACAATGGAATCGTTCAATCTCATAAAGAGGGGGTAGTGCTTTCTACTACGCTTATGGTTGGCTCTTGTAAGGAAGAGCATGCTGTTATGTTGTCGAAGGGGTTGCCTAACTTAAAAGTCGGGCTTCACTTGAGATTCACAACGGGTTCTCCTTTGACTTTACACTCTTGTTTGCAAGCTAAACCTGCAGAGGAAAATAACAAAACCAATTCAGGCAAAGTGCATGGACGAAATGGTCAGTTTCCAAATCAAACGGAGTTTTGGGAAAAGCGAGATTACGATCCTCTTGCCGTGTATGAAGAAGTGGTTGCTCAAGTTGAACACTTTTTAAACTTAGGCATTAAGCTGAGTCATATTGATAGCCATCATCACGCTCATACACACCCACAAATAGGCCCAGTCGTTGAGAAGGTTGCTAAGCAGTATCAGGTCCCTCTTAGAGGATTGGGTGTAGATGCTAACGGCGATTTGGCACTCAGGTATTTGTTTACTGATGAGTTTTACGATAAAAACGTAGATTTGGAGCTATTAGTTACTCACTTAGTTAGCCTAAAAAGTGGTTACGATATCGTTGAGGTTATGTGCCATCCGGCTTATGTTGATGCCCATTTAGAGTCACTAAGTAGCTATTGTACTCAAAGGGTTGCGGAGCTGAATGTTCTTACCGATCCTAGGTTAAAACAAAGATTGGACCTTCATGGTATTGAGGTCACGGATTACTCAGTGTTAGATGTTATGCGCAAGATAGACTGTGTATGATTACGACTGCCAGTAGCGAACCCCCTATATTTACCTTTCGCGTACTGGTGGTCACTTTTATGTTTAATTTATATGTTATGAGAATGAATCCCAACTATGGCAAGAATTAAAGATGTCGCAGAGCTTGCGGGTGTAAACCGCTCGACCGTGTCGCGGATTATTAATGGGGAAGGGAAGTTTCGCGAAGAAACAAAAATCAAAGTTGAGCAAGCGATGGCAGAGCTAAACTATCGCCCAAGTGCCATTGCACGCTCTTTAGCAACATCATCGAGCAACATGATGGGATTGCTGGTTACCTATTATACAGGTGGATTCTTTGGAGAGATGATGGAGCAAGTTCAAGGTGAATTGGACATGCACAATAAATTTCTAATTACTGCTCAAGGGCATAATACTGCGGAGGGTGAAAGAGAGGCTATTCGCCGTTTTCATGATCTTCGTTGCGATGGATATGTCCTACATAGCCGTTATTTATCAGACGATGAACTTCGAGACCTCGCCAAGCAGCCCACTCCATTTGTACTATTAGACAGAGAGGTAGAAGGTCTAGAAGACAGGTGTGTTACCTTCGATCATCACTTTGCAAGCTCACTGGCTGTACAGCGGTTGATCGATTTAGGCCACCAAAAGGTTGGTTGTATTTCAGGTCCAAACTCTCGTTATAACAGTGTGCAACGAAAGCAGGGCTATATCGACACTATGCAAAAAGCAGGCTTGCCTGTCATGGATTCGTTTATTGAAGAAGGAAACTATGGGAGGCAAAGTGGCTATCACGCAGCTGAACGTATTTTTAGCCAAAACTCTGATCTTACGGCACTGTTCTCGTGTAGTGAAGAGATGACAGTCGGCGCACTTCAGTATTTTCATGAACATTCTATCGCCGTTCCTGAACAAGTCTCCTTGATGAGCTTTGACAGTGTCGACCTCTGCGAGGCTTTATATCCAAAAGTCTCGGCAGTACATTTCCCTATTAGCCAAATGGCGAGAACAGCCGTTCAGAGATTAGTGGGTTTGGTTAACAAAACAGCCATCGAAGAGGACAGGCAGTTTCACGCTGAGCTTAGGTTGCGCAATGCTGATACAACCCCGATAACTGTCGCCCTAACAACGGACGTTAAGGCTTAAATAAAGCCTCGACTTCAAAACAGCAAAAAGCACGCAGTCAAACAACAAGAGTTGAGCAGCGTGCTTTTTTTAACTAAGCCTGATTTAAATTTTGGTCTCTTACCAAATTATGAAAGATAAAAGGGCGGTGATTATAATCCGCCTTCTTCCTGCGCTGCTTTCACTATTGCCTGACGTTGAGTTTCTTTTTCTGACTGATTGTTCTGTTCCTTGTGCGCTTCGTTATTCGCATCTTGCGGAACCAATACAAAGTACTTGTTGATAGTCATCTTCAAACCTCAAATTAAAATCTAAGTGGCAAAGTAAAGGATTAAGATCTAAGTCACATCCTCCATGACAATTAAAGTGTAGGCGTAGAAAGTGGTATGAGCGAAGTTGTATAGAAAATTCGAAGGGTATTAGGCGTATCTGAAAGGGGACTATAATCCCCTTTCAATTAGCTGATTGATGAAATTGCCGGGTGGTACAGAGGCTGAACGACATGACCTTCGGGGTCCAGGCAGTGGAAACTACGAGCACCATCACTGTGATCATGGGGTTCATCTAATAGCGTTACGCCTTCTGCCTGCATAAATTCGAACCATTGTTGGAGGTCTTGTTTACTTGCGACGATAAAACCAAAGTGATCGACGCTAATACCTGAACTTACACGCTTTGATTGGGCTCGCCCAAGAGATAGGTTGTCACTGCCTGAGCTTAGGTACACTAAATTATCATTTGCACGTCTAAGTATTTCCATCCCCATAATATGGGTGTAAAAGTGTTCACACTCTTCAAACTTCTGCACGACTAATGCGATATGCCTCATACCAGAAAATGGAGCGGGTCTATTTGTCATTGTAAATTCCTTGTATTACATCCCTGTTTTAATTGTATACAATTTAATGTAGGATTTACAACAATAGAGTGTGTGGGTATCCAGTAGCAAAGAGTGGATCGTCATTACTAACAACGTGAAGTAGGCTTGAATATGTATTGCATCATAGTTAAAAATCGAGTTAAACCTGAAAATGAACAGCGCTATAAATCTATAATGACGGAAAATGCGCAAGCATCAGTTAGAAATGAAGAGGGTTGCTATCAGTTTGATATTATTCAAGATAAAGAAACCCCAGATACCTTTTATCTGTACGAAATATACAGCAATACAGAAGCATTACAGCTACACAAACAAACACCGCATTATTTAGATAGCCGAAAACAATTAGGTGATATGGTTATAGAGCAGTCGGTGATCCGAGCTGATGTGGTGATGAAATCAGACAATAATTAGAGAAATGTGAGGTACAAGCAATGAAATGGAACGTTTATTTAAGTGGCGAAATTCATACTGATTGGCGCGAACAAATCATCAATGGAAGTAAAGAACTTGGTTTGAACGTTGAGTTCTACTCAGCCAATACTGATCACGAATCCAGTGATGCTGCAGGTGATCATCTAAGAGACAATTCTCAACAGTTTTGGCGCGATCATCAATCATCAAAAGTGAATTCAGTGCGCGTTAAGACTCTGATTAAGCAATGTGATATTGGAATTGTTCGCTTCGGTGATCAATATAAACAGTGGAATGCAGCGTTTGATGCGGGCGTACTATCCGCGTTAGATAAGCCATTCATCACACTGCATGATGAGGCATTGATACACCCACTCAAAGAAGTTGATGCGGCTGCAATGGCGTGGGCAGAATCACCGTCACAGATTGTTGAGATATTAAGTTACGTCACCAAAGCTTAACCGAGGACCTTTTTGCAATATTGCGTAATATTAGGCGGATACTGCGCAATATTGTCACATCATAGATAAGACTCTCGTTTGCACTTACATCAGATAGTGTTAATTGATTCCTATAATTGACTCATAATTTCGCATTTCAGATAGCATTCAGGCATAACCAATCTACTATTTATAATGATAGACAACCCAAATAGCACTTCTTTAAGAAGAAATAGTCATATGAATTGATAGGCTAGTTATGGCTTGTTGGGTTTTAAACGAAATGGATGGTTGATGAAATTATTGAATTTATCAGTACTGATTGGGATAGGTGTATTTTCAGCTACAGCTGCATCTAAAACATCACCGAAAATCAGTGTAGAAGTTCTTGCGATTGAGTTTCCGCCCTATACGACATCTAAACTCGAGACCGATGGAATTGCTTTCGAGAAACTTCGTGCTCATCCTGCAATGTCTGAAATAGAAGTAACCGCAAAATTTACGCCGCCTACTCGAATTGGTAAACGTTTACTGTTGCGTGATTGGTGCATGAGTTTTTACCCACCAAGAGATCAAAAAGGCGGTCATTTTAAGAAATGGGAAATATCGAAAGAAGAGGTCAAGCTCGGTTTCTACCGTGTAAAACAAGATGGTGAGTTTACTTGGGGTAGCTTGTCCGAACTGAAAGGGCATTCTGTAGGGCTGTTAAGTTCATATTCTAAAAAAGGTCTGAGCGGTTTAATGTATGCCAATGCCTTGGATGTTTACGCGATTGATTCTTTAGAGCAAGGCTTCGATTTATTAGTCAAAAATCGAATTGATTTGGTCTTTTCTGATAAGTACAGCGGTCAGTTTATAGCGATTGATCATGGTTATGACTTACAAGAACTTCAATTCTCAGACACCGCACTTTCGACGGAACGGTTCCATGTTTGGGTCAACTTGAGTTGCACCCAATTGGTTACTCAGCTTGAACCTCATTGGGCGCAATAGGCAGTCAAATAGCGGATGTTTTGTTTGACGTTGGTTTACCCTTCTAAAACAGCGTTTTTAAATACTCTTTCACCTGTTGAATTTGGAACTCTCTGTCAAACTCATCACATTGTTTTTCTTCTAAAAACGCATCAGCGTAGGTTTGATCCAGATTGTTTTCCAAAAATAGTATGTAAAGTTTAGGGTCAATGTGACCTGATGTCGCCATATCAGTCATTATCGAGATAGATTCACTGAGTCTCTTGCCTCTCTTGTAAGGGCGATCACTGGATGTTAGTGCCTCAAGTACATCGGCAATAGCCATCACTCTAGCTGGGATAGAGAGTTCTTCTTCATTTAGGCCGCGTGGGTAACCTTTACCATCAACGCGCTCATGGTGCCCCCCTGCAATATCAGGAATATTTTTTAGGTGTTCAGGGTATGGCAAACGCTTAAGCATCGATATTGTCTGGATGATATGGTCATTAATGATATAGCGCTCTTCGTCTGTGAGTGTTCCCCTTGGTATTGACAGGTTATATAGCTCACCACGATTATATTTAAGTTCGCCGGGCTCTAAGATAAACGCTTCTTGCCAAACATCTTGTGGTTTACAGCCTTCTTCCCAGTGAATTTCATGAACGATTTTATCCGCTAGTAGTGACTCCATCACCGGTAGAGAAACATATTCAGGTGATCGTTTTTGCTCAATCCAAGATACGCCTAATTGGTCGTCAAGCGTCCGTCGCCATTGTCGTTGGCTGATCGTTTGAAGCTTTGCTAAATCTTCATCAGTCATTGATTCACCGCCAATGTTGGCCGAAGCAACAAAGGCAAATTCTTCATCTAATTTTAGATGCAATCGCGAGAGTTCTTTTTCGAGTGTAGCTGCATCTCCGCCTTGATGTACTTCTTTCCAGTAGTCGACTTCTGCTTGAGTCTTAATCAATTCAAAGCGCATCCTAACTTCGTGTATACGGTCATAGATTGTTTCGAGTTTGGTTGCCTTGTCGACCACATATTCGGGAGTGGTGACTTTTCCACAATCATGTAACCAAGCAGCTAGATGAATTTCTTCTCTCTGTTTTGGACTTATCGCGAAGCGTGGGAAGTACTTATCATCGTCTTCCACGGCTTTAATTAGCATTTCAGTTAGTTCAGGTACGCGCTGACAGTGACTTCCAGTGTAAGGGGATTTTGTATCAATAGCTGAAGCGATGAGCTCGATAAAGGCATTCAGCATCTCCTTTTGTTGCTCCATCTGGTCGATATTATCTTTTGCTATCTCGGCAAAGCTTAACAACTCACGAAGGAAGGCGTGTTTATCGCTCTGTTGCTGAGTGATTTCTCGTTCGTAGCCAAGAGTTAACACACCAACTAGTTGCCTTTCTCGATTGAGCAGTGGGAAGAAATATATATCAGAGTTATAGAGATACTCTTTGTGCTTACTCAACGCATTATCATGTTGGTTTAGGTGAATTATTTCCCCTTTTTTCAAATCAGTGAGCATCCAAGGTGTTTCACTTAAGAACGAATTTATTTCAATCTTAAACGGGATGATGGCGTGATTTGCAGCGGTAACAAATTGGTCTTCTTGTTCGGAGTTAACAAATAAAATGATTGTCTCAGCGCGTGTCACTAGGTAACTTTGATGAGTTATTGTCTTCGCAAGTAAATTAAAGTCTTGATTTGATGCTGTTTCCCTTAGCAAGCGAAGTAAGTCATGTAGCGTATGTTCCATTAATTCGATCGACTGAGTGAGGTTCGTGACTTCTTTAATCACACTCTTTGGGTATCGCGTTTTTTTAAAGTCGAAGCGAGCAATATTATCGGTGAGTTGTACTAGATTCTGTAGTGGGTTAGCCAGTCTACGAGCAATAATCCAAACGATTAAAAAACTAACCGCTAACATGGAAAGTGCCACAGTAATTTGCTTGTTTCTCATTGAGACTAAGTTACTGATCAAATCATCTTGAGGCGTTGCTTCTGCCAACAGTAATCGGACATGATTATTGAGTGTTACTGGCGTTAGAGTTATTGACCATAGGAGCTGATCGAACGAAACTTGTTCGTACAATGTTTGGCTGCTACTTCGGTTTAAAATAGATTCAAATACACTGTCTTTGATTGAAAGGTTAAGTTGTTCAATCGGTTGATTAAGGTTAATACCTGATTGGTGATGAGCTAACACTTGGAAGTTATTATCAAATAGCAATATTTTTGAGTTGCTTGAGAATCCAATTTCGCTGATCTGTTCTGACATTGAATCTAACGTGAAATCCGCTCCAATAACAGCCTGACCATTCATCGACCGACGTGAAAGTGTCACCCCATTTTTTTGTAATGTATAAAAAAGATAGGGCTCTGTTAAACGGATCTCACCATCAATATCTGCATTGGTAAACCAAGGGCGAATTCTAGGGTCAAATTCGTTATCGTCAGTTTTTCTATAGCCCACTTTATTATGGTTACCATCAAGAAAGATATATTCGTTTGAACCTGATAATTTTGTAATATTAATCATTAGGCTCGCTTTAGCAGGGGACTGATATCGTTCTCTTTCAAGGTTGGTTCTAAGTGGACTTAGTAACGTGAACGTACCATCTTCACTCGCGTAATAGATGGCGATTAAGCTTTTGTTGCGCTGGAAAATCAATTCAATTGACGCTATCCATCGTTCATTCTTTATTGGAGACGCTTTTTGTTCAACGATCGGGCTGTATGCCAAAAAATCTAAAGTGGTAAGTATAGGTCCTGTGCTTTGTTTGAAGGCCGTCTCTAATTTACGTGTATTTTCCCTGCTGACCTCCTTTGCACTAGCGGCCAATAACGCCTGCGAGTGGTTGTAGCTTATCGCAATCAGAACCGCCCCTACTAACGTAGTGAGAACCAGAAATAGACTAGTAATGTGGATACTCAGGGAGTAGCGGCGTTTTCTCATCGACAATTCCATTGCAAATAGCTCTCCTAAGTATTGTCTAAACACTCAATGATGCAAAAACTTTCTTTAAATTTATAAGCTTGAACTTAGTGGCTTGAATTTTTGTGAAATTGGTCTAAAAACAGTTAGAACATGAGTTTAACGTCGCAAAAAGATGATTTTTTAATCAAATTGAAAGCAAACTCTTCTATACATGTAAATAGAATATTTTATTAGGGATTGCTCATGTTAACGCTTAACTATGGAATTGAAATTAAGTCGGACCCAAAAACGGTTTGGAAAGTGCTTACCGAACTGAATAACTATCAGAGGTGGGCACAAGCTTTTTCACCTCAATCTCAATTTGAAGGTCATTGGATTGAGGGAGAAGACATGCTTTTCTTCGACCCAAGTTTAGGCGGGACACGAGCAAGAATCGACAAAATATCGATTAATGAAGCGATTGAGTATCATCACATAGCGATTTTTTTCCCAGAGCATCTTAAAGACATTGACAGTGATGTGGCGGATAAATGGATTGGTTCATCGGAGTCTTTTCATATCGATCCCTTAGAGAAGACTGTTGTGCTGCAAGTGACGGTAAAAACACATCCGGACTTCATCTCTATGTTTAATAATGGATGGGAAAAAGCGCTGCCTATGATCAAAGAGCTGTGTGAAGAGGCTTAGATTGATGTGGGAATAAAGGTGGTTGTTGTTACTTGTCACTCTAAAAAAACGTAAGAGCAGTGACCGATTGATTCAACGTGATAATGAGTGGGTAATTGTTATAAATCCTGATATCAATACTCGGTAATTCTAGCGAGACTAAGCTTGGGTATGTTGCTAAACTCATCGCAGATTATTTTACCTATAAGAGCAAGTGATGAAACTTTGTGTCGATACTCATACTCATACGTACGCGAGTGGTCATGCGTACAGCACTTTAATTGAAAATGCTAAATCTGCAAAAGAAAATGGCTTAACCCTATTTTGTACCACTGATCACGCCGATTCGATGCCGGGCGCGCCCCATTATTGGTTCTTTTCTAATCAGCATATTTTGCCTCGTTTTCTTGAAGGCGTTGGAGTGTTGCGTGGCGTAGAAGTGAATATTCTGAATACTGAGGGTGATCTTGATCTTCCTGCAACTGTCTATCCGTATTTAGATTGGGTATTAGCTAGCTTTCATGAACCTGTCTTTAAGCCTCAAGATAAAGTTGCACATACTGAAGCGTTGATCAATGTAATCAAGGGTGGACGAGTTGACGCGTTAGGTCACCTTGGCAACCCAAATTTTGACTTTGATTTTGATCAGGTTATTAAATGTGCCGCTGAATACAATGTAGCTATTGAGATCAACAACACTTCACTTACAGGGAAAAGCCGAGTGGGGAGCGTTGAACGATGCTATGAAATCGCTCGCCTTGCAAAGCAGTATGGCGCTTACATAACGACTGGATCGGATGCCCATTTTTGCCAATACATCGGTAAGCTTGAATTGGTTGATAAGCTTCTAGAAAGCATTGAAGCTGATCCACTAAAAGTAGTTACTCATACGCCTCGTCAGTTTCTCGATTTCCTAGAGCTTAGAGGCCGCGATGCTATTGAAGAGTTTAGTCATTTATAAACTCTTTCATGCAAATTGATACACTTTTGTACTTCAATCCTTTGGGTGTTTTCCATTACACTCTTGTTAATTTTTCTAAAGAAACTTTAAAACAATGAAAAAAATATTACCTATAGCTCTAGGCTTGGCTGTCTCATTTAATGTGGCAGCTACAGATTTCGATATGACGCAAACAATGAAGAAGATGGGTCTGGAGTTTAGACAAGCAGCGAAAGCAGAAAGCATAGAGTCTATGCAAACACCAATTACCAATTTGTCTGTATTGATTCAAGATTTAAAGAAAGCGGAACATCCTGAAGAGAAAAGTGAACTGTACGCTGAAGGCTTTACAAAACTACGCATTGCTATAGAGAATGTTGAAGAACATCTTGATAACGGTGAATTAGAGTTAGCTCAAGAAGCTTTGCGCGAAGTTGATGACCTACGTGTAGAGTTCCATGACAGACGTAATCCAAGCATCTGGAAGCGTATATTCGGCTAGATTTCTAAAATGATACAAGGGGGCAGTACCGATTTAGGACTGCCCTTTATTATGCCTAATTAGAATCAATAGAGAGCTTATTGGTTAAGTTTGCCATTACAAAATCGATAAACACTCGTAGCCTCGCGGGCATGTACTTAGTTTGAGCGTATTGCATAGCAATCTCGCCGTGGTAGCTACTCTTAATTGTCCAGCTTGGTAGTACCGCAATGACTTGCTGCTGCTCTATGGCATCCTTCACTACAAAGTCATGGAAAATTCCAATCCCTAGTCCACTTTTTACACCATTCAATCGCATTTGAGAGTGATTCACTGCATACCGGCCTGAAATAGTGACTGTATGGAATTCATCATCTTTTAAGAAGTCCCATACGTTGTCTTGCTCAGTTTCAGCAAGGTATAGGCAGTCATGCTCAATGAGTTCGGTTGGGTGACTTGGCATTCCACGCGTTTGTATATAACCAGGGCTCGCACACAAGACTAAATCAGTTTGACCAATTTCTTTTAAAACTAACTTTTCATCAGGTTTATCTGTCAGTTTAAATGCTATATCAATGCCATGCTTAAACACGTCAATTTCACCATCAACGGCGCGCAATTTAAGTTGGATAAGTGGATACTGCTGAAGAAAAGGAATGACAAATGGCTGCAATACCGAATTAAGAAACGCTTCAGGAGCGGCGACGGTCAAAATGCCAGATGGTTCGCTGTGATCCGCTGTCGAGACTTCAATCGCTTGTTGGGCGGCATTAACCATCACAACGGCTTGATCGTAGATTTTTTGTCCCGCTTGAGTGATGACCAATTTACGGGTTGTTCGCTCAAATAACTTTACACTCAGTGCATTCTCTAAACGTGTGATCAATTTACTCAGCGCAGATGGCGTGACATTGAGTGTTTTTGCTGCTGCAGTAAAGCTTCCTTCATTAACGACTAAAATAAAAGACGCTAAATCGGGCAGCAATGAGATCAGTTTAGGGTTAAGCATAGGGTTAATAGGGCCTTAGGTATTACTGCATCATAGACATTGTGAGTAACATTATTGCTGAAAATAGTGTGCTCGTCATTAACTGGTGCCCAACTCATCATAAAAAAGCCACAACTTAACAGTGCGTTATGATGTGGCTTTAACCATTTATTTAAGATGTATTAGAACGGTGGTAGGAATATTAAACTTCGAACTCTGCAACTAAATCATCCAGTTTTTGGCATTGCTCCGATAAACTGATACAGGCGTTATCTGCACTGTTAACCATCTCTACCATTTGGTAGCTGTTATCAGCGATACGTTGAACGTTAACGTTTACCTCATGGCTAACATTAGATTGTTGGCTCGCCGCAGACGCAATCTGAGTATTCATGTCGTTCATTTGCCCAATAGAGCTACGAATTTTATCCAGCGATGCTGCAGCAGACCCCGCTGTGTCTATTGTTGCGTTGCTGCTATTTTTGCTTGCTTCCATAACCGTAACGGCTTGTTTTGCGCCTTCTTGCAGTTTCTCTATCATGGCTTGAATCTCGCCAGTACTTTCTTGAGTGCGACTTGCTAGTGAGCGAACCTCGTCAGCAACCACAGCGAAACCTCGGCCTTGTTCGCCAGCTCGTGCTGCTTCGATCGCGGCGTTAAGAGCAAGCAAGTTAGTTTGATCGGCAATGCCACGAATAACATCGAGAATGGAAACAATGTTACCTACATCGTTGTCAAGCGCGTGAATGACCTGACTTGCGTTATCAATGTCACCAGACAAGTTTTGAATCGATTCAACAGTCTGGCCCAAAATTGCACTCGTTTGGTCGGCTTCATTGTTGGCGCTGCCACTCGCTTGTGCTGCTTCGTTTGCATTATCACTAACGGTTGAACTAGTGACTTGCATTTCATGAACTGCAGTTGCAACCAGTTCACTCTCTTGCTGTTGGTTAGAGCTAAATGATGCAATGCTTTGAGTGAGTGATTTAATGTTTTCCATATCAGCACGTACGGCGTTAGATGAGATAATGACCTCTTCTACGGTGATGTGAATTTTACCAACAAACTGATTAAAAGATTCAGCTACGCGGCCAAGTTCATCTTTACTAGTGACTTCCATTCTCTTCGATAAATCACCGTCTCCTTGCGCAATCGCCGCCATTGCACTTTCTATGTTCTTAATTGGCTTAAGCACGAATTGTTTTATCATCCAAAACGCAATAGCACCGGTTACAAGAGCGATAACAAGACCGATCTCGACTGTAAGTTTGTTTGCGCGAATTGAGCCACTAACATTTTCCTGCAAACTCTGCTGCTTAGACTCAATCCCACTACTGAGCGCCTTTAAGCTACTGCGCATTGCTTTAAACTCACTATCAATAAGCGATTGATTGTTTGTCAGTGTTTCACCAGCGTTTTGCGGTTGATTTGCCACTTGTTCATTTAGCTTCAACCATTTCTCTGTAGAGCTAACCAATTTGTTTAGCTCAGTTTGACTGGACTTAGGCAAAAAACCAATGTCAATCAAACTCTGGACCTCCTTCATTCTTGGTATTGCCTGATAGGCATTATCCTTGAACTCAAAACTGTGATGCTTGCTTTCAGCATCTGACGTAGCTCTAGCGATGCCTTGAATAGCAACGGTAACTTGATACAAATCTCTGTAAGCGTTTTCGAGGCTAACCATTGCCGGCTGAACCTGCTGACTGAGAAGCGTATTGAGATCGTCTTGTTTGTTGGCTTGAATGACGGAAAGCAGTGTCGAAGCGACAAAAACTGCCAAAATGGCAAATAAAGGAATGCTGATCTTTTGTGATATAGAGAGACGATTCATGAGCTTAGTCCGTTAATAGTGCGTGTTGAGGGGGATAAGAATCTATTTGAATTGATTATAGTTGCAAAAGAGAACATTCACCATCAAAGAGTGTTGATTTTCATAGCTATTTTTTGTCGTCACGGTAAAAGGGCTGTCATAAAGTACGAGGTTAAGAGAGGTGTTTACTAATTGTGCCTGAATTTCACTAATGTTTTTCCATGTGATGGGATAATGCTATTTGGTGAGTTAGTTTACACTGCTATTAGATCGAATTTGATGTGGCCTCCATGTCAAAACCCTACAATAAACAACTAAGCTTATTTTAACGAAAATAACAGCTAGTTTGTTTAACGATAATAACTAGTAAGGAACATTGCTGATGTCATCGTCATTTTACCAACAAATCCAAAACCAAATTGAAGAAGTAAAAGAAGAAGGGCTGTATAAGTCTGAGCGCATTATCACTTCAGCTCAGAAAGCTTCAGTCTCTATTTCGACTGGCGAAGAGGTTCTTAACTTCTGTGCAAACAACTATTTAGGTCTTGCAAATCACCCTGCACTTATTGATGCAGCGAAGTCTGGTATGGATGAGCATGGCTTTGGTATGGCATCAGTTCGCTTCATTTGTGGTACTCAAGATTCACACAAAGAGCTAGAGCAAAAGTTATCAACATTCTTAGGTAAAGAAGACACGATTCTTTACACATCTTGTTTCGATGCTAACACGGGTTTGTTTGAGACGATTCTAAGCAAAGAAGATGCAATCATTTCAGACACGCTAAACCACGCTTCGATTATTGATGGCGTGCGTCTATGTAAAGCAATGCGCTACCGCTATGCAAACAACGATATGGAGCAACTAGAGCAGCGCCTTATCGAAGCGAAAGAAGCGGGTGCTCGTCATACGCTTATCGTAACCGACGGTGTGTTCTCAATGGACGGTGTGGTTGCTAACCTTCCTGCTATTTGTGACCTAGCTGATAAATACGAAGCACTTGTGATGGTTGATGACTCTCACGCGGTTGGCTTTATGGGCGAAAATGGCGGGGGTACTCATGAGTATCATGACGTTATTGACCGTATTGATTTCATTACTGGTACGCTTGGTAAAGCAATGGGTGGCGCTTCAGGCGGCTACACTTCAGGTAAGAAAGAAGTGATTGACTGGTTACGTCAGCGTTCTCGTCCATACCTGTTCTCAAACTCTGTGGCTCCAGCGATTGTTTCTGCTTCAATCCGTGTTATTGATCTTCTTAAAGAGTCTGGTGATTTACGTACTAACCTTTGGGAAAATGCAGCACATTTTCGTACACGTATGGAAGACGCTGGTTTCACAATGGGTGGCGCTGATCACGCAATCATCCCAATTATGCTTGGCGATGCAAAAGTAGCCGCTGAGTTTGCTGAACGTGCTCTAGAAAAAGGCATTTATGTTGTTGCTTTCTCTTTCCCTGTTGTACCAAAAGGTCAAGCACGTATCCGTACTCAAATGTCAGCAGCGCATAGCCGTGACCAATTAGATCGTGCTATTGATGCGTTCATCGCTGTTGGTAAAGAGATGGAGATCATCGCTTAATCGGGCGAGAGGAATAATTATGAAAATTAAAGCATTATCAAAGCTAAAGCCTAAAGAAGGCATCTGGATGACCGAGGTTGAAAAACCGGAAATGGGTCATAACGATCTTCTCATCAAGATTAAGAAAACCGCTATTTGTGGCACAGACGTGCACATTTACAACTGGGATGAGTGGTCACAAAACACGATTCCTGTACCAATGGTTGTTGGACATGAATACGTAGGTGAAGTTGTTGGTATTGGCCAAGAAGTTCGTGGTTTCACTATTGGTGATCGCGTATCTGGCGAAGGTCACATTACATGTGGTCACTGTCGCAACTGTCGTGGCGGCCGTACTCACCTTTGTCGTAATACTACAGGTGTTGGTGTTAACCGTACTGGTGCATTTTCTGAGTACCTTGTTATTCCTGCATTTAATGCATTTAAGATCCCAGCTGAAATTTCTGATGATTTAGCGTCAATCTTCGACCCGTTTGGTAACGCTGTACACACTGCGTTGTCATTTGATCTAGTTGGTGAAGATGTACTGATCACCGGTGCTGGCCCAATCGGCATTATGGCTGCTGCAGTAGCTAAACACGTAGGCGCACGTCACGTTGTTATTACTGATGTGAATGAATACCGCTTGGATCTTGCTAAGAAAATGGGCGTAACACGCGCTGTAAACGTAATGGAAGAGAAACTTGAAGACGTGATGGCCGACCTAGGCATGACTGAAGGTTTTGACGTTGGTTTAGAGATGTCTGGTGTTCCTTCAGCGTTTAACAGCATGCTGACGAACATGAACCACGGCGGCAAGATTTCTCTGCTAGGTATTCCGCCATCAGATATGGCGGTAGATTGGAACCAAGTGATCTTCAAAGGTTTGGTCATCAAAGGTATCTACGGTCGTGAGATGTTCGAAACGTGGTACAAGATGGCTTCACTGATTCAATCTGGCCTAGATCTAACGCCAATTATTACACACCATTTCAAGGTTGATGACTTCCAAGCAGGCTTCGACGCTATGCGTAGCGGGCTTTCTGGCAAAGTTATCCTTGATTGGGAATAGGTGATTTAGCCATTATAGGCCTAGGTGAAATATCGTGTACACAAGATTTTCCCTCAGGCCTAAAGTGGTAATTTTAAGCTAAAATTGTCATAGTTTAGTATTCAAATTGCCCCAATTTTGCCCCAAGCATGCTTTATGAATTGCCCCAAAGAACTTTGGGGCAAAAATGTTTTTTTATTTATATTTTTCAATTTATTATCTGGAAGTTTGATGTGTTTTCAAATGGGTTTATTGAGTGACGTGGGCTAGCTTTTAGGGACGGAAGTGGACGAGTAGGCTACTTTTATCTCGATGACTTCATACTTGAAATACTTTTCTTAACTCATTCCATACTCTACGTGATTCTTTTTTGTTTGATTGCTCAAGCCACTTTCCATAGACCTTAATTATTGTATTGATATTGGCGTGCCCCATCTGCTTGGCTAGATAGTGGAGGTTAACGTTAGCATGAGTAATAAGCCAACAGGCATATGTATGTCTTAACTGGTGAATGTTTCTATATGAAATCTTCGCGTCCCGGCATGCTCTCTCCCATACTTTAGGAAATGTCCTTTTTCCACAAAAGTCATAGCCATTTTTGCTTCTTCTCACCGCTTTCGGATTGAAGACAAAATGAATGGTATCTGTTCTGTGGCTTTTGTCAGCCAATTCAATTTTGTATTTATTAGCGGGTAACTCATCAGTCACAAGTTTTTGAGCTTTTAGCGCTTCCAGTGCAGGAGGTAGTAAATCTATGTAGCGCTCTGTGTCTGTTTTGGTTGTTTTTAACAATCGTTCATTATCAGCAGACCTTCTTACAAGAATTCTCTCGTTATCAAAATCAACATCCTCCCATGCTAGAGCGCATAATTCTCCAATTCTCAACCCTGTGTATACAAGTAGTAGAATGGCATTTTTATGTTGTAGGTGATTACATTGAGATACTGCGGCATTGATTTCATCTACCGAAAGTGGGTTGATTTGGACTTCGGTTTCTTTGAGGCGAGTTAGCACGTCTGAAAGATCTTTTTGAATGTATTCCATTTTATGTAGCCATTTCAGGAACGCATTTACTGTAACAAGCTCCCTGTTTACCGTTCGAGCAGCTCTACCGTCGATGAACAGCATTTTTATTTTTATTAATGTTCTAGGTGAGAGAGTATTGCATCCTCTTGTTTTCCCATATGCATTTAGAAAATTAATTAGTGCCAGTTGATATCGAATGAACGTTGCGTAACGTACATCTCTCTTTCGAGATTCTAGATAGGTGGTTACTAATTTATACAGCGGGTCATTTGTTGATGTATCTAAAGCATGTTTCGATTCAGGAAAGTGTGTCGCGTAATCAAAAGTGCCGATCTTAATCTCGTAGAGAATTGCCTCACGTTTGCGAGTTGCAAACATAAGGTTTTGTTTGTTGGATTTCAGGCCTAATGTCTCACGGTAACGAACTCCCTTATAAGTGAAGGAAATACGAATTGAGTTGCCATGAATTTCAACGCCAGGTGGCGTAATTATTGGTGGCTTCTTTGCCATCTTTGCCACTCATTAGTGTCTACCAACCAAGAACCACAACTGTTTTTCCAAATTACACTTGTTGGATAAACTCCGGCTCGAGCTTTTTTTCTTAGAGTATCGGGTCTGTAACCAACGATTTCACTCGCGATTTTTAGTGGGAGTACACTTGATTCTTCATAATTCATAATTAGCGTCTCAGTTTTAAATAGGAACATTACTCAGCTTGATCATAGGAAGAGTTAAATGTCATATGTCATCGTAACTTTTTGCGTTAACTTGCTGATAAATATAATGCTAAGACATTTTTTTGTAGAAAATTGGAGATAAGAAACCAATAATCGCTACATGAACTTTATTTACGAAATTGATGTGATTTTATGGGTATTATAATGCGGGTGAAAAGTAGGATTGATCGATGTGAAGTTAATAATTGTATGAGGTGTAAATTGTCTATCACTAGACAAAGAACGATATGAAAGGCCCACTTTAGCTTCGATTGAAGAGTCCAGAAAGATTATTAGCAAACCAAACCCAATAGCAACTGACTCATCTATGCCCTTTCTGTGTGAGCTCCAATTAAATCCTCTCTCAAAAGAGCCATGCCTGACTTAGTTTTCTTCATATCGGTAATGTATCTAGACGTATGCTACTTATTGCTCGATAAATGATGGAATCAATAATAGTATCGCCACCACTACGTGGTGAATAGAATGCATTAAATAGCCCAGGTGAACAGGTGCCTAGCCACGGAACACTCGTTGGCATAAGCAACCTCTTTGGAAGTCCTGGCTAGGATGTGTGACACTTGGTGACAGATAGGCAGGACAATTTGTTAAGCCTCACCGTGAGCATTACGAATATTCTCTTAAAATATCCCAGACCGAAAAAGATGATCTTAGAGATTAAGTTTATCGATCAATTTTGTTGCATGTGAATAAGTATAACCAACTATGTTTTCTTTACTCGTGTCGATCATAGAAGCCGATAGATACGGCTCTACATCAATAGAATCTAAAATAGACGACGAGGAACTAGTTCGTGTCTCTTCACGTTGCAAGTAACAAATCGCGGCATGAATACGCATTAATCGATTGGTAAATGCCGCCTTGGACGATTTCCATGAAGAGCTGTTCGTACTTTTTGGATACGCTTAAACGAATAAAATCATCACACGCCAATTTTTTTTGGTAATAGAGCAGCTCCAGCTCTTCTCTATCCGCAATATCTTTCAGCGAAGCAAAGTGCAGCGCTTTGCGAAGTAGACTACGCAGTTCTTTTTCGTCACGGGAATGAAAGTCCGAGCGATTAAACAGCAATTTGTAGAGGTCAATACGTTCTTTGGCCATGAGCTCCTCACTTAGACACAGTGCGTCGTTCAATTTTGGACAAAGACATTTGTCTGGCGAGTTCCGCAAAACCTAATGCGACCGCTTTATCATGATCGGGCACGGCTGTTGTACCAACATTAACGCGATAGCGACGGCATGGGGCATGGTGTGGTAGAGAATTGGTGTTCATAGGTACTCCTAGTTTGGGTGTTGTGGTCGAAAAGTATGCAGTGAGTATGCAGGCCAATAAGATTAAAAATCGAAGATAAGAGGACAACTTTGCTTCATTTGCGATCTGGACTTGGTGAAAGGCAGTTGATAGGCAGTTGATAGGCAGTTGAAAGCCGGTTGAAAGGCAGTTGAAAGGCTGTTGAGCTAAAAGTCTTCATCAAACCCTAAGCGTGCAATAGGTTGAAAGCTGTTGATAGGCAGTAGATAGGCAGTTGAGAGGCAGTTGAGAGGCTGTTGAAAGGCTGTTGGATGGCAAATATCGCAGTATCGCTGAACATGTCTTTTGAATGATATTGAGCCAAGTAACTGTAAATACAAATAAATATCCCATTTCATTTTGAATGTGAATAATAAGTGCATAAAATTGCGTTATCGGCATGGTGAATAATAACCATATAGAACAAGGTGATAGATGGAAGGTGTAAAACTTAGAATGATAGTCATGACGTTAATTGGTATCGCGTAATGGTCATTTTGGCTTAGTGCGACTCGCTCGAATAAATAGAGTAAGTTTATCAATGAGATAGGTTTTAGTAATTATCGTAGGCTGATGGCTTAAGCCCGTTAATTGGTATCGGACAATGGGAAAAAAAATAGTGAAATCCGACTAAGAATATTAATTAGATATATATCAAATGGATAGCGTAAGTAAGAGCGTTCTTCAAGTGGGTTAGATCGCCGTTAATTGGTATCGAGTTACACGCTAAATGTAGAGGTCTAAAAGCCTAGAATCACCAAGTGAAATGAAATCAATACCTTGAGGTATATATGGATTGTTGAATACTGAAGTTTTTTTCCGTTAATTGGTATCTGTTAACGAAGAACCCCCTAAAAGAGCCAAATTTGTATGGAATGGTATCGCACTACATGAGCGTTACCAACGGATTAGTATTAGGACTCACAACGAACGTGTCAATTACCCTTGGCCACTCGGCCTTGAGGCAATGTGCATAAACAGCGCTAATAAGAAGTCATCGTCAGCTGAGCATAAACCTTGGCCTTGCGGACCGTGAGCCTGTGACGGGTAACGTCAGAGGGAAAAGATCCATCGGCATCCTACCGCCGGTGACAAGTCTGGTCGATGCGGCCTTGAGCATGAACGAAGAGAACTAAAATCCAATCAAATGATCCCTCTCGACTCGCGAGGTTGTGGCCTGGCGACTGCCACTGCACGGTGGCCTTGATGTACAGGCTGGGGGAACCCTATCAATGACTCGTCAACAAATAGCAATAATCATAGGCGTGCGACGAATGAGCGTGAAATAAGGCAAACGTCGACAATCAAATTAAAGCTGACTCATGTCGACAGGCATCATCAATTTTTGCTTTCCTTTGGCGAAGGGTGACTCGTAATCATCGCCGGCTCATTATTTCCTCCTTTTATTCATGACATTTAACACTCATCGATACGCTCTGTGAGCGTTCCTGTTACCGTGAAAGCGCCTAAATACGCCGTGACATTACCAATGGGCCTTGCCGCTGTTCTGGGCCCGTTCAGTAGTTAAGGGGGCATTTCTGTCCGCTTATCTACGATTTTGATTAAATTTATTCGTCATGATTAGTGTCATCAGTGCATTAAGGAGTGACGAATGATGAACGAGCCCGTGTTTGAAGCAGAGCGATATCATGCTGCATTAGAGAAGAATCTTTCTGAACGGATAGCGGTGACTGAACATTGCCATGTCCTGCTTGATGAGATTGTCCTGGCTATGAGGCAGTTCTATCAAACACCGATTCAAGGCGAAAATAGAAAAATCATAGAAAGAAACCACAATTTAAAGAGAAACAAGTTTGCTGGTTATATGCGTACTAAATTGGGCATGAAAACCAATAACCATTCTGATCAGTGGCCAGATATCATGTGCCAAACATTGTCTTGTCGTGATTACAAACGTGACGCCCATGGTCGAGTGAAGAGTTTTTACAACGTGAGTCCGGCACAGGTTAAGGCGATGCAAAAAATGAGTTTCATAGTAAGAAAGCCCAGCTCAAAGAAGTATGATTCTTTTTATACCACCCCGCTGACCTGGCTAATTTCCAAACTGAATTTGAACAGGCCTGCTACCAGCAGCTCTATTATTCGGTGCTATGGAAAGTACGGGAATACGAATCCTATCGAATGTTTTATGGCGCGCTTATTGACGCAGACCGTCATTTCCTCGCGGGAATAACTCAGTGGTATGGCGACAACGACCGGTACCTACACCGCCGTACCGTTGGCACCTTGCAAGAACGCCTCGTTGCATTGAAACCCGAATTTCAAGAAGTACTCGATCAGTGCCAGGTCGCCTATGAAACGCTGGCTACCTTCGGTCGATATCAACCTGCTTAGATTCTTACTGAGCCTACTAGCTAAGGAGCTCCATATGGCAGCGTTTGTCCAAAGAAGAAAAGCCCTGCATTACGCGTTGGATTGTTAGTCTGAAACGATCCATGTATTTCTCAGCTATAACGGTAATAAAGTGGTTGGTGCGTTGCAACGTATCGCCTGCTTCGCAAACAGAATATACATCCTGAAAACTCGAGTTTACTAGTCCTGATAGCGACACACATATCATCGAGGTGACTGTGGTGGGTGACTGATTTCGGCTTACCGATTAGGGGCTTTGCTATACCTCAGGTAATTCGTTAAGTGCTAATTTAGCCAGACCTGTAAAATAGTTTGTGTCCAAATCAGTGCCAGCACACTTACTCCTGACACGAAGGCAACCACGTTAACTATTTCATTGTTTTCGATTAAGCTATAGTGAGTTCTGGTTTATAAAACACTTTTTCTACCGCTTTTTCCATACCTAAGATTAGGAAGATAAGGCCAAAGAAAACAACCACCCCGTTAATGTAACCTTCCATTACTACCGAGCTTCCAAAAAACGCGGCGATGATGCCCATTGTGACAAATTTACCGCCAACCAATGAGATGTAAGAGGTTATACCTCGGCCAATTTTATGGATTTTCGCCGAACCTCTTTCCTGCCACTTACTTGCTGTGAAGGCTTCTAACCAAATAAAGAAACTCAAACACGCTTGCATTAGAATACCAACAAGAATTGCAACTTGAACGCTGCTCACTGTGAACCAAGACCAAAAGTGGTTTGCCGTAAATACAGCAGTGATACCAATAACTGATTTAGCAATAAATGGGATATTTGATTTCATAGTGTCTCTCTTAGTTAGATAAACTGGGATGACTGAAGTCTGCGTTTTGTGCTCCTCAGCGAATGAAAATGATTCTACGGATTCGCCAAACTAGCACTTGCCATTTTACGCCACCTAAGGATGATAAGTGCTTCGTAAAAACGTGGAGTCCATTAAGATCTGCTGTCGGGTAACTGTGGTAAAGTGAAGCGCTGCGTAGATGAAAGTGCATGAATGTGAAGTGTAAGGGATAACCACAAAGGAGCTTTTTAAGTGGACTCACAAGACTTTAAGATCCCGGTGATTCAGACGAACTACGCCAAAATCTTGGTACAAGTGTGTACTGACTTTGGGTTGGACTTGCATAAGCTCCTAGAGGAGTCAGGGCTGCCTGCTGACTTGATGCAGTCAGATAGTGAGTTCATTCCCTCCGATTCGATCAAACGACTTATTTTTCTCTGTTCTACGCAGTTGGGTGTGAGTAGCTTTGTCGACATCTTGAAACTGTCGATTGGGCAAAGAATACTTCCGGTCATTCTTCATCAATTTGCTCAATATTTGACGATTGGCGATGCACTCAATGACATTGAGCGTATTTTTCGTATCGATACCCCAAGCAGTAATGTCTTCATCGTTAATGAATATGGGCAGACTTGGTTCGGTGTTAACTCTATCGGAAAAGGCAGTCCTCATTATCAATGGTCAGAGTCTTTCGCGATCGTTTACATTACGCAGTTAATGACCGCGTTACTCAATAAAGATTGGCTACCTGATTCGGTTAAAATTCAAAGTAGTGAGGCCGACATCGTTAAACAGGTTATCCCGAAAAGTTGTCGTTTGTTTGTTGAGCATGACTTTACCGCCGTTAGAATCCCCAATGAATTATTGAGCCACCCCATCTCATTAAGCTCTGCCGCTTTGAGTGATAAACCCTCTTTGGTTGAATGGCATACAAGCTTTACGGACAATGTTTTTGAGGTATTGAAGCCCTACGTGCGAGAGCGTGACTTATCGATTGAATATGCGGCTGAGTTACTGGGCTACTCAGTGCGTACGTTACAAAGAAAACTGACCCATGAAAAAACCTCTTTTCGCAAAATTAGAGATAACTTGGTGTTTTCGGTCGCCTGTGAGTTGATTGAAGAACAGCACTCTCTTACCTATGTTGCGAGTCAATTGGGTTATTCTGATTTAGCGCATTTCTCTCGTGCTTTTAAAAGAGTTTCAGGGCTTACACCAAACCTTTATAAGGCGACGGTAACGAAGCCTATTGAAAATTAAAGCCTGAGTGGTTATAAGCATGAATTGACTTTATTTCGTCTTCGTATAAGTCCTTATGTTTAATATTGAATGCGATCTGACTCATTCCTATAAATAACACATTAGTCATAACTTATTGTTTGTAAGTTGCTTTCTTGTCTCTTTAGATAAGGTGTTTATATATTTATCCTTGTGTTTATTTTGGTTTTATATTGTTTGATGGAACTCAAGATAATAATCATTATGTAATGGAAATGTCCGGGTTTTTAATATTTGCAAGGGCATCACAATTACTGTGGCACGCTATATAAAACACTACTGTCTAGTGTTAGTTTTTACTAAAATTAGTCAACAGAGATAAGGTAGTACTGTGAATAAAAATGTAATCGCAATATCTTTATTTGGATCGCTTGCTATTGGCGGCGCAGCCAATGCTGTCGAGAGTGAGCGTTCTTCTGGCCAACAAAACCGCCCGATTGATCTCGTCATAAACCTTGGTTTGCAAGTCAACTACGCGTCATGTACGCCTCGTGAATTAATGGAATATCGCGTTGATCGTGTTCACGAAGTCGCTCAATCTCTACCGAACCCGGTTATTATGGCGACGGGTAAAGGTAACCCAACCTCTGTTGAAACTTGTGTTGAACAAGGCGGCCTTACTGAAGCTGCCGCTATTCAACTTATCTTAAAAGAAAAATACGATTGGCCAGAAGAAGAGGTCATTTTAGAAGAGATTTCGACAACAACGTATCAGAATGCCGAACAGGCCATTAAAATTGTAGATGCAATGATTGAAGAGGGGACTCGTATTCGTTCAATGCACCTCGTTTCGAGTCATTATCATATTTACCGTGGCAATATAGATGGAAGCGACGGCTCTGCAATCCGCGATTTTAACCACTTCTTTGGTGAGGGTACGTTTGATAACGATAACAGCTACACATCAAGTGCATTCGCAGGTGATGCCATGTGGGGAGACTCATTTGTGGCTGGTGAATGGACGCCAGCGAATAGCCAAGTCTACCTAGCCGACGTTAACGGCAATGGTCGCGCTGATATCGTTGGCTTCAAAGGAAGTGAAGTCTATGTTTCGGAATCAAAGAATAATCGATTCCAAAAGAAAAAGATTTGGGCTTCTAATTACACGCCTAACCACGCACAAGGCTGGAACGAAGAGATGACTCGTCTTGTGGGAGACGTTAACGGTAATGGCAAATCTGAGCTCATTGCACTAACGACTGACGGTGTGTATGTTTCTGAATCAAAAGGCAATAAATTCGGCGAGATGGTTCTGTGGGGTGATGACTTCTCAACGGATAACGGCTGGAACGCTTCTATTCATGACTTCATAGCGGTTGATGTCAACGGTAACGGCCTGACCGACTTAGCGGCGTTCGGTGATGATGGACTCTACGTTGCTTTTTCTGATGGTGAACAGTTTGCACCTGTGGTTAAAGTGAGTGAAAACTTTGGTTTAGATTCCGTGATTGAAAATGATGGTTCAAACCGTATTTTCCGTGGTGAGTTAGAGATGACCAATCGACTACTGGCTGACGTGAATGGCGACGGGCAAGCGGATGTGGTTGTTTACGGAAGAAGTGGTATTTACGCATCGCTTCAAAATGAAGATGGAACGTTTGAACAGCAAGTAAGCTGGCTTGATAACGATCATGGTGAAGGCGATAGATTGGACTTCCTTGGCTGGCAAAATAGCCGTTATTTGAAGACGGCGATTGATATGACGGGTAACGGTCGTGCCGATCTTGCTAACGTTGGAAATCGAGACTTACTGGTTGCTCACTCTAACGGTGATCGATTTGAATACTTGGGTGGTGTAACTGCAGTTTATACTCTTGATGGGCGAATCCCTGAGATTGCTGAACAATGGAATAATTTTGCTTACCAAGCAGGTTGGACAAGTGAGAGTCACTTCCGATTGCTAGGAGATGTGACGGGCAATGGTCTGCCAGATCTCGTGGGCTTCAATGATGAAGGTATTGTTGTAAGTTTGAATGAGAACAGATAACAATATCTAACGATCTAAAGACAAAACTCCGTTAGGACAGGTATATCCTTATAAAAAGGCTCTAAGAATTAATTCTTAGAGCCTTTTTCTCATTTTGATCATATCAATCAGACAGCTTTAACGTGTAGTGGATAAGGGGATTTGGCCAACTACATCTAGGCTGGCCGCATGGTTGCAATACTAGAAGTAATCCGAAAAGTTAGATGCTCCTTAGAGCGTAACTCGGGGTTGTCCATTTATGAGTTTTGGCTCAAGGAAAGGAGTAAGTAAGATAACTTTGAAATACATTTCGCAATGGGTAGGTAAAAGGAAAGACTTGACCATCATTGGTTCAATATGTGTAAAAAACCCCATGGTGCGGCATTTAGATCTTTCTCTGTAGTCGCTCAAGACGCCTTTCAATGATTTAGAGAAGATAGTATCCAAACCTTCAACTCATAGCTTGATTCTGTAGAAAATGTGGTTCCAATCTTCAATGGTACAAACTCAATGCCTCTGTTAACACAGGGAAAGTGTCATTTAATCTTGGCTTAGTGAAGTTCAGCTAAAACCTGAAGAGGAAGTGCACTATTTCGAGGATGAGAAGTCGACGTGGTATCTAGATCAGCACTAAGAAACGAATACGTTCTTATATCTTTGACTAGAACAGTGACTGTTGGCATTTTCAGATTGGCTCCCCGCTAAGCAAGTTAGAATCTTTCCTTCCTTTCTTTAATTTTACTTAAATTGGTCCGTTATATATGACAGACCAAGTTATTTGTATAAATGTTCGTTATTTCATTAAGTCGTTTTATAAGGCGTATCCTGAAATACAATGTTGACGTCTTTCTCATTACTTTATTTTTGGTTACTTCACCTAACAATATAGACAAAATGAATTGGTATTTTCGTTTAAGATACGAAGTCACTTGTCTAAACTAACTGAAAAATCAGTATGTTAACATTCCCACTAGTACGGTCGGAAAGTTAGTGTTTATATGGGATTTTATCAATGGAAATGCAAACTAGTCACTCACAAAAACACTCTTGGTTTCGTCTCGTATTAGCTCTGTGTTTGTTCGCAGTTCCTGTTGATGTTGCTGCAAGCATCCCGCTCTTTGGCATCCAATACGATTCTGCTTTAGGAGTGACAGGCAGTTACGGTGGTTCGCTTGGTCAGAGTGCTTCTTCCGGATATAAAGGACCATATTTAGAAGCCAGTATTGGTAAATATGGCCAAGGTCTAGATCTAGGCTTCGGTGAAGGGTTATTTCCTAAAATGAGTTATGGGGCTAGCGTATCGTATAAGCATATCTCAAGTAGCAGCAGTGATTTTAAAAAAGACAACTACCTAGGTATATCCGGCCGTTTTGGAATTATTGGCATGTTAGTTAAGGTAGGTGCTTATCAAGGATTAGAGTTGGATGAACAGAAAGTCAGCTTTTCCGTTGGTATTGGATTTTAATTTATATAGCTCTTGCCTGAAGCCGTTACAGTCGGTGCCGAGTCAGAACACGCTGTTCTTACTCGCCTTTGTCCATTTCTTTCCAACTACAATCGTGATGACCAAAAAAAGAAGGAGGTCATCATGGTGGTTTTCAACAAAACAAAACGAAGTGGCGTCAAAAAGCCTTTTCGGCTTGAGGAAATTTGGCGGATCAGAACCAGGTTAGAGATTGAAAATAGTTTGATGCAGCTTGCGCTACTTAACTTAGCTATTGATAGCAAACTTAGAGCGAGTGACTTGCTCTCGCTCAGAGTTTGCGATGTATCTTCGCAAGATAGGATATTTAGTCGTGTTAAGCATATTCAGCGAAAAACAGACATTGAAGTTCAATTTGAAATAACGACAAGAACTCAACAAAGTCTAATGAAATGGATTTTAATTTCTTCGCTAAACGCCAGCGATTTTCTTTTTCCAAGCAAAAGGCGAAAGCAACAACCAATTAGCTATTCGTACTATAGATACCTAGTCAGAAAGTGGGCGTCAGATCTTGGGTTGGATTCTAACCTGTATGGCACTCACTCAATGAGGCGAACCAAAGCGACATTGGTCTATGCAAAAACGAAAAATATTCGAGCGGTGCAGCTTTTACTGGGACACACAAAGGTAGATAACACGATTCGCTATCTTGGTGTTGAATTAGAAGACGCATTGTTACTTTCAGAAGGCACTGATTGTTAGTCGAAAGGAACTCTATTTCTTAGGGTTTCAATTAGCTACTATTCTGACAAGCTGTTGCTCCAAGGCGAGTTTAGGGGGAAAGGGGGCCCGAATTCTAATCAGTAGTTTTCATTAGCAGATCTTATCTATCACCCTAACTTTGCGGCCAATATAGCTTGTTCATTACAGGGCAAGTTTGGTTAATCACAACAGTTATCTAAGTCCTTTACAAGCACCAATGACAATCGTTCATTCTAGAGCCAAATTTAATACGAATCTGGAAAATGCACATAATATGATCTGATTAATACATCTAATCAGATCATATTATGATTTGATTCTTTGAGGGAAACGAATCATAATGTGATTTGATTATGGCAGTATTACGAATCAAGGAACTCCTATGTGGATCTGGAAAAACAACGATTGGCCTAACTTCAATTGGGACAAAGCGACTGTTGAGCCATTGGTTAGGCGAACTCGATTAAATCAGGGCATCTTATTGGGGAAAATGCTTAGCCATTCACAAGATGACAAAGAATGCATGCTCGATACTCTACTGGCCAACATCGTTCATTCAAGCGCTATTGAAGGTGAAAAATTGAATGCATTCTCAGTGCGCTCGTCACTTGCGAGTAAGCTAGGACTTACTGAAGAGCGACCGTTCCCAACGACTGAGCAAACAGACGGCCTCGCAGAAATAATGCTAGATGCCGTGGATAATCTAGATATAAAACTAACCCTTGAGCGTATCTTAGTTTGGCATGAACGGTTATTTCCAGAAGGTTATACGATGTTCAATCCTGTCGTTGGTGGCCAACTGAGGGGGGATACGCCGATGCAAGTTGTCTCTGGTCGGTTAGATAAACCCGTGATCCATTTTGAAGCACCAGGACGCGACGTTTTAGATCAAGAATTAGAGCAATTTATTGAGTGGTTTAACAGCTCAAAAGGTGACACCTCGCTTGACCCATTAGTTCGCGCCGCGATAACACATCTGTGGTTTGTGACGATACACCCGCTGGCTGATGGTAATGGACGTATAACACGTTTATTGACAGATTTAGCGCTGGCACAAGCAGAGGAGCAATCTGTCCGCTTCTACGCAATGTCTGTGAGTATATTGGCGAAGCGAAAAAGCTACTATGAAATACTTGAGAGAACTCAGAAAGGGGGGGTAGACATAACTCATTGGTTAGTTTGGTTCTTTGAGACGCTAAATGAAACGTTTGGTGAGGCATTAAAAGAAATTGACCAAACTGTTTTCAAAACAAATTTCTGGCGAAACGTAGATCAAACACTGCTGACCAATGAACAAGTAAAAGTGCTAAATAGATTGTTAGATGGTGACTTTACCGAAGGAGTAACAACGTCTCAATATCACAAGGTCGCAAAAGTCAGTAAACCGACAGCCACCCGCCATCTAAGGGTGCTTGTGGAGCAAGGGTGTTTAGAGAAATCAGGAGCAGGTAGAAGTACTCGGTACTTATTAAAGAGATAGACTCACTGCATGAGCGGTCAGTCTTCTCAACTTTACTATCTCGTTATTGCCCCGAAATCATCTAGCGTCCGAGTTTACTACATGCTAGTACTACTCAATTGACTTAAAATTTCTAATCGATGAAATGTCTCAATTAATGCATTGCTTCACTAAAAGCCTGATGCTCCAAGCTTCTAACGAGTTACAGAGCAAGACATCCCAGTGCCTTAGTTGGGATCTCATAGAACTAGTAACTAACTCATTGAACAAAATTCTACGGTGGCGCTTTTAACTAACCTAGCACACATCTGATTTTGGTCTAAAACCTGCCAACATAAGCTTGACCAATTAGGCTGTCGTCTTTGTTTTGGCACAGGTGATTAATTTTCTCTAATACCATTTCTCTGACCTCGCCGACGGTTCCTCTTATTGAGAGTAAGTTCGAGCCATGCGTGCTGTCGATGATCATAGCTTCGTTCGATAAAGTTTCGAGCATCACCTGGATCTCTTCCAATACTTCATATGGGTCAAGCAGTATAAAGTCGCTGTTGGTTACCTTACGAAACAGTGCGGTGCCTTCAATAGGAACTGTAGTGAGCAGCCCTAAGAAGTCAGGATTCATTTGGTTGATCAGCTCTGCTGTTGCCTTAGCGTGTTCCTTTGACTGAGGGCCACTGCCTCCAAGGCCAAGCATGACCATAGCAACAAGTGAAATACCAGCATTAACTATATTTTGACCTGCTTGTCGCATCTGCTCGACGTTAACCCCTTTACGCACATCTTTTAGTACGTCGTCTGAACCAGACTCGACGCCTAAGTACATCATCGTTAACCCCGCTTGCTTCAACTGGTTGAGCTCTTGTGCGGTTTTATCGAGTGTGCTTTGAGGAGCAGCATAGGTACTAACATGACGAAGTTTTGGAAATGCAGCTTTAAGCTCCGCTAGAATCTCCAAAAGCATGTCAGTAGGCAATGAAATTGCATCGCCATCACTAAGAAAGGCTTTCTCGACATTGCGCCCTAAAGCGGTTTTGGCCATTTGAATATCTTCTTTAAGCTCTTCGATGCTGCGAACTCTATAGCGTACGTCTTTGTACATCGCACAATATGTACAGCGATTATGTGAGCAGCCGATGGTGCATTGCAGAATGTAAGCGTCTTCCTCTGGTGGCGGGCGATAAATATTGCCTTCGTATCTCATAGTTAGCCTCTTAAATTGGTCGACTGCCTACCCGTGATATGGGTAGGCACAATAGTTTCGGTCTACTTAAGCAAATTCGCCTGCAGTATCCATAAGTAGGCCATTAAGGTCTGTAACTTCACGCATTGTTTGACCACCATGTTTCATGAATGCATCAATGATCAACGCTGTTTTTTGCTCTTTAGCACGTTCAAGGAAGTAGCGTAATTCTAGCTCAGCGCCTGCTGCTTCATCTTTTACTGAAGTGGCAATGATTTCCTTGTACATAACAATGTCACGAATTTCCAAACGAGCGAACATGCTTAGCGTTAGTGCTAGGAATGACTCAAGTTCTGCTTTTGGTACGAACTGAGTAATAATGTTTAGTTGCTCAGCTTGTTGAGCGGTAAAGTCATTACCAAGTAGTAAAGCTTGAAGAGCTTTACCTTTACCCATACGGCGTGCAAATTGCACAGCGCCTTGACCGCCAGTAGGAATATTAATGTTAAGCTCTGGTTGAGCAAATCGAGCATTTTCAGTGCCATATGATAGGTCACATGCCATTACGAATTCGTTACCGCCGCCACGAGCCACACCGTCAACAACCGCTACAGTTACCTGTTTCATTGCTTTGATGTTTTCGATCATGTGATTAAATTCAATACATGCTGCTTGTCCACCTTGAGTGCCATTGATGATATTCAGATCAAGGTGTGCAATGAAAAGTGCATCATTTAGTGATTCAAATACAACCACTTTTGTATCACGATCATCTTTTAGTGAAAGCACGTATTCATTCACTTCATTGATCAGATCAATCGTTAGAACGTTGACCGGTGAGTTGTTGATTGAAACTGTAGCGATGCCGTTTTGGTTTGAAACTGTAATCTTATTCATAATTGACTCCAAAAAAGTGATAAATTTGTTGGTCACTGGGGGAATACGTTTGCCCTCTTGACGATGTAGCTACTATATTTGTTTAGCTGGATGCGATAAATGCCACAATTGGAATTATATTGGTGCCATATATTCATCAATTGTTTTTTGTAGAGTTTGAGGTTTAGATGGATTTGTCTAGTCGTTTATTGATGCTACTTGATGTGGTGGAGTTAGGGTCGTTTGCAAAAGTAGCCGATAAGAAAAACGTGGATCGTTCAATGATCTCTAAGCAAATAGGGCGTCTAGAAGACGAGCTTGGAGTGCGCCTTCTAAATCGAACGACGCGCTCGCTATCGTTAACGACTGCAGGTGGTGAAGTCGTTAAGCAGGCAACGGAGCTACGCAATCTGCTCAACGATACACATCGGTTAGCACAAAATTATCACTCAGAACCAAGAGGGGTTTTGAAAATTACCAGTTCGATGATGTTTGGTCGCCAGTTCGTACAAGATGCGATTTCAATTTTTCAGTCACGCTACCCCGAAATTGAATGTGAGTTGAGACTAGACGACCGAGTTGTCGACATTGTGCAAGAAGGCTTTGATATTGGTTTTCGCATTGGTAAGCCTAAAAACTCTTCCTTGATTTCAAGAAAGATTGCAAGAAGTCGGCTATTGATTGTGGCCGCCCCAGACTTTATTGAAAAACACGGCCCCATTGATTCACTCGACAAGTTAGAGTCACTACCTGCCACTATTTATGCTAATAGTGGCCTTGTATTAAACAAGTTTGGTTATTATGACGAGTCAGGCACATTGCAGCATTTTCAATTGAATGCGGCTTATAAAGTGAATGATGTTGAAATGGTAGTTAAAAGTACCTTAAGTGGCAATACATTGGCTGTTGTTGCCGCTCAAATGATCAATGATGAAGTGCTTGAAGGGAAGCTTGTGCCTGTTATGACGGAATTACCACTGGAAGATTATGGCACTTTTTACGCGGTTTACCCCCACAGAGATGCGCCACGAAAAACCAAGCTATTCATAGATGTATTAAAGGCTATTGTCGGCGAGGACAAACCGATTTGGGACGCCAACATTCCCAACTTCAATGAGCTGTATAATAATTACAACCTTAGTAAATGAGTAATATAACGAAAAAATAGGCTGTTATTAATGTAATTCTATACCCACTTAATACATTATTGCTTGAGTGGTCCGCACCATCCAGACTGGACTCTTAGTTAAGTGCCAGTCCCATACTAGTTTTAATTCATGATTTGTTAATATTTTCTTTTCCGAAAATCATTTATGTCCAGAAGCGAGCTGACGGGGTATGAAACACGAAAATGCCCCTTTCCTTGTTTAACTCTTTCAACACACATTTCGCCCAAGCAATATTTGACTTACTTTTTCTTATGTAAGTGGCCAAATTTATGAGTGTAATAAACGGAATTAGTTTTATACGCTTTTACCCCCCCTTATAGAAACAGTTTTTCTATTGCATTATTTGTGTTGTAGCAATGACGCTACTCATTAGAAAGGAATCCAATTATGTCTGGATTTAAAGATGGCTATGAGCCGACTCAAGCTGACCTAGATAACCACTCTCAACAACTTGATCCTGAGCATGATGCTTATTGGCAATCACGCGGAGAAGATGATCGGCCAGAAGACTGGGAGGACAGACTATGAGCAATCCTAGACCAAACAATGGTCCAAGCACAACAGGCAAGCCATCAGGGAAGGGGCGGGGAAACAACCCACATAAAAGTAAATAGTTAGTAATAGATTAGCTGTCATAATTGGCAGCTTTCTATTTTACAAATGCTCTATGCTTGCTGTAAATAGTTACGATATCGGCAGATATTGTCACTTGTCACAATGTCGTCCCAATATGTCCACTTACCGCAGTCTCGTAACTTGTCTAAATAACGGCAACTATGAGCATAAATTAGCAAGTCTCTAACCTTTAGTTTTGTAAGAAAAATACCCAACACTTTGTTAGATGGAAGATCCTTGCCATTTCGCCACTTATTAAGCTTATTCTTCTGAGCTTCTTTTCTATGCTCTGTATCTTGATACAAACCCGTGATCGGAACTACTTTAGCCATCTTAGTAACACTTCCCTGTGCAATACTATGAATGAGTACATAATTGAGGAAGCATTGCCAATATGTGTCTTTTTTTTGATTCATAATTTCTTGCAGTACGACACGCCCTAAGGTTTCTTCTAGGGAAGAAAGGAAACCAAGATAGAAATCAAGTTCGAAACGCTCAATAGCGATCCCTTTTCTTGCATTAATATCCTCTATACTTACTCCAGAATTATATTGAGTTAACTTGGCTTTGAAATCTAGGTACACCTCTTTTCTCTCTTGTTCGGTGAGTCCTGTATAGCCCAAATAAAACCTGACGACCTCAAGACGTTGTACGCCATTAGCTTGAGGCCTAAGCATGGATTTAGCGTGAATATGGCAACGTTTATCTAAGTAATTTAGAACATAAATACTGCTATGATCTGGTGGTAAAAACTCTCTAAACTCATTCAGAATCAAGGTCCATGTTATATGTGAATCATGACTACCTATGGGGCTTTGCGGCCCTATAGTACGAGTAGCCCTGTTTTTGGAACTTACACTTTTAATAAGTAATGTCTCGAAGCGTTTCCATGACTCTTTCCCAACACCAGTAGTCATCATCTTATCTAGTGTGGAATCAGATAGAGTTAGGGGAATATTCGCAGCAACAGACAGAAACTTAGCTATTCTACGTGCGCTGATTGGTTTATGAAGGATGGCGGCTAGATTGAAAATGTTTGGTAAGAAACCAGTATCACCGCGCGGAAAGGTAAGTGTACGTCCCATAATTTATCCAAAATTCATTAAGTCGATATAAGTGTAATATATTTGTCGAGGACTGGATCTATGGGAGTCTAGTGGATGAATAAATTTGACCACTAGGCCAAAGGTTTTGTGATGCCGAAGGTAATCCATTAAATGTTAATTTAGGAAAGGCGCTGACTCGGTTTTATCCAGAGGTGTTACATATGGCATTTTATGAATTTTTTTATGCCCCTAAACGTTTTTGACATATGACATCGTCATATAATCGCTCTGCATCATTTGACCGGGCTCCCATAGTATTTCATTATGTGCATGGGTGACTATTGGAATAAGCTTTGCTAATGCCTATTAATTCGGTGGCTGTTCAATGTCAGAATAAATCTAACAATTACTATTGAGTGAATTTTATGGCTAGTGTGACTGTATATCTTCAAGAAAACCTTTCTACACTTTTACTTCAAAAGTCCTTAACTAATGATGATGAATTAGATACTTCGAGTGTGTTGGGGTTTGGTAGCTCATTGCTGAATAAAGCAAAAAAAGTAAAATCTGAAATATCAGCTAATGCAAACCTTGCGGACATTCACGTTGCTCCAGGTATTTCTGAAAGTGTCCTGAATGATGCGGTGGACAACTTTTCAATCGATAATCAGAATAAAATAAAACCGAGCAGCATTGTTGGTATTCTGGATTCTACCTTACTCAAAAACATCAAAGACGGTGTGCTTTTTACGGCAAAGGGGATTTTCTACAAGAAGCACTTCTCAGATAGTATTTTCATAGAGTTCGACCAGATTGAAAATGTTGTCCTCACTGGTGACACTGCAGAGGAACAATCTGTTTTACTACATTTGAAAGACGGGTCTCGAAAGCTACTTTCACTAGTTGCCGATTGTAACGTAGAAAAACTGGCAAAAGTATTAATGACTTGCGCGACCGAGTTCTCAGAGTATCAAGAAGAAAATGTACTTGTTGCATTGAATGACATGAGCGATGACGTTCGTGTAGCTTACACTAAGATCGTTATTAACATGGCTTACTATGATAATGAGATTGATGCAAAGGAACTTGCAGAGATTCTTAGATTGATGACACGCTTAGACTTTTCTCCAAGTAGTCGCCTCGCGGTACGCAGCTATCTATCATCGTCAGACGTACTAGAACAAACTCAAAGCTTGGTCGAATCTCTATCATCCTTTTGTACACCAATTGAGTTTAAAGCGCTTATGGTGTCACTATGTAAAGACTTAATGTACCTAAACTCAGTCACATCTAAATCTGAAGGTGATAAAGAGTATATCGTTACTTCTGACTTCCCGTTCTTCAATGATTACAAACATTTGTTTGATGTTTCGACCGATACGATAGATCTAATTTGTGCGGCAATAAGAATGGACTTCAAGCTGCTCAATGAAGACACTACTAACGAGCAAGTTGAGGCTGAAATGAAGAAGCTAGCAGCAAAAGCGACTGCTGTGGGTACTCCGATTGCAGCAGTTTACTTGTCTGGATCCGTCATAGGCCTTTCGGCTGCAGGTATGACTTCTGGTTTGGCTACTCTTGGTATGGGTGGCGTTCTTGGGCTTTCTAGTATGGCTACTGGGATTGGTGTTATTGTGCTAATTGGTGTCGGAACTTACGCTGGTGTTAAGAAACTCACTGGCGCTGATGAACTAAACAGCAATAAGCGTCGTGAGCTGATGTTAGTTTCAATAAACAAACAAACCCAAATAACGCTTTCTCAGTTAATGGAAGATATTGCATATATCACAGACAAACTTAATCAAACAATTTCAGGGCATGAAGAAACGAAGGTACTAGCCGGTAAGTTGATGATGACTCTCAAACAACTAACCTCAGCAGGTCAGGTACTTAATAAGTCCGCTGAAGCTACCGAAAAAGCAACTCTTCGTACACGTGTTCCAGCATCCATCGAGCGCGAGAAAGTAGAGAGTTTGACCTCGGATTACACGGCATCGACTATTCGTGATTTTATCCTTGGTTGCTATGTGCAACAAGAAAGTAAAGGTTGGCACTTACGAGATGACTTGAGCGTTAAAGAACTGGACTCTTTATCCGCTGCTATTGATCAAATAGGATACTACAACTTATCTGACATTGTCGTAGGAGCTGCAGGTCATAAAGCCTCTCAAGCGAAAACCGCAATTAAGGGTATGTTTCAGTGAGTAGTGACAGTAAAAATCATTTGCTAACAGAGCTTGGTAATGCGGCTAAAGTACAACAGCACCAGTTGAAAACTGGTGCCTCTCAGCTGTCAACGACCGACAACAAGCTTGATGAACTAAACGACGACCAAAACGCTTTGAATCAGGCTTTATTGGATGCAATCAGCCAAGCAGAAACAATGCTTGGTAATAACGATGAGTTAAGTGAGGTGTCAACAGTATCAGTTGATGAGCACTCAATTTATCAGTCTACTACGCCAATTCATACAGTGGAACAAATCGATTATATAAAGGTATCCAAAGCAGACTCATTGGAAGATATTCTTGAGTTAAATGATGCTTATGCTCAGCGTCAAAGCCTTAACTTAGACTCCGACCCTTACAAAGATTTAATGTCCGTATCAGAACGTATCGAATTTGAAAGATGGGTGAAGGAAGACTTCACATATCAGAATGCAAATTGTGATAAGTATGACTACTTTATTGCGTCCACATGCGGCTTGATTGGTGGCTTGATTGATATTTTCTTTGTCATTGCTCCTGGTGAAGGTCTTGCAGGGAAGTTCACCGATGAAATGACCAATAAAGCGGTAGAGAAGTTTGCTCAACTTAACGGATGGAAAGGTCCAAGAGAAGGCTCTGACCCAACCACAAGTGCGATCGGGTTTCTCGAGAGGAACTTTAAAATTAATTACGATCATCGTCATGGTGGTGACGTTGACCACTTGTTCAAAATGAGTACAAAAAACCATCACATTAAGAGTCTTGGTCACTCCCCTGATTTGGTCGGTTTGTTTTTCTCTATTTTGAATCAATTTACTAATACCGCGTCATTCATTGCAGGTGGGAAGTTGATCACTATCGATACAGATGAATTCGCGCTACAAGGCTCAGATTTTATTTCTAAAATATTTAGTGGCTTCACAAATTGGCTAGGACATCTGTTTTCAGATGTTGCCGGTTCGTCTGGAGCAGTAACGCGAGGCTCAGGTATCCCTATTCCATTTTTTAGCCTACTTCAGTTGTTTGACATTGGTGAGTTTGGTGAGCACAAACAGTCTTTTGCAACGATGGCAGTGAAAGTATTTGAACAAGGATATGATGCTCGCCACGGTGCTGCAATGGCGATACCGGTTGTAATAACGGAATTGCTGACTCGAATTATGTGGGTGGTGAAACGTCGTTTCTATCATGAGCAAGATTGGTCTGAGTGTATCCCAAGTGTATCTAATCCTGAATTGCGGCGTATGCTGTTGGTTTCTCATGGAACCCTATGTGCGGTAGATACTGTGGACGCAACATTGAAATCTGGAGGCACTGTTCTCGGGTTTATGAAACACGCTAACATCATTGCTTATGCTCGGTTTGGTGTACTTGCGGTTAAAGAAGTTAAGGCTTGGTACTTAGTTGGAAGACTTGAACCGGATAAAGTGGATGCTTACCTAGACCTAGAACTGGCAAAAATGGTCTAGGTCTTTCTCGTGAGGCGTCTAGTATGGCGCCTTAACCCCCCTCACAATCCTGGCAATGTGCAGTATGCTGAATTAGGTCACATGCTTAGAGGCTTTTCAATACGCTAAGTAATCCGTAGATTACTAATTTAGCAACTCATGTAACACGGAGTTGTATTATCGATATTCTGGTTCGGAGATTTAAGGTGCTCGAATGCATCAGTTAGCGTTGCACGTGCCAATTTAGGAAGCTCGTTCTCGGGGGGCAAGTATATCAGGTACTAGCCTCATTAACGAAGCGCGACCAACGGGGATGATCAACCCAATGCTCTCACATTCGATGAACCACTAAGATAGCTTGTTGCTCAGGGGATTTGACAGGAACAAAGCGAGTAGTAGGTCTTTGCACGTCTTCCCATATAGCGACCTCACCATTGAGGTATTATTTTCTTTGGTTCGATAGGGAGTGACATATTTAACCGCAATGATACGAGGATCATGCCCGAGTTTGCGTAATGTTCTTGCCCAATAATGTGCACCACCACACGCTTCGACACCTATTCGCATAGGTGGCATATTTGCTATTGTAGTCAGCAGTTTAGAGCGAGTGACTGATTTATGAAGTAAAAGTTTGTCATGCTGGTCAACAGCATGAATGCTGATGTGGTTTTTAGCTAAATCAATCCCGCAAAAATAAGAGTAATCAGACATGGTGCCTCCGGTGCAAATGTGTACAACTTAAGTGTGGCAGTTCCTCGAGAGGGGGGAATCCATGTCATTCGTTATACCCCTAAGGAGTTTTTGTGCGAGATCAGCTGAAAAATTTAACTGAAAAGGACTATTGGGTATACGGTATTTCAGAGTCAGACTTTGATCATGCACTAACCTTGGTAACAGAGATGATTCAAGCCAGAAATAAGCAATATGAAGTTGAAGCTGCCAAGGTAAGACAGGAAAGCCCTGATGTTGCCGAAGAGATTTTGGATGACGTTGCGTATTACAGATACACCGATAATCAATATCTCTGGCAATTTGCGTTATGGCGGTTACAGGGATTAATTGAGGCAGTAATCGCACATCAACTTGTTGAAACTCAAGGGGCAAAGAAACTGTTTGGTCTCAAAGCTAAGCTAGACTCTTTAACCGCTATTGGCTATACGATAACAGCCGAAGAAATAGAGGAGCTACTAAACTGGGCTAGTTTGCGGAACGCTATATCTCATGCTCCCCCAGAGCAGTATCGTCCAGCCCCACTCACGAAAGACGATATAGTTGAATATCATCAGTTCGTTAAAGGTCTCTATTTTAGGTGGAAATCTGAGAAATCAGCGATGTCCGTGGTATAACAAACGCTTCAGCCTGACTGCCGACCTGCGGCAATTTTGGTTCGGTTTGGGTTATGTGATTACGGTGGTCCGTTTGTATGCAGTGCAGTTGGCAGTAAGTTAAGCGGGCGTTATCCGCTCCAAAAATAAGTTTCAAATATTATAATTAAAGGTAAACAATACAATGTCAGATATAGTTGTTCGAGAAGATGTACAGTTACCATCGCTACCTAATACGGTACTTCCCGCTCTTACTGAGCTAACAACCTCATTGGGTATTCCTCGCAATGTTCTTGCTAGCGATGAAGAAATTGAATATGCATGGCGCGATTTACCACGAGAGCTAAGAGAGATCCCATCAGATCTACGTGGAGAGCTTGTGGCAAGAATGTGTGTTGCTGTAAGTACGGGATTATTTGATGGTGCAATGAACTACATTTGGAATGCCGCAATTTTACATTTGCGTCAAAAAATTCGAAATTTTGGGCTAGCGGTAGTCGCCCAAATCCGCCAAAGCGATTTTGAGGAGAAACACCTTTTAGAACTTCAAGATAGTCGGTTATTAGAGCTATGTCTGAAGCTAAATATAATCGATGAAGATGGGTATTTTTTCTTAGATCAATGCAGAGACGTAAGAAACAACTTTTCAGCAGCACACCCTACAATGGGGACAGTGAATGACCGAGAATTTACTACGTTCTTAAATCGCTGTGTGCGTTATGCATTAGCTGATTCAGCATCTCCAAGAGGAGTCGAAATTAGTGCATTTATCTCAGCAGTTAAAGGCGGAAGATTTAATGAGCAGCAATGTCAAATTTGGGCTCAAAGATTAAAAGACACTCACGATGCCCAACGTCAATTGTTGGTTTCGATGGTTCACGGAATTTATTGTGATTCAGCAACTAGTGAACCAGCTCGACTAAATGCTTTAGATATATGCTTTGGTTTAAAAGATACCCTTACTAGTTCAATTAAGTCCGAATTAATTAACCATCATACTGAGTATGTAGCGAAGGGCTTTGAAGAGAAGCATACAGCTTCGTTACAGTTTTTTGAAAAATTAGGTTACCTCGGTCTATTGAATGAATCGGAGCAGCATGCTGTATTTTCCAAAGCCACTACACGGTTGTGGAATGTACATAATGGTACAAATAACTTTTATAACGAACCTCCATTCGCTGAGCGCTTATTAGAACTGACCCAGCAAGGTGCAATTCCTGAAACTATGCAAGAAGTCTTAGTTCATGTTGTAGCATGTTGTGCTGTTGGTAATGGGTATGGTGTGTCTAATGCAGCCGTGCCTTATTACACCAAAATTATTGAAGGCTTCTCTCCTAGAGAAATAGCGACATTAATTCGTCTTTCAATGAATCGTAACTCAGACCTAGGGCGCAGACTGAGTAATTCTCCTGCATCTCTAAATCGTCTGAAACGAGCTCTTGAATTATTCGACCCTGCTAGTATTCCTAGTGGTGTAAAAACAGACTACGATACGCTTGTCAGATAAGCAGCTAACAAGCATTTAGGGTTTCAAGATACATTTTCTAATCGAATATGGTTAAGTTAGTGCAATAGCACTAACTTACTTCTGTCCAATTTCGATTTAGATAGACCGAAAAGATCTGATGACCATAAAGGTGTAACTTGCTGCTGTTTGTACAACAAGTAGATAGCCATTAGGTGCTAATGATTAATCATTAATTATTTGCCACGTGAAGAGAGTAGACATAGCTTACTGGTTAAGCTAACTGTTGGGTGCTCTACAATCGTTGCGTTTTAAATTGGAAGCGACCCAAGCTTTTTATCGTGCTCACTCTCTTTGATTTTTGTTGTCCTAAGTTAGCGAAATAGAGTTAGTGGCTAGTGATTAGTTCGTTGTTTTCTAGGCCGACTTCTCGGACTAATAAGCGTTTATAATTGGAGGGTTTAAATTGAGTAAGTACATTATTTCTGCTCTTTTGTGTTTGTCTTTCTCTGCTTTATCAGATGACTATGAGGCGATAAATATTGAGCAAGTTGTTTCTGAAAGGTTCGAGTTGGCCTTTCCAAATGAAGATAATATTGAACCGAATATAAGCGATTTTACGGTTATCAACTATATATTGCTGAGTGAAGAGGGAGGCGAGCGTTGGGCTGTTGTAACGTTGAAGAACGAGTCAAGTAGCCGTAGAACATTGACAGAAAAACATTTATTGTCCACTTTGGCGAATGGCGATTACATATTCCCTTCGAATTTTTCTCAGAGCTTTAAAGGTAATGAGGTAATGTCTGTAATCATCAGTTTTGCAGTTAATAAGTTTCCTATTTTGTCTATAAAAACAAGAAAATAACATAACGAATTGTTTAAGAAGGTAGCCAGATGAGGAATTTTTCTTTCTTTAGTTGGGCTGCTGTCTGATTTTCTGAGCGCTTTTTTACAGCGACACTGCTTCCTTTCCCCTAATAAATTATCCTTAAATTACTTCCTATTGAATGACTACTTGGCAAATTAGAGGTTGAACTATGATGTGACGTTACGCAAGGAAGTTAAATGAATATTGAAGGTAAAGGTCTTACAGAACAACAAATACAGTGTTTTATCGATTGTGGCTTTGTAGGGCCGCTGCCTCGATTTGCTAACGAGCTTTTACTTAATGGCGCTGTAAAAGTAGTTAAAGAGATCATCTCTAACCCTAGCGTGCACCCCTTGCATAGACGTTATTCAGTTCATGATTGGCACCTCGTTTCACCCGTCATCGAAGCGCTTGTCACACACCCCACATTAGTGTCTTGTTTGCGATCGTTAGCAGGACAGGATTTGGTGCTGTGGCGGTCGAAAATATGCCATAAAAGATCCCTTGAAACCAGTACTGGTTGGCATGGAGAGTGGGGCGATTTTGATTGGGAAGAAATAGGAAATAACATACCGAGTCTGGGGCCCAATTGTAGAGACAAAGGTTGGTGGAATTTAACCGTTTGGATTGCGTTAACGGATGTTGAAATCGAGTGTGCGCCTCAACGCTTTATTTGTGGTTCTCACAAAAAACAGTACAGAAAAACGATGGTCAGCATGCCTAAGTATGAATTTTGGCGAGACCTTTTTCTAGAGTGCAGTACGGTCGAAGACATTGTTCAACGGGTGAATAATCTCGCCTTGGTTCTAGATGTGGATACTTCTGCCATTTTTCACGATTATGATTGGGTAGGGGAGCCTTACGAAGAGGTAAAAACATATGCCATGGCAAAATTTGAAAAGATGATGGTTAAGAAAACCTTTTGGGTTAATGATGATGACGCCGACATCGTTACCGTGCCTATGAGGAAGGGAGAGTTTGTCATTTTTGCTGAGCGAACAATGCATTGTTCATTGGTCAACATGTCGAACACAGAAAGATTGGCCATGAATATTCGAATCACGACAACGGATGCTGAAATTTACTCCGGTCGACATTTAGGTGACGTTCTTGACGGCTCCAACCTTAACATCTCAGAATACACGAATTTGCTGGTTTCTGGTTTGGATTTGTCTGGTGGTAGGAATAAATACCGCCAAGAGTGAGGAGGTTCCGTTTGCTTTCAGAAAACAGTTACCACGACCATACCCTAATCAACAAGGCTAAAAAACTGGTGGTATCGTTGACGGGAGATAGGCTATATCAACACCTTATCAGCATACTTGATAGGCATAACGAGATCCGTGGCAAGCAAGGAATAAACCTTGTCGCCGCTGATAGTCCAATGAGTCGTCAGGCTCGCTATTTATTAAGCTGCGAGCTTGGTACTCGAGCATCGTGTGGTGAGATAGGCCGTAGGAGTCGCTATTTTACAGGGCTTGATCAAGCGGATGAAATTGAAGCGCTGGCTATTTCACTTATTAACGATCTATTTCAATGTAAACATTCTGACCCAAGACTGATGGGAGGGGTACACGCTAATACGGTGGTGTATTCAATGTTAAAAAAACGTTTTAACATTACAAATATGTTTGCTCTCAATCCATTCTATGGAGGGAATTTATCCAATTATAAAATGGGGCCACCTGGAATACTCGACTACTCGATTATCGATCTCCCTATAGAGCCACAAACTCTGAAAATCGACTTGAATAAATTTGAATACCTTGCGAATGTTCACAAACCGCTTTTAGTGAGTTTGGGCGCTGGGGTACATCTGTTTCCTTTTCCTGTTAGAGAAATCAAAGACATTATTTCGCAGTGGGGGGGCCGTGTGTTTTTTGATGGTGCACACCAAGCGGGGCTTATTGCTGCGGGTGTCTACCCCAACCCGATATTGGAAGGTGCTGATGTTTTTACGGGCTCCACAGGGAAAACGTTCAGTGGGCCTCAAGGCGGAATCATTTGTTGGAATGATGACCACTTGTCCAGGCCTATAGAAACCATGATCTTTCCAACGTTAACCGGATCTCATCAGCTAAATAGAGTCGCTTCACTGGTTGTTACATGCATCGAAATGAGAACTTTTGGTAAAAAGTACATGAGAACAGGCATAAATAACGCCAAACGGCTTGCCTCACTCTTACACAGTGAAGGACTAGAGGTACTCGGCGCACCCGATTACACTGAGACACATCAGATAATAGTAAAATGGTGTTATCCAGAGGGGGCAAAAGCTGCAACGTATCGGCTGGAGAACGTTGGTATATTTGTTAATGCAGTTGCTTTACCGGGCGATGGACATCGGCTTTCAGGTATTCGTATTGGAGTCACCGAAGTGACTCGCTTAGGGATCACCCATAACGCGCTTGTCGTACTTGCTAAGGTCATTGCCGGTTGCCTTCTAACGCGTTGTTTTGATGACCATGCTAGAATCGTCGTGGCAGATTTAGCCAAGGAACTTCAAACGTTCAAATACTGTTTGGATGATACCTGATGCTTTCGGGGGACCGAGTTAATCACGTATATGATAGTGACGTTGCTCTATGTATATATTCTAGGAGCTGCAATATTGTATAGCGTAGCGTAAACAGTATCGAGTGGGAGAAAAATAGGTCTGGTCACAGTGTTTGGTTTGCACATTGGTGGCTACATTCATATTCCCTCGGAAGAGCTGGGTATTTCTGCTGTATTTATCAGTAGCCTTCCTCAACTTTATTTAACAATGCAAAAACTCGGAGGGCTTTACCTTATTTGGCTAGGATTAAAGCGCATTGTAATAACGAAAAACAGTCAGAAAATCTCCTTTTCACCTTGAGGGGATAGTGCCAGAAGAGCCTTTATCGACAGCATTATTGTTGACGTAATTCCCCCCAAAGCCGCGATGTTTTATATCGAATTTCTTTCTCAATTTATTCGAGAAGGCGATAGTGCAGCTGTTTGGTTGCAAATACTGATTTTAGGAACGATTACGAATATCGTATTCAGTAGTGTCTATCTATTAAGTGTAATAATGTCTGATTATTTGCTACGTCGATGTAAGGTAAGTAGTCATTGGATGGCAACTATTTCACGATGGGCAGGAAGTATTTTGATCATACTTGGGTTTCTGGCATTTCTAGGCCATAAATGCCGCTTTATTTCTACGAGGCTTCTGGTTCTTTCAATGTGGGGTAAGTTTGTTGAACCTAAACTTGGAAGTTGTTCATGCCTTATTAATACAGGTTCCATGGAAAAAAAATGGCTACAGTCCGGTGTTCCGTAGGTGGAGCAACGTTGTAGCCTAAATACTGCGTAAAGTGTTAACCAAACAGGAAACTCTTGCTGTTACAACATTTACTACTGTGTGCCTACGTTGGAAAAATATATTGGGTAAAGTTGACCAGTCAACCGACTAGGCTAGTGTTACCCAGGTACCCCTCCTCTCCATCAACTTCATCAACATCAACTTCTTCTTCAACGCTACACAATGCTATGTTGGCTGATTTCGTTCGAATAGTGTAATAAATAATGGGTTATTTATTGATTCTCCGCGTCATATATTTATGAAAATTGATCAACCTAATGACCGTAGTGGTAACAGAAAATGCGTGCTCGGGTGTGTTGTATCAATGAAAAGGTGACATCATCATTTATTCCCTAATGGTACGACCCAGTGACCTTTGTCAATGACGTTGAATCGCTCTAACCCTGGAATAAAGACAGACACCAGCCATATATTGGTGGTTTGAAAAGCGGTATGAAATAGTAGGGTCCAGTTATTATCGTCTAAGGCTTGTATTAAGTTCCTATAATGGGCACTAAACTTGTAATGACTGGTGGGGGATAATGAGGTCAGATCCTTATAGGGGAGCTCGTCTAGACTCGAGAGTTTTATCAATCTGCTTAGTTTAGGCGTACAGCTTAATAAATTAGCTGCTTGGATCTCGCAGTCACGTCGTTTGGTGGTGAAGAGTTCGATGGTTTCCTCCAATTCAAACAATGCTCGCTCAATGGCATGATATTCTGAGTATGAGACGCCTGATGAACGTAGCGCCATCGGGCTGAGGTCGGACAATAGAACACAAGTACAGAAATAAGATCCTAATATTGTTTTCGACATAACGACCGAAACTTGGTCAAGGTTGGGAATGGATAAGGGGTGCACCAATAGAGCCGAGGGTAATTTTATCTTGTAAAATCCCTCCGAACCAGAGGAGGTTTTATGACCAATACACTGTTTGTAAAGCTCACTCATATGATGACATTCGATCACCTCATTTGCTCCATGCAAAATGGCTTCTTCGAACGTTGAACCAGAGGCCCAACCGCTGTTGACTGAATACGGCTTAAGAAATTGAAATGCGTCGCTATTGATAAGAGGCTCTTTATAAAAAGGATTGATGAGCACTTCAGGGATCAGGTAGGTTCGCGCATTGAGAAGAGAGTAATATCGAGAAAACTTCAAAAGCCCATCTTCATATTCTTTAAGAGGCTTCCCAAAAAGACAGTCTTCGTGATGATCTTCTGATCCCAACCAGTAGCGTAAAGAACGAATTGACGTATTGGTTGAAATAAATTGATGTTCCAATAAAAGGTGTTCAAACGCTTCGTAGTATGCCCCAATAATTGCCCAAGGGCCTTTGCCCGCCCCCGAGGCTAAGAATTCGTTTTTCGAATTGAATAATTGAACGGTTGCCACTAGATAATTACGGCTTGTTGTAAGAGAGGAGTCTATGTCGTGCGCCTCAAACCATTTTACAATGTTTTCAATAGCTTGATTGGCATTCATTTGACGTTCTGTTGGTACGATGTCCATCATCAACTCCTTATTTAGTGTTATCGTAGAAGGTCTTTAATTGACGCTTATTGCTGTTAATCGTGTATAGCCGAGGGCGTAGGCTTAATTAATCCTTATGGAATAACTTGGATTGGTTTCGCTATAATAATTTCCCATCTTTATGGTGCCCTTATTGGTGATGTACGTTTTATTAGCCAGTGGATTTATATAAACATGCACCTCGATTGTTAAGGAGTAATTTATCGCTATTTAAGTATTGGAAATTGGCATTTTCCTTCTGAAAGTAGCGACTTATTTGGTCTCAGGGATATAAGACTGTTATTTGCTATTTAATTTGGTGCAGGGGAAGTCCTGTTAACCAACCCCTGATGCTTGGTAAAAGTGATGAATAAATAATAATTAATTAGCAGTAAGGCTATTTACTGTATCGGTGTTTCCTGCCAGTTTTCTTATTGTAAAAAGACAAGCATGCGTTGTTACAGCGAGGGGATTAGGGAGGAAAATAATGGCGCTTATTGATGAATTAAAAGAGATATTGCGACAAATGGCACCCTATGGTTGGGGGGATCTTTTTAGTCAGCATGGGCTCAATATCTGTGCTTCAGATCTCTCTTCTGAACTTCAAAAACCACTGTACGTTAATCGAACGATTCCTGGTTTTAGAGAGTTTGCTCAGGAAGGTAATCAGGCCATTACGCCATCGAAACCCGCGCATAGTCTGTTGTACCATGCTTTTGCCTCGCCGCTCGTGATGTGGGCTGACAAAGAAAAAAAAATTCCTTTAACTCAATTTCCTTCGTTACATGCTCTAAATGTGATTGAAAATAATGTTTTCGCCTTAGCGAATTTGAAACTAGACCAGTTACAGCAGTACTTAGACTCAAAAGAATGTGCCGTAGTCGTATTCGCCAATCAATATCGAGTTTCTAATGAAACCGTCCACAAGAAACATGCTGATATGGTGTACTCTCGAACGGGGATCACTCGCGTAGGAGATGCGCCTCCATGCTACGATGAAAAACGACGAAGTTTTGTCTCGAGATTCGCTGATGATCCTCATCGTACGCGCGTTTTACCTGCAAAGTACGATGCTTATCTGGCGATGAAGGTAAAAGGCAGTAAATCTATATTAGGACATCGCTTGAATGTGGGTCAGCGAGGCGATCCTTTTTCCTCTTATCAAGATGAACAGTTAGATTTTTGGCTACCGATCCACAAACTTTTTAATGGGAGTGAGTGTGTAAAAGGGTTGAACTTAAATCTGGAATATTCAACATACCACGCCAACGAAAAGATTAAGAAGGTACACGATTTTCTGTCGGACGGTATGGATCTAAAAGTCGGTAGTAAACCAGAACAACGGGGTAGTTACCCGTTTAAAGTAAATGAAAACATTGCAGATTATGACGCTGAGTTGGGAATACTATGTCCGGCCATACACGCCGAATTGATACAGGTAGCCAAATCTGAAGAAAAACTTGTTGGTCTCAGAAAGCCTTTTTCACTCTCCTTGATGAACAGACGCCACCAGATCAATTTGTGTCACTCTAGCTTACGTTTGATGCCTCGCGCTGTCCCCATTGCGAGTCGAATAAAAGCAGGCGAAAACTTGTCGATTTTTCCACGATCGACACCAGAGTTTTTGTATATAAGGCATGCCATCAAAAACCAATTCACAGGGATGACGCAAGATGTAAACTGGCAAGATGATCTTAAGACCTACCTAGAATCAAATGAAGATAACATTCTTCATTATGTCGATCATTCAGGGGACGGTTACGTTAAGGTTTCGACGATTCATGGCGGAGGGAGACTAAACCGTTGTCTCAATATTGCGGCTTATTCTATCGTTTCAGCTCCGGATTTTTTGCCGTACTGCCGACAAACTGAAATATTTGATGATAAGGATATTAAGCCTCTTTGGTCTACACGTCCTTTCGCTTTGTCAGATACACGTTTACTTCCCAACATACAAAGTCACCCTGTTCTATATCATGATCATATCGGCCTATTAGATACTTGTACGGCCATTATTTCAACGCGTGGTAATGGAAAGCGGTTTCAGACTAAGTCTGAAGGAAAAGGGCAGCAGATATCTTATCTTCCGGATAGTGCTACGGGTGTGTTCTGTGCTGGGTGGGATACAAGCTTTGATGTGTTCTATTGTAAAGGTGTGTACACCCCACATCTTGCAGCATATGGGATCGCGAGTCCTTATTCTGAAGCTGCTGCGGATGCGTTTTCGTTGAGATCTGGTATCAAACCCGATATTACGCGTTCATTTTGGTCAAACCACAATTATAGATACACGGTGGTGCCATTAACGGATCAAGAAATAGGGGTGAATGGTGGAGTGGGGTGGGATGGTGAAATTGGTCCTATTTTGTTTACCGAAGATGAAAAACTGTTGGTTTCGTATGCGGATTTCGACAGAGTAGATTACACAAAGAACACCATTGGACATCGGATAAATTACGACATTCTTGCCCAGATCGACACGAAGGAATTCCTGGAGCGAGTTAAGAACTTTGCTTTGGTGAAAAGAGACCCTAGGGTAACGATAAAAATGAAATTGTTAAGCTACATAATCACTCGTACTAACGATATTCGAGTTGAACGTTATTTATTCTCAGAAGTTATTGATACCGGCCGTCGAGATTGTTTCCGAGTGATCACCGAACGCAAAAACTCAGTTTGTTTAGAGCTGACGAGCCCGCTAGGTTCTATACGCTCACTCCCCATTTGAGGTACTGAATGAACGAGCACATGGCAGGGCCAAAATGGGGTCAATTGCTGTTGGTCATCGTAAGGCGCCTCATAGCTTCTTATTAATATGCTTTGCTTCTCAGTTTGTATCAGTGTGAGACCCTGATTTCGTAGCTCCGAACAAGAATACTTGATAAATATCAGACTAATTAACTGCTTAGGTTGATTTGGTGCCTGGTGAGAAGTCGAAACTTGTCGGTGAATATTGAACATCGCTACAATTTTTTGTCCATGTGATGTTCACTGACAACACAACAACAATTGGTATCAATGATGGCAAAAACTTGGCTGGTATCTACTGTGAGCGCTACATTGCTTGGCGGTGGCGTCTATTTATATTTGCAATCTTCGGTTCAACCGAATGATTTCACCACACTCTCTGCGGTAGCAAGAACCATTGAAAAACAAGCCATAGCGGTCGGCAAAATTGTTCCGGCGCACTCGGTGTTAATTAAGTCGCAGATTAACGGTATCGTGGGCGAAATCTACGTTAAAGTTGGTGAGGAAGTTAAACAGGGCCAACCGTTGATTAAAGTGCGTCCAAATCCTACCCCTAAAGCTCTTACGCTAGCTTTTACAGAGTTGAAGCGTAGCGAAGCGGACTTGGAGTCGCACAAACAAAAACTGGCTAACTGGGAAGGCTTGGTGAAGCAGAAAATCATCCCAAAAAACTTTGACGCTTATGTCAGTGCACGTTCAGCGGTGAAATCAGAACAAGCGAACGTCCAACAAAAGCGTCATAACCTAGAGTTGATCCATAGCGGTGAAGCCTCTATCGGTGACGCTCGTGTGACCTCAACCATCACTGCGTCAATTGATGGCACGGTATTGAACCGAAAAGTTGAAGTTGGTGAGCCCATCATCTCGACAGAATCGAGCCAAACCGCGACAGAAATGATGTCATTGGCTGACATGAATAACCTGATCTTTAAAGGTCATGTCAGTGAATATGATGCAGCACAACTTTCTCAGGGTATGGCGGTAATGGTTGCTGTTGCTCCTTATCCCGATGTCGAAATATCGGGCGTGATCACGAAAGTGGCGATTCAGTCCGAGAGCCTAAACTCGTCAGGCAACAATTCGAAGGGGGAGAAAAGCTTTGATAATGGATTTGAAGTGGAAGTGGGTGAGCTCAACATTCCACAAGACGTTCGACTACGTTCGGGCTTCTCCTCAACCGCTCAAATTACCTTGAAGCGATCCGAGAATGTAGTAACCGTCCCTGAGCGCGCCCTGCAATTTGATGGCGATACGCCATACGTGCTGATCCCGGATAGCTCTAGGCAAGGTTTCCGAAAGCAGAAAGTGACGTTGGGCTTGTCCAATGGTATCCATGTTGAAGTGTTGGATGGTGTCGAATTAGATGACCAAATTATCGACAACAGCATGATGATGGGAGTACCACATGGTTAAGTTCCCCATATCTAGGTTCGGGTGTTTGATCTTGGCTACGACCGTCAGTTTACCGAGCGACGCGATCTCAATTGAACAAGCTTGGCACCAGACGAAACAAAACGATCCCGGTTACAAAAAAGCCAAGATAAGTGTCCAAGTTAGTGACGCTGGCGTGGACGCTATGCGAAGTCCACTATTACCCAGTTTGGGTGCAAGGGCATCGGTAGGGTGGAGTGAGTCAGCAACGACCCCTCCTAATTATGGGGCATCCCTTAATCAGACCATTTGGGACAGTAGTGCGTGGTCAGGTTTGGATAAAGCCAAAGCCGGTTATATCAAAGCTAAGTTAAGTCTTACCTTGTATTACAATGATTTAGCAGGGAAGCTGCTTTTGTGTTACTTGGATGTGGCAAGTGCGCAGAGCGAAATCCAATTGGCGAAATCCAAACTAGAAAAATCCAGCAAGCTGCTGATGATTATTGAGAAGCGTTACCTTGCAGGTAAAGTGAAATCGGTCGATGTCGAAGAGATCAGCGCCAATCACGTCGAGGCAAAAGCAGGGTTGTTGAATGCTCGAGCTGAACTAGAAGTCAACCGCGTCAAACTGGCGGCGTTAACCAACCTACTCCCGAAAAATGTCGATCAAATCCGCACGGAACCTCTCGTTCAACCCCCAATGCGCTTAGAGTCTAAACAGCAGTGGGTGAAGTTAGCTAAAGACAGTAACCCAAAACTCTTGGTAGCAATGCAGAATGTCAAAACCAGCGAGTTAGAGAAAAAGGAGGCGACAGGAGGCTATTACCCAAAGCTCACCAGTAGCGTAGGGTATGATAGCAAAACCGAGGAATTTCGCGCCGGCGTTACTCTCGATGTGCCAATTGATATAAACGGCGCGATAAGCGCCAAAGTCGATACCGCATCACTCAACGTTCTCATTGCGAGACAAAATCTACGTGAAGTAGAAATCGATATTCAACAACGCGTAACCCAACAGTTTATTCAAGTGGATATCAACTGGGATAGAGTGTTGATCGCGAACGAACTAGTAACGTCACACGAGAAAGTGCTGAGTAGTAAAGAGAAGCTCTACGAGGCAGGCTTGACCGAAGTATCGGAAGTGATCAACGCATACAATCAATTGTTCGAGTCAAAACATAAATTACAAACCCACTTATACAACTATTGGCGTCAACGCATCGGCTTATTGAAGATCGCAGGTAAGTTGGATGATGATTCCATGGCATTGATTTCCAAGTTTTTTAGTTCATGACAAGTTTATTACAGCAAACATGGCAAACGCTGGTGGCGCATCGTGTGAAAAGTATGTTGGCCATTATTGCCATTGCTTGGGGGGTGATATCCGTCGTGGTGCTGATCGCGTTGGGTGAGGGCTTTTATCGCTATCAAATTCAGCAGTTGTCGTTTATGGCCAAGAATGTGCAATCTGCGTACCCACGGAGCACGAGTAAACCATGGCAAGGAATGCCTTCAAGACGCCCAATTCATATTCCGCAAGAGAAGGTCGATATGATCACACAGTCAGGTTTTGTCGAGGCGGCAGTCAGCGTTTACGCCAAAATGGATGCGACCGTAACCAACGACAAAGGACAGAGCTTAACAAACTATGTGAACGGCATCTCACCGCCTCACTTCTCTATGACGCTACAAAAGCTAGAACTGGGTTCTCGCAACTTTACACCGAGTGATATGGCTAACCACACACGCGTTGCTGTGTTAGGCGCTCATATCGCACAAGTGAGTGAAATCCACATTGGGCAAAAGATCAAAGTAAATGGAATCCCTTTTGGGGTGATAGGTATCATCAAAGACGAAGACGCGAGCAGCATGTATATTGACGGCCAGATCGTTTTCATCCCTTATACCACGTATCTCGACTTGTGGGAGGATAAGCCAATATCGCTGATGTTAAAGCCTATCAGCGGTATGGCGGAGCCGGTTTTCCGACAGGGCATCGTTACCTTTTATGCAAAGCAGTTGCGCTTTGATCCCACAGATAACGAAGCCCTTAACCTACCGGACTGGAGTGAACGCAGTGCCCTGTATGAGAGTATTTTTCGGGGCATTCAACTCTTTCTTGGTGCGAGCGGAGCAATGACCATGGCGGTTGGTGCGCTTGGAGTGGCCAACATTATGTTCCTTTCTGTAACGGAACGGACGAGAGAAATCGGTGTGCGGTTAGCGATTGGCGCCACACAAAAATCGATACTTACTCAATTTATACTCGAAGGTTTATTTTTGGTTATGGTCGGCACCGTGTTTGGCTTGACGATCGCCTATATGACGGTTGATTTACTTGCGTTTATGGCTTTGCCTAATTGGCTAGGGTCTCCCGTTATCACGCCTAATTCCATTGTTTGGTCATTATTAGTGACACTTGTTCTAGCATTGTTGGCGTCTTATTTCCCTGCAAGAAGAGCATCGCGTCTTGCGCCAGTGGTGGCTTTGAGTGCGAGGGCATAATCATGTTGTTACCAATGAGACAAATATTTCAAGAGATGGCCGCAGAAAAACTTCGTTTGGGATTGACCATTGTTGCTGTCACATGGGCGACACTGTGTATCGCAGCCTTGTTGGCGGTGGGCGAAGGCATTCTCCAGGGCGTAATGAGAACGGCGAAAAATGGGAACGGTAACCTGATTCATTTGAGCGCTGGTCGGATAAGTGTCGATTATGGCGCGTTTTACGAAGGCAAATTAATGATCTTAAAACTGGACGATACGGAAGTGATTCAAGCTCTCCCAGAAGTGAAAAGCGTTTCATCAACGGCAAGGTGGACGGAGCGTATTACCCATGGTGACCGCAGCGCATGGCAGGAACCATTGGCCGTGACAACAGAATTTGCCTCCATGACGAATCTAGTCCCAATGGAGGGTGGGCGCTGGCTAAACCCGTTTGACCAAAAGCACAGACGCAAAGTCGTTGTATTGGGTTACACGTTGGCTGCAAATTTGTTCAACTCTTCCAATGAGTTCTCATGGTATGCGCCAGAGGTATTACAAAGCGACCCTGTTGGAAAAACGGTAAAGATTGGCAGTGAAGCGTTCACAGTGATTGGCGTGTTAAAAAAAAACAGTGCTCTAGTCGAGCTGGGCGAACAGATCAATTATTCCAGCTTTGTGCCATTAACAACGTGGAAGCGTTTTTATCTCAATGGTGAAATCGAAGGCATTAATGTCGAGCCACAAGCGAGCGCAGACCGAAAAAAACTTGCTGCCACTATTCGCCAAATCATGGCTCGTAAGTATGGTGTCAGCAGCAGTGATACTCAGGCGGTGCAAATTATAGATATGCTCCTACGCCAAAAAAGCATGCAGCAATTCTTGATTGGCTTACAAAGCTTCCTTGGCATCATTGGTTTTGTCACTCTTGCTGTAGCGGGTGTCGGGATTGCTAATGTGATGTATGCCACTGTGAAACGGTCTACCCGAGACATAGGCGTGCGAATGGCTGTCGGTGCGACTCCTACCGCCATTCGTCTGCACTATTTAGTGCAATCTTTGATGACCATGATGTTAGGCGGCGTATTGGGTTTGGGCGTCACTTATGCGCTTGTATCGGTAATAGGCGCGATAAGTCTAGAAGGAAACAAGTTCTATGAGGAACTAGGCAAACCAGTCCCTGAACTGTCTTGGGGCGTTGTTGCAATTGTGATTTCCACCTTAGTGTTCGTTGGCGTCGTATCTGCTTGGCTGCCAGCGCACCGAGCCGCAAAAGTGAGCCCATTGGAGGCATTACAAAGTGAATAGCAAGAACTCTGGAAAGATCATGTCGTGTAAGCGGCTTGTTGAGCTCACCAATATATGTAAATACTATTCAAGCGGAGAAACGGAAGTACGCGCATTAGATGGCGTTGACTTAACCATTCAACAAGGTGAATTTCTGGCCATTCTTGGTCCCTCGGGCTCAGGAAAATCGACATTGATGAACATGCTTGGCTGCCTAGATAAACCGACCGACGGACAATACCAACTTGGTGGTCAAAACGTGGCGAACCAAAGTGCAAATGAATTAGCAAGGATTCGAAACCAGAAGATAGGGTTTGTATTCCAGAGTTTTAATTTACTGGAATACGCTACTGCATTGGATAATGTCGCATTGCCTTTGGTGTATTCGGGTATCAAAGCGAAAGAGCGTCGCCAACGTGCAGCCAAATTATTAGAGCAAGTAGGGTTAGGCGACCGCTTAAACCACAAACCAAATCAACTCTCAGGCGGCCAAAAGCAAAGAGTCGCCATAGCCAGAGCTCTCGTCAACGATCCCGAGATCATCCTAGCTGATGAGCCAACAGGTGCGCTAGATTCAAAATCTGGTGCGGGGGTTTTAGCTTTGTTTAATCAACTCCACTGCGAAGGCAGAACTCTTATCATCGTTACCCACGATAACGCCTTAGCAGACCATACCAAGCGTATCATCACGATTAAAGACGGCATGGTGGTTTCGGATACCGAGAGGTAGTCGCGACATTCACTAAGTTGTTATAAACGGTTTACCGTGATCGATGAGCGAGATCAAGTGCCAACCACAACGTAAAAAGCGCACTGAGCGAAATAGGAAGCCCTAGCGCTTCCAGTTACTTCTATTCGCGTAGTCACGTTGATTAATGAGATTGCCCAATGATCATCAACAACCAAGTTAGGGGAGCTTAAAAGCCGCTCTCGCTATCTACTGATGACCTTGTTAATGGGGTTGATAAAATTGAATCAAGAAGTTCTGATTCAATAATTGTTGAGTTCAGAAATGAGAGAAATAAAGAGGCTACAGAACGCTCTATTGGGGGGAGCGCTCTGTAGCCAAACACAGCATATAGTGGAATGGAGACCAAAATGAAACAGCATTTCCTTGCGCGACATACTGTTACTGCTGCGTACAACCATGAATAAACGAGCGGGGGGAGTGTCGCTAGGCAAAACGACACAGGCTAGGTTGGCTAGGTTGTACCCACTTATTTATTCACACCACTGAAGATGACAGGTATTAGAGGGTGGATGTAGTAATTAATGGTTATTTATAGGTAATCAATTACTACACCCAGAAAACACGCCCGCTACCCAATATAAGGAATGCTGTTGAATGTCTACTCTGAAAATTAGACTCAATTGACCTGATAAAAATGAAAAGGGAGATAGAAAACGGCGGCTTTATCAAAGCATAATTTATTCATAACTAATTACCCATCCTTAGACGCTGAGGCTAACCTATTTGCTCATTAAAGGTAATGACAAGGTTATTTTTATGAGTATGAAAACGTTTGATATAGAGGTCGACGGATTATCGTTGATAAACGCCTATGAAAATTGAAAGTCAATTCGCTGCACGGGCTGCCTTTCTATGGTCGGTCGCCGATCTTCTTCGCGGTGATTTCAAGCAATCTCAATACGGTCGAATCATTCTTCCTTTCACACTATTAAGACGGTTAGAGTGTGTGCTTGAAGCCAATAAGCCCGACGTTCTTAGTAAGTATGACGACATAAAAGAGATGCCGTTTGAAGCGCAAAACAAACTGCTGACGTACACCGCAAAGTTAAGCTTTTACAACACCTCTCAAATGGATCTAAATCGGCTCGGTGAAACTGGGGTGGCCAGCAACCTTGAGCATTATATTCAGTCTTTTAGCCCCAACGCCCGCGAGATCTTTGAGCATTTCGACTTCTTTAACACCATCGACAAACTTGAAGAAGCGGATCTGCTATACAAAGTCGCCAAACGTTTTGCAACCGCAGACCTTCACCCAAAAGCCATTAACAATCACGGGATGGGGCTTATCTTTGAAGAGCTGATCAGGCGCTTTGCCGAAAGCTCAAATGACACCGCGGGAGAGCACTTCACACCCAGAGACATTGTTGATCTCACGACCTCGTTACTGTTTGCCAATGAAGAAGCATTAACCAGCTCTGGGTTAGTGCGCTCAATTTACGACCCAACCGCGGGTACAGGCGGTTTCTTATCATCGAGTATGGAATACGTTCTTCAACTCAATAGAAACGCTGAACTCTCGGCGTTTGGTCAAGAACTCAACCCTGAATCGTATGCGATCTGTAAAGCCGACATGCTCATCAAAGGCCAAAAGGTCGACAACATAAAACTGGGAAATACCTTATCAAACGATCAACTGCGTACAGAAAAGTTTGATTATATGCTGTCGAATCCACCGTTTGGGGTGGACTGGAAAAAAATTCAAAAGTTTATCTACGACGAACACAAAGAGAAAGGTTTTGAAGGACGTTTCGGTGCAGGATTGCCCCGAGTGTCAGACGGTTCATTACTGTTTTTGATGCACCTTGTGAGTAAAATGCGCCCTCGTTCGAGTAAAATTAGCCGAAACGAAAGTGGCTCACGCATTGGCATTATTTTGAATGGATCTCCGTTGTTTACCGGTGGCGCAGGCAGTGGAGAGAGTGAGATTAGGCGTTACATTCTTGAAAATGATCTTCTTGAAACAATCGTCGCACTACCAACCGACATGTTCTACAACACGGGCATTGCTACCTATGTGTGGCTTTTATCTAGCCATAAAGCAGCAAACCGAAAGGGCAAAGTTCAGCTTATAAACGCAACTAAAGAGCACGCTAAAAAAAACGGTCGTGCTTCTTTTCAAAACACAGACGTTGAGGATGAAGCAAAAGATGAACACGTATTTTATCAAGCGATGCGCAAATCGTTAGGCAGTAAGCGTCGGGAACTCACCGAAGACGGCATAGAAATTATTGTGAACACCTACGGTCACTTTATTGAAAATGACGTCAGCAAGATCTTCGATTATCGAGCGTTTGGTTACCGTAGAATCACAGTAGATCGCCCATTAAAATTGGCGATTTACCCAAAGGATGAGACTCGACTCACTGCACTGCAAGCCGATAAAGCCTGGCTTAAATTAGCGAGTTCAGTTCAAAGTAATGTTAAGGCGGCTTTAAGTTGCATTGAGAAAGAAAAACAGAACTCGCGCGACACGTTTCTGACCTCATTAAACCTGATCATCACCAGTATTCTGGGGGGCACAAAGTTAACAGCAGCGCAGCAAAAATTGATAGTAAAACACCTTGGGGAACACGATGATGAGGCCGAAGTGTGTTTGCATGAATCCGGAAAAGCAAAAGGCACACCAGAGGCCAACCCAGAGCTTCGTGATTATGAAAACGTTCCACTCACGCAAACCGTTGGGAACTACTTTGTACGAGAAGTGTTACCGCGTGTGTCAGACGCGTGGATTGACATCAATAAGACAGACCCACTCGATGGGGGAGTAGGTATTGTTGGTTATGAGATTGATTTTAACCATTTTGGTAGTAAGGAAATAAAATCGTTGAGGCCTCGAAACCGCCGCCGTCGCTTCTGTTGATAAAGCACAGTGCAGGTGCCGCACCAAAAGATCCGAAAACAGAGCAACTTAAAGCAATTATAGAACGGATGAACGATCTGTTTTAATGAGGCCTTATCAGATAATGAAATGATTGATGTCCAATGAAGAGGTGGCAAAAGGCTTTGCGGGCATAATGTTTGATGTATTAATAAAAGAGATACAACGCTCATTTGCCAACCCGTGTTAAAAAGACCAAGTGTGTAGGCTCATCTAATTTTCATAGTATTCCTTTTCCATAATGTGATTTCCCAATAAGTCGTATTACATGATTAACTGCTGAAATACATCGAGTCGTCTGTGTGGTCCATAGCTGTTTTCACCAGGCATATAGTAATTTGCTCTATCTGGATTCGGTTTTGGCAAATATTTTATTGGGACAATTTCATATTCGTCATTGGTTATCCTCTGTATATAGCAATCGTTGATTTCTGGCTGTAAATTATCCCCCTCTTCAATATTAATCGTTTTCAGTAACGATTCTTTACATGGTAATTCTTCCTTAGTTCCAATGTCGGGGATTTTTCCATCTAGGAAGTATGTGCCATTGAAAATATAGATATGGCCATTTTCATCGATCATTTCATAACTGTCCGGGTCTTGATGGAGTTGTGAAACGTCGATCATTATAGGTTCTCCAAGGTGATTATATACATCGTTAGCGACAGCTAGGGAAGAGTTAACTCCAATAATTATTGTAAGTATATAACGCGAACTTTCAGTGTTTATTAGCATATATGTGCTCCTTTCGTTGTGGTTATTTATCATCACAAAATACAAAATACAAAATATGAATTATGAATTATGAATAATTAATGCATGGTAATTATATTAGTGAATGATATGTCTTGATTTTATAATCTAAATTTATCTTAAAGGTATGACCCATTTACCTTTGTCAATGATATTGAATCGCTCCAATCCGGGTATGTAAACGGAAACAAACCATATATTCTTTGTTTGGAATGCGGTGCGAAATAATAGAGATGAACGTGTTTCATTTATCGCTAGGTTTAATTTTTTGTAATGGTAATAAAAACTGTGCAAGTCAGGCCTAAGGGCGGTTAGATCCCTAATTGGCAGATCGCTAAAGTGTGAAAATTTGACCAACCTACTTAGTTTCTCAACACTGTTTAAAAAGTTTGCGGATTGGGTGTCTTTTTCATGCTTAATCGGGCTAAAGAATTCGACGGTTTGAACCAGTTCAAACCATGCCCGTTCTATAGCGTGGTATTTAGAGTATGAGACGCCTGACGAGCGTAATGTCATAGGGCTGATATCTGATTCTAGGATACAAGCACAGAAATAAGACCCGAGCTCAGTAGCCGACATGATCACTGTGACCTGGTCAAGATCTATGGTTGATAACGGATTTTTTTCTAATATCGCTAAAGGTATTAATACCCGATAAAACGAGCCAGTATATTGAGAATGACTAATATACTGTTTATAAAGTTCACTCATATGATGTTTTTCGACAAGTTCGTTCGCACCATGCAAAATAGCTTCTTCGAATGTTGAGCCAGAGGCCCAGCCGCTACTTGATGAATAAGTCTTAAGAAATTGAAACGCATCAGTTTTTATAAGAGGTTCAGCGTGATAGGGGTTGACGAGCACTTCTGGGATTAGGTAAGTGTGGGTGTTAGTGAGTGAATAGTAGCGCGAGTATTTCAAAGGGCCGTCGTCATATTCCGTCAAGATATTCCCAAACAAGCATGCACAGTGCCTCTCTTCTGATAATAGCCAATGTCTTAGAGATTGGACTGATGTGTCTGATGAAATGAACTGATATTGCAGCAGTATCTGTTCGAGTGCTTTGTAATATGCGCCGACAACCGACCAAGGTCCTTTACCTACGCCTGTCGTTAAGTATTCGCCTTTATTGTTTGATAAATCGACGGACGCCACTAAACCATTTTGACTCGTCTTGACAGAGGAATGAATATTGTATTCTTTTAGGCAATCTGTAATGTTTTTCAGTGATTCATTCACATCTATTTGACGTTCTGATGGGACTGCGTATGTGTACATCATCCACTCCGTATTTTTCTAGTTTTTAATAAGGCTATGAACTTTATTTACGTGACTGTTAAGGTGTTGGTTCCGTAACCGGTTATTCACCTAAGTTAGTATTGGTTCGTTTTTTAAAAACATAATTCAATTTTATCGCCATTTATCGCTAGGGATTTCTGTGCCGTTACTGCATTATTTTAATCCTATATAACCACGTGTGTTTATTGGTAAGGAGTAATTTATAGATTATTTAATGCCTTTGATTGTTATTTGTTTTTGTAACGCAGTAATAGTCGTGATGTCATTCGTTTTGGATTGAGTAGGGTTATTTTTATTGATGTATATCCAACGTGGATGGCTTGTATTAATTATTATAAATAACTGGTCTTTGTTCTAGTTGTAAATAATGTTGACTCGTTATCGATCATTAATGAAAAGAATAAACACAATAGAGGGAAAATAATGAAATCACTCGGAAAACCATTAGCAATGTCATTAATGTGTTGGGCAACCGAACCAATCGCAGATGATCGGACAGCTGATCTGGCTACGTTTGAATCTGAAAACGCCATTGTATGCATTCCACCGCTAAATATGTCGGAAGGAGACACTTATCAATGTGGAGCAAGTATTACAATGTCTCAAGGATTCAGATGTACGATTGATTCATTGGATAGTGATCGCCGATGCGGTGTCATTAAACTTGGGATTGTATCCAAGATCGGGGCGGCAGATGAATTTGATTGGGAAGCGGAGATTAAGCAAATATTTGAGACATATGGTGATGAAATTAGACAGCGACTCGTAACGCTACAAAATACGTTTAATCGAGATCAGGCTAAAATGTACTTTGACGAAGAACCCGAAGAACCAATGTTACAGCAGGAAGTCATACGCGATGGCAATAAACCAAGGAGCAAGAATGCGTTTTTTTTTAGCGAGGTTTCAACGTCAAGGGGGGATAAAAGAATTGAAAAGCTCACTGTTCGGGTTATGGATTATTCAGCAACCATCAAACTACCGATCGCTATCTACAGCGTTCATGAAGAAGTAGTGATTAGGGCTGAAGGAGGGGCATACGATTATGTATCAACTCTAGATGCGGGCAATGGTGCATTAGTTGTCGATCATGATAGACGTATTCTTATAAAGGGGGGCAAAGAGCAGTATTTCAGTATGTTAATGCTGATTACAAGTTATGATCGCTTTGGCGATTGGACTATAGGGGCAAATACACAGATGGCAAGTGCCGATCTTGTTCGTATGGATTCTAACGTTCAAGGTCTTGTGTCATGCAGGGCTAAAAATGACGATGATATTATATAGTTAGTATTCGTTTAATGACCAAATTTGTCTTGTGAATACACCAGTTACCCAAGCCTTACTTGGCTAACGTTTTAGTGAACGTCTGTCGAAGAGGTTTAAAGGTTATTTATGTATTCACTTAGGCTCGTGATCCCTATTACTTTACCGACACAAAAAGCCGGGGTAGGGTAATTCTGCCATAGGTAAACTTGGTCACCCACTCGCTCAATTTTTTCGAATTGAGCAAACAAATTTTCGCTTAGCAAGTTTTCGACGTTGACATAATTGTCATCATCTTTTTTGCCTACGATAAACTCTCTATCTTCAAATATCCGTATCCATTGGCTCCCATATATCAACTGATACGAATTAATACGCCATTGGGAAATAACATTGCCCTGATCGTCTTCCTGAGTATGTAGCGCGGAGACATAACCACGATTAGATGCAATCGTAGCGCGACGATGACGTTCTTCCAGATTGATTTTTATTTCAAAATTGCTCACATAGCCACCGAACGCACCAAAAAGAAAAATAGCAAACATCAATACCAATAAGGTAAGTGAGAACCTTGTTCGAAAACTATTCATTATTTTCCACCTTCATCCAGTTTTGACCACTTAAATAGAAAGTATCATTAGGTTGGGCTGATAATGTGTCAGGTATTGCTATTGATTGATGTTTTTCCCTTGAGTTATAACATACTTTCACCGTGTCAATAACCGTACACTGGGTAGTTACCCAGGACGTACTTACAAACAATATACATAAAACAGTAATGCTTATTACGGCATAGAAAATGATTATACTAAACACATGATGCAACGATGCTTTTTGAATTCCATCTTGAAGTGTGTCGTCCATTGAGGGGGTGGCACGCAACTCGGTCTGCGGGATCTCAAGTTTATAACCGATCCGTGGGACATTAGTAATCTCCACCTCAACCAGTTTAAGAATCTTTCGAATGTTAGTCATTGCGACGGGGAGTGAATTAGAACCGATTATATCGGGTCGTCCCCAACCTGCGATGATCAAGTCATACTTACTGACTACGTTTCCGTCGTGTTCATACAAACAGCGTAAAATTGCACTTTCGGGGTGTGTCAGTGAAAATGACTTTCCATTCTGAAGCCGGATTTCGGAGGTAGAGTCGTCTTTTACAAGAATGCATTTACCTAGCCGGTATTGGGTTTGTTGATCAATGTCTTCTTGGCTGTCTGTCATAAGCATGGTCACTTATTATTCCGTTTTTAGTTAGTGTAGCAAGCGTCATTGTAGGGAAGCACCTCTGTTTCTTCTCCAATAATAAAAGAAGAAATGAGCGTTTTTTTGTTTAGTGTGCCTTACTGATAATTTTACATATAAGTAACATATTAATTTCATACATGAAGTATTATTTATAATAATTTATATATCTAATTTTATAAGGTACTGTTTATTAAGAATTTAAGTTTTTAGGTCATTTTGTGATTGGCGATTTTCTTGCTAGTGGTTTAATCGTATTTGGACTCGAAAATACCGTTTTAAGTAACGTAATTGTGTTTAATTGGTCTAAATGGTGATTCCAAGTTTTGTTGAATTTTTGCTTTAGGTCATTACGAATACAAGATGACGTTCATAATATGGCTCTGTGATAATCGGCTAATTTCCAACGTAATGAACGATGCTTTTACTCCAGTTTATTTTTTGGTCATGGTCATCCTTGATGGACCGAATGCTATAATTAATGCATAAATTAAGATTGGATTTTTGAATAGAAAGCTATGGTATTTGTTCTTTTGGAATAATCAGCATGTGTTTAGGTGCGGTTACCATAAAGCTAAAATTAGGCATGAAACCGATATAAATACTTGTATTTGAGCGGTAGTTCATGAACTTCATAATTCAATCAGTAAGGTCTACTATATGAAAGCAGAACTATATGATCCGATGTTAAGCGATTCTATTCATTTACCCGAACCATTTAGAATCCGAGTCATTGAACCTATTACTCGAATTTCTAAAACGGATCGACTGAGGGCATTGGAACAAGCGGGTCTAAATACGCTTTTGTTGGACAGTAAAGATGTTTATATCGACTGTTTGACGGATAGTGGGACTGGTGCGGTTACTCAATCAATGCAAGCGGCGATGCTACTCGGTGACGAAGCATATAGTGGCAGTAAAAGCTTTCGAAAACTGGAGTCAGTTGTCACTAATATTTTTGGTTACGCTTTGACGATTCCTACTCATCAGGGAAGGGGCGCAGAGCAATTGTATGTTCCTAACTTGATCAAATACAGAGAGACTCACCACGGTTTAGATAAAAGTAAGATGGTAGTGATCTCAAACTTTTTCTTCGACACCACGCAGGCTCATGCGCAAATAAATGGCTGCACGATTAAAAATACCCCATCTGACCAAGCCTTTGACACTAGCGTGGATGGCCTATTTAAAGGCAACTTTGATCTAGAAAGACTTCGCGATACCATCGAAACGCATGGCCCCCACAATATCCCGTACATTGTTAGTACGATCACATGCAATTCAATCGGTGGACAACCCGTATCTATGGCTAACCTTAAAGGTGTGTACACCATAGCAAAAGAATATGAGATCCCCGTTGTCCTTGATTGTGCCCGCTTTGCTGAAAATGCGTATTTTATCCAACAGCGAGAGCCTGGGTATGAAAATGTAAGTATTGAGGCGATTACTAAAGAGATGTTTGAATACGCTGATTTAATGTCTATGTCGGCAAAAAAAGATGCGATGGTACCTATGGGCGGTTTACTGAGTTTCAAAAATCGTCAATATGAGGATGTCTTTAAAGACTGCCAAAACTTATGTGTGGTTTTGGAGGGTTTTCCAACTTATGGCGGACTAGAAGGCGGCGCAATGGAAAGGTTGGCTGTTGGACTGTATGAATCGATGCGACAAGAATGGCTTGAATATAGAGTAAAACAGATCGAATACTTAGTTGAAGGGTTAGAAAAGATAGGGGTTGTCTGTCAGCAACCCGGTGGCCATGCTGCATTTGTAGACGCTGGAAGATTACTGCCTCATATTCCCCCGACACAATTTCCCGGAATGGCGTTAGCTAATGAATTGTATTTAATTGCTGGAATTAGAACGCCAGAAATTGGTTCATTGCTACTCGGGCGTGATCCAAAAACAGGAGTGCAACTGCCGTGTCCTGCGGAGTTATTACGTATCACGATCCCAAGAGCGACTTACACTCAGTCTCATATGGATTATATCATTAAGGCCTTTTCTATAGTGAAGGAAAACGCAAGCCAAATAAGAGGGTTAGCTTTTTCTTATGAGCCGCCTGTGTTGAGGCATTTCAATGCTCGATTTACGCAAGTAGACATGTAACAACACGATAAATACAAATGCATGGCAAGCCTGTAGAGCGATTAATAAATCGCGTGGGCAAGAAAAAATGTTTCTGTGTTACTACTCGGCCCAACCGATTGATGATCGTCTATTCAACTCGTTTGTATACACCAATGAAAAGCGGGCTGTATTGATGGGGATACAATACACCAATACAGCCCTGATCTGCACCATCAATACTGAACACCAACCTAAGCGACTTTCCATACCCATCGTTATTCATGAGTCGCGAATATTCTATTTTCCAAAACTCATTTCCATTTACCTTCGCACTCGCCGGTTCTGGCTTGCCCCATTTAGTGACTAATTATTAAACATAAATTATTTGTTTCGCGTAGGGCATGGGGATAGGTTAGCGGTGTAACAAGCGATTAGGTGTTCAACAAACGTCACGCTGTAAAGTAAGCAAGCACACCTAATGAAAGGTTCATCGATTGTTAGACGGATTATTTCGTCTAATAAGCGCTATACGTTTCCCCAGATTTTAGTCATACAATTAAAATATCAGTTGGTAAAAATGAAAATAAAATCGTTAAAAGTCATAAGTTTCAGAAACATCAACGGTGAGAATAATGTGTTAGAGTTCGATGATTCTGACATTATTTTTATCTTTGGTCAGAACAATGTAGGTAAATCTACGTTTCTACGAGCATATGAATATTTTGTAACACCCAAGAAAAAAAGTGCCTTATCAGATTTTCACAAGTTTGATGAAGAAAACACTATTGAAATGGAAATGGTGTTTACTAAAGAAGCTGGTGATGAGGCTGTATTCGAACGTAAGGGTCTTAACCGATGGGTATCAGAGCAAAACGAAATTAGGTTCCGGAAAACGTGGACCCGCGCAGGTGCTGAAGGGCAGAAAGAAACATTTGATCCTGTTGAAGGTGATTTTCTAAATAATGGTTTTGGTGGTTTTGACTCACACTTGGCAAAAGAGGCTCCTACTCCTATAGTAATACCCGCTATGCCAACTCCAGAAGATTTAAGTAAGTGGATTACTGAGACAATTAAAAAGCAGGTATTGAAAACTCTATCTACAGAACACGCTGAGACTTATCAAGAAGCTCTTGATAAGTTAAATGAGCTTCAGTCTCAAATTGAAGATACGGACTTAGTAAAAGGCTTTTCAGATAAAGCCAACTCCAACTTTCAAAAAGTTTTCCCAGAATTATCATTATCTATATCGCCGCAAATTGGACAAAGTGTTGATGTTACAAAAGCATTGGACAAAGAGTTTTGCGTTGCTATAAACCATGAAGGACAAAACGGTAAGAGCGAGTTTAACTCTCACGGGCATGGTGTAATACGCCAAGCTATGTTTAACTTCTTGGGCTTATCTAAAAATGACTATGATCCTGAAGACGCAAATGAGGGAGTTAAAAAGGAATTTATCATCCTTTTTGAAGAGCCTGAATTGTACCTTCACCCTAAGCGAATTCGCTTATTAAAAGACACACTTTATTCTCTTTGTCGAGCATCAAAATTTCAAATTTTATGCGCATCACACAATCCTCAACTAATTGACTTATCGAAGCCTCACACAACACTGGCTCGTTTGACGGCAAAAGGAGATGGAACGACTATTATTCATCAAGTTGGGGATGATGTGTTTGATTCTCAGGGCAAAAACCGAGATCGTATTCTAATGCTCAACCGTTTTAACCCACATATCTGCGAAACGTTTTTTGCTGATGAAGTTGTTTTGGTTGAGGGCGATACAGAAGCTATAGTAGTAAGACAACTCTTAGATGAACACTATCCTGAAAAAGATATATTTGTTTTAAATACTGGTACAAAAAACAACATGCCCTTTTTTGTTAAAGGGCTCTCGCACTTTAAGATAAAACAACATGTAATCCACGATAGTGATTGTAGGTACCAATACGATCGACAAGGCAACGTGCTTTTGAAAAATGATCAAACACCGAAAGCAAACAGTGCTTGGACCCTGAATCAAACCATTTGGAATCAGATGGTTACTAGTAACGAGCTATTTCCAAACATTGTAGAGCGTTACGTGTCAGTTCAAAATTTCGAAGATTCACATAATTACTCTCATGACGTTAAAAAAGGAAAACCTTTATCCGCATGGGAATTTGCGCAAAATCTCGATATTGACGGTGATGCATCAATTACCAGCTTTGTTAGACAGATAGCGGGTATTGATCCGCGTACAACTGAATTTACCCAAGAAAACTTGGAAGAAATTGTTGTTGAACGATACCAACTAGAAGCTTGAAACGTATAACAAACTGTCTGGGAATGATTCGTAACACGTGGCATTTATTCTATGCGTTGGGTTTAGTGGTTAAGGTGCTATGCGGAAGCTTCGGTATCGCGGTGTTTACTCCTTAATAGGGCATTAGGCGTTATGCAGTGAATTGGATAAACAATGAAAAAAATAATAATACCAACTTTGGTGTTTATGCTAGTTAGTTGCCAGTCACTCAAGCATGCTTACTATGACCGTATTGATATATCGAATACACCTGAAAGTGTTGAAGCTGTCAACGTTACCTACGAATTCGATCAGTTTGAGAAAGAGGGCTGGCTAACTTCGGATTATTATATGAGTTGGTTTGTAAGTGGCGCTAATGGCATTGCGTATAAATATCGTGCATTTTACAAGTCCGAGAATGCTAATTCACCACAATTTATTCAGCTGTACTTCGTGTTGAAATCACTAGATTGGTATTTTGTTGACTCTGTTTATAACGAAAAGGGTTTCGAGTACCCAGTAACGCTTATTGATAGAGATACAGCTAATGCTGGAAATATATATGAATATTTCGCCATCAAACTGACGACAGCAAAATTGCAGGAATTAACTGACTCTGATTTACGCCTCAAAATTGTTGGTAAGGAAGGTGAGGAAGTCTTTCCTTTATCAGCACTCGTTGCACAATCATTTCAGGATAGCTTGAGGCAAAAGGCGGGTGATAATAATTAGCGCCTAACAATAAATTTAAGAGTTATTCACAACGCTTGGTACCTTAATTTTAAGCTCTTCTCCCCCGCTATTGATTGTTAAAGGTAATGTTTTGATGAAAAATTGTATTGTCTTTTTACTTCTGTTTTTATCTGGTTGTGCCGCTAAACATATGCCTTATTCCGCCAAGCTAGAGTTAAGTGAAGAAGCCGCAGTAAAAATCATTGAGCAGGTTGTTATGGAACAGCCTTTAAATTACAGACCTGAAGACATAGTTGTCACCGATTCGTATATTGGTTTGTCTGACGGTTTAAAAACCAGTAGTCACACTATGAGCAATATTAATGAGGATTCAGGCATGGTGTTATCTTCTGTCAAAATAGAAGCATCTGACATTAGCTCAAGATACTATTTCAATTCAATATCAGCCTTGGAACTTTTCAGTAAGAGAGATTGGTATATCGTTCAAATGAGAAACGACGAAAATCTCGTGGTAAAACTGTTTTATACAAGAAGTTTAAGCAAAGCAGAGCGCCTGATTGACGCAATCAGCTATATGATAATTTCAGCTAAACCATTTGGTTCTTAGCCATACAGTTAACAAAGCGATATACGTGACACTGTAATTTTTAGCATTTTTGCTTCGGAAAAAGTATATACCAAGGTTTCGTACGAGTTAGCTAAACGTTATACGTTTGAGGAAAAACATATGAAGTTTATCTCTAGTCTTAGTTTGTTTGTGCTGGCGGTGTCTCTAAGTAGCCATGCTGTTCCTTATTCTGCAAAGCAGCTTTATACGGTCAATCAAGACTATGCGAAATGCTTGGATGTCACGTTAGGTAATTTTAAATCAGATGCACAAGCCCAAAAAGCAATGTCCAAGTTTTACAGAGCAATTACAGCGAATACGGACAAAATCCTAGAGTTGCAGCTTCAAGCTAATGATGAGGTGATGCAGACTTTTTTAGAAATGCTGCAAGACCGTCAGATATTGTTAGGCTATATGGTCGCCAAAATGTCTGAACCCGACAAAGCATTCGAAGTTGAGAAAGATGAGCAAAAAAAGGCATTTTATTTCGATTGGAAGCTAGTTAATCAAGAGTTGTGGAGAACGAATGGGTGTAATGCTATTTATCGCTCACTTGATTAAACTCTAAACGTTTCGTCGTTTTGATAGCAATGCGAACTGAGTCGATTTTCTTGATTTTTCTGAGAACCCCTTTAATGCCATTAGTCAGATAAGAGCTCGCTTGATTACAATCATCACTATAACCGGTATTCGCAAGATGCTGTTGGCAAACGAAGCTGAGATTGAATTTGAACTATGGCAATTGTCGGCTGCGTTAGCCTCTGCTAATGCGTTTGTCGCCTCCTTTCCATACCTTAAATCAGGAGGCATATACATTATGGCAGATTGGGGGTGGGCGCTCGTGTTTTTGATCCTTGTCAGTATTTTCTCCTGGATGGGGTTTGCTTACTCTAGGTATAGAGCGCGCACGTCAACGGAATTAGGCATTGTTTCTGTTATCTCAAAAACCAAGGTGGCCTGGGCGTTCTGTTCGGCATTGCTTTTTTAATGAGAGTCTGACCTCCTTGCAAATTTTAGGAGGGATGCTGATACTGCTTGCGTCAATGCTCATCGGTAAAAGCAGCCAACTAAGCCTTCGTTTATTGACTTATTTACACGCTTGGCTCGCCCCGATATTCCTAACCATGGCGATAGGCGTTGATAAAACGCTAACCGAGCTTTTACCCTCCAGCGTGATCTCGTTTATCGGGTTTTCCGGGACGGCTCTTTTAACGCTAACACTCTTTAAAATTCGTTATGATTTGATAAAAGAGGTCGCACTAAATGCAATGATAACAGCCGCTTGTGGCTCCATAAGCTACTACCTGTTATTAAAAGTGCTCAACATGAGCGCCTATAGTGTCGTTATGGCTTTGTTTCAATGCGCCTTTATGTTGGATATGATTTTGGGCTACTTTGTCTTAAATGAACATACTCACCTTAAAAGAAAAATGGCGCCTTGTTTACTCGCTACCCTTGGCATTTTGACGCTTGTCTCGTGAACGCATCGACGAGGCTCATTTAGATCGCTTTAGTTTAAGAGCTATCGTTGAGGGCACCCTTGAACCACGTGATCTTTAGGGCTAGAGAACCGTTTGCTTTTCCAATAAGTGAGGTGCGGCCGTTTCAAAGCCTAAACGCCATCTTTAGGCTAACTAATGCTCAGCTTAATTAGGTTTTCGATCGATTCGTTTCAGCGTTCATAAAGATAAATCGAAAGAAAAGAGGCGATGGAGTACTCTTTAATGAGGTGCTCCATCGCCGGTACAGCAGTGAGTGTAAGTAAAACAAAGGGCGGGTTTGTTCAACGTACGGTTAATGCTACATTCAAGTAAATAGGATGACAGGGTGAGGGTGCCGAGTAGTCGTTCCTTGACACAGACCTGAGCTAGGTTAATCCCGTCTAACTATTTACACGGCTAAAATGACACGATAGTACTGAGTGAGGTAGTAAATAGTCGGTAATTTATTGCCATATACCCTAGGTCATATCCGACAAAGAGTGGTTTTGCTGTCTTGTTTCCGATAGGATAATTCTGACCATTTTTAAAACTTTAATCATTTTAGCTGGTGGTGATATCTCTACGAAATCTATTTTATCTCATCACCGCTACACGTACCGATTATATATTCAACGTCCTTTAGCGTTCATAACAAGTATATACCAATAATAAATAACCATTATTTAGGACCTCTAACTCTTGTTACGTGCGACCATGTGTCCGCAATAATATTGGTAGCATACTTGAGGTGTGAGTAAGTTAGTCAGTTATTGTCTTGGTATGGGCGGAGTGTGAATGTGATGAAGAATTAAAATTAAGTGGAGCTAATAATGGATAATATTTCTGGTAATGAGTCAGTTAATCAAAAGCAATTAAATACGGAAAGTAAAAAACCTAAGTTATTGGGAGGATGCAGTATAATAGCCTGCATCTGTGTCGGCACTGGCACGTTAACTCTCCCTGCCGCTGGAGCGGGCGCTTGGACTATTTGGTCAATACTCACCCTTATAGGAGTCATGGCCATTATGATCTCAAGCGGGTGTATTTTGTTAGAAGCCCTAAAGGCTTACCCATATCGTTCATCTTATTCAACCGTGACTAAAGATATATTGGGTAATCGCGTTGCGCTTATTAATAATTTGGCAGTCTATTTTGTTGGAGTGATCCTTCTTTATGCATACATCACCGTTTCTGGACTGATTTTAGAGGAATATGTGAGCATAAATGCCTCTGTTGCATCAGTGTTGTTTGTCTCGGTATTTTCGTTCTTAATTTGGCACTCCACAAAGTGGGTTGATAGAGCATCACTTGTACTACTCCTGGTGATGGTTTTTACTTTTATATTCTCTGTTTTAGGCCTTGTAAAGGACATCAATGTCAACTTTCTGATGTATCACGATCCCAGCGGATCACAAAGCAAATATGTTCTTTCATTTCTGCCTATTGCTCTTGCAGCGTTCGGGTTTCATCATGCTGTTTCGACAATGCGAGACTATTATCGTGATGAATATGTCGCTCAGAGAGCGTTAGTCGGTGGCGCTCTGATTGCACTGGCAGTATACGTTATTTGGGTACTCAGTATTTACGGTAATATAGAACGGTCTAGCTTTTGGGAAATCAATGCTGCTGGTGGCAACGTTGACTCTTTACTTTTGGCGATAATTGAGGGATTACAGGATGAAGCATTAACTATTGTGATCGGTTCATTTTCATCAGCGGCTATCTTGTCGAGTTTTATCGGTGTGGGGTTAGGGCTATTTGACTTTCTTGCTGATGTTTTTAAGTTTGGAAACTCTCGCATTGATAGGACCAAAACATGGGCTGTGACATTTTTACCACCATTGATATGCTCTCTACTTTATCCGATGGGGTTTCTTATCTCTATTGGATATGTAGCTCCGTTTGCAGCTACTTGGACATGTATAATCCCAGTTTTGATAGTGAGAAAACTGCGTAAAGATTCTCTGATGGGATCTAATACTGAAACTCAACCTAGCTCAAGTGCTAGTCAATATCGATTTGTGGGTGGAAACGGCGCTCTTTTTGTCGTTTTCTCATTCGGTGTTTCAATCGTTCTCATTCAATTTTTGGATATACTTGATCTATTGCCCCGTTTTGGCGTTTCTTAATGGTATTTGCGCTGGGGTAGTTTGTACTTCATTTTACTAGCAGGTTTACTGCTTATTTCTGAGCCGCGCACATGAAAGTGCTATGGTTGGCTAGAGCCAAAGCGAATATTTGGATCTTTTGAGACGATGATGGATATTAAAGGTCTATCTAGCTCTACAATTTTATTACTTTTTCATGTCCAGCTTCCATCCCTAGAATCAAGGCTCAATCGTGCTTGGCTTAAAGCTTCTCGGAGTGCTAGCCTGATTGTTTTTGTAACTCAATATTAAGCCAAAACAACTAACGAACAGCCTTGGCTTACAAGACGGGATTTTTCCGTAATCCTCTATCAAACTTCAAATAAAGCATTGATACATAGTGAGTAACCGATGATGCTTGAGCAAGATAGAGGGAAAGCAAAAGCGGAATTATTCCGTCTAATAAGCGTTAACTGGCTTGGTCGAGTTCAAAGGAATTATTTTGAAAAGAGATATGGATCTAATACGAAAATTGGTCTTGTTCATCGTGGAAAAAGAAAATGATCATCCGATTATGAAACCTCTTTTTGAAGGTTATACGGAACTAGAATTTGACGAACATTATCACCTTCTATATGAAGCAGGTTTAGTCCGCTGCGAAACTGTATGTTCTGGTTCTACGCCAGACCGTATTGTACGAGTAATCCCATTTTCTTTAACGTGGGAGGGGCATGATTTCGCAGATGCAATTAAGAATGAAACAATTTGGAAAAATGCCAAAGAGAAAATTATGCCGCAAATCGGTGGTCTACCATTTGATGTACTGAAAGCAGTATTGATTGGTTTGTGCAAAGAGGCTGTAAAAGCAAGTTAACAAGGCACTGAACCCGACTCTTCACGCTTGGAATTTTTGCTTCGCAAAAGTCTATGCCAAGGTTTCGCGCGGGTTAGTTTGGCGTTAAGTGGCCGTGGTGATACATATGAATAATCTACCAAAATACATAGAAACACTTGATATTATCGAAAGTAATATCGTAAAAATTAAGATTACGACCGATAAGGTCTCAGTTAAAGCTGCTGCGACTTTATTCGCTATTGTTCTTGATCATGCACAAGGGATAAAATTTTGTTTAAGTAATAGCGCTTACCCTTCAGCATCTTCCTTGCTAAGAATTATATTTGAAACGTATATTCGTGGTATGTGGCTAGAGAAATGTGCAAATGATATGCAGTTGGATAAGTACATTAACGAAGATAAATTGGTTTCAAAGAGTAATAAACGCATTAACTTTGGTGATATGGTTCTTGAAGTAGAAGCTACACACGAATTGCCCGCTTATTTTTCTGAGATAAAAGATAACATCTGGAGTGGTTTAAATAGCCTCACTCATTCAGGAAGTATTCAGCTTAATAGAAATTTTAACGGTCGTTCAATAGCACATTGCTATGATGATGAGCATATTAATGAAGCCATTGAGTTTTCGACAATGATAGCTTGCATGTCTTTCGCTGAATTATCTGATCTAGCAACCAAAACAGATGGTGACTTACAGATGGAAAAGCTTATGGAATTTGTACAATCATGGGCATTTAACAAGGCGTTTAAACGGGACTAAACAGTTGGTTAGGTTACGCTTCGCTACACATTATATCCAACTATTTAAGTCCGCTTAATGCAGCGTTATGTACCAATTAGAGAATAACGGAGAGATAGCCGATGGAAAAGTGGCTTATAGAGGTGAATGCAGCATTAGAAGAAGCACTGTCTGCTATTTCTTCTGGTGAAATCTCCAAGGAAAACATGTACCAATTGGCATCAGTTCTCTATGCTAAACGAAATCAAATGAGCAATGATGCGTTATTTGAAATGATGAACAATGAAATTGATGAACAAGTAGAAACAGACTGGTCATTCGATTCCAATTCGAAAAAACAATACAGATTCCACTTTGTATCATCTTATCTACTTTGTTATGTCATTGCGGGTAAAATCGACGAATTTTTCTATGATGAAGTGATGGACTATGTGAATGAAAACTTAGGTTTATTTGAAGATTAGTTAGCCTGTAACAAGCACGTAAACGACTATGGCGTCAATAGCTAGCTTTTTACGTTGTCAGAAGACTATTTCGAGAATGCCGTCTAACACGCTTTTTCCCCTTTGTGTTTTAGCGCGATTACTCAGCAACGGGTCGCGCTACTGAGTTTAAGATACTTATAGTTATGTCTGGCTGTTGAACGGTTCTGCTCGTAACTGGACAAAAATAAATCAGCACCCTATAACATTATGTAAAAGGCAATTTGTTGAGGAGGGTTAAGATTATTGAGAGAGGATACCTAAGAGAACTACGAATTTCGAATCTTTGAAAATCAGATAACCTTAACAAATCCAAACTTGGTCAAATGATGACCAATTAGCCTCAATCACTACATGCTCAACGCTTGATATATAAAAACATGCTAGCGCTGAAAAAAATGGCTACAGACCGACTGTGCAGTTACTGTAGCCAAAGTGAACAATAAATAAACAAAAATACCAATTCAGACTTATTACCAACGCGATACAGAAAGAGTACAGGTGATGCGTAAAAAGGAAGTATGTACTTTCCTGTGACAACCCACGTTACTAACCTTATTGAGTATGCACCTATGATATGGAACTAGAAGTAAATAATACTAAATTATCTAATATTATTTTATTCAGGGCGTACAAAATGCTGACTTTGTTTCAGAGCTGGATCATTTAATATTCACGTTTCTTTTGATTCCGCGAGACGCTGAAATGGGCGCCATTTCCCGTGGGCAGATCGGCGAGTGATCGTGACTGCCCACATTTAAATCTCGTGCACTTCACACTCAATCTATTGCAGACCAACTAGAAGGGGGGGTTAAGTTCCAACGCGCTGCTTCTTGTCGACTATACATGGCTTTTCCTTTTTCACCCGTTTTAATTGGGATTTTAGAGGCTGATTTACCTTGGAGTATCTGCTCAGCAATTGCCCCGGCAGCAGACCCTTGGCTTTCCCCAAATAACACGATGCCACCGATAGTTTTGCCTTGACCTACAGAAAAATCCCAGAAACCAAAAATGGGAATAGGAGTATTCTGGTTTGTCCAAGACAACACATTGTTGGCGTCGACATTATTGAGTTGTTCATCTACCAGCGTGTGGTACAACCCTATAACAATGGCTTGGTACCCATCTTTTTTGGCGTCAGTCACTAAGCTTTTCCACTCACTAATGGTTTCAACATTGTAGCTCGTGACCTCCACCTTTAACTGGCGAAGGGCGCCCTCAAACTGGGTAGAAATAAAGGTGTTGGCTATGTGGGACGTAGTACCAGAATCAAAAAGCACTAACACTTTGCCTTGGTCCATTTGCATCAACTGGGTAATGCTTTTTATGTTCTTGAGCAATAAAGGTCGCTCCAATATACCGGTGATTTCCGCTTGTCCCCTATACTCAGCAAGAAGTCCTCTAGGGTTCGAATTTATTCCTAAGAAAACAATACTAATGGGCTCGTTATAGAGTTTTGGTAACATGTATTTGAGGGCATTATCATCCCCAAGGAGCACGATATCTGGCTTATGATTTTGGTAATAGTCCCAGGCTTTATCCGCCTTGTCGGCATATTGGCTTTGGGGGATACGCTTTGTGTCCATTTGAAAAGTTACCAATTCATGGTCGACATTGACGCGACTTTTTATTCCTTGGATGTATTCTTTATCCCAAGGAAACTCTGAGTGATAACTTTCAATGAGTAATATCTTTCCCGCGGCAGCAGGAAAGCAAAAAAGGGTGAATAATACGAGCAAAAATATTTTCATAATTTCTACTGCTTGTCGTCTACTGTGTACCCTAAAGTATAGTTGAGGGGAGGTTAACCGCCTTAGAGTGACAAGCTTGGAGCGTGGCTTACACAAGGGTGATACTTATAGCGTATAGGGTGTGGAAATGTGATATTAATACCGAAGCTAGCTCGTTCGTTTATTCCACCTTCATTTGGTGATTTTTCGGTATGATCATCGTTAACGTGAGCCCTTGATCTGGCTGTGATTCAAAATGCAGTTGCCCGCACAGTTTTTGCTTTACTAAATTAAACACCAAATTTAGTCCCAGACCACTGCCACCCTTACCACGCCGGCTAGTGAAAAAAGGTTCGAATATTTTTTTATGTAATGAGTGATGAACGCCCGAACCATTATCTCGATATTCGAGAACAATATTATTTTCGTTTTGAGAGAAATGAATTGAGATTTTTGGGTCATCGTTATCATCGAAGGCATGATGAATACTGTTCATCACTAAGTTGGATACAATTTGCGTGATCACACCCGGTAGGCTGTCCATCATGATACTGTCATCTCCATCGATGATTGGTGTGACAGGGACTTGTTTGGTTTCAGAACTCAAGGTGGTCATCAATGCATCGAGAACTTGTTTTACATAAAAGGGGGTGCAAGCCTCGGACACTTGGTCAACGGATGTTTGTTTAAAATCATTGACCAATTTCGCCGCTCGATTGAGGTTTTTGTCTAATAGGGTGTTGCCGTCCTCCAGTTGGTTAACGAGCGCTTTAAAATCAGCGCTATTGAGTGTTTGATTGGAAAAGGCAGCATTTAGCTCGGCGGTGAGATCCTGAACATAAGAGGCCGTGGTTATGGCTATGCCTAATGGTGTGTTCACTTCGTGAGCCACTCCCGCGACTAACGCCCCAAGAGCGGCTAATTTTTCAGACTCGATCAATTGTGTCTGAGTGGCTTGCAGCTTTTCCATACTTTGTTTTAGATGCAATGTCCTAACTGCAACCGTCTTTTCCAGCGTCACGTTAAGTTGTTCCAATTCAAATAGAGTGGATTTGAGCGGCGTAATGTTAATGCTTGTTCCACGATAACCAATAAAGTCGCCGTGGCGAAACTTTGCTAACGCATGAAAAAGTACATAATAAGTGAGTCCGTTAATGATGATTGACTCTTCACACATCGTAAAATCGGTTGTCGAACGAATTGCTTCATGTAATGAAAACAGGGTTTTAAATTGTGGCACATCAAAAATGAGTGGTTTGTCAAACTCGTTGATGTTCAGTGCTTGTAACATGGATTCAGAGCAGTATGTTAATCGCCCGTTTGCATCCGTTTCCCATAACCAGTCGGAGGAGACATGGGTAAAATCGCTCAGGCGCTCCTGTTCAAATTTTATGTTTGTGTACAGCTGCGTGACGTCTCTAGTTATCTTGTTGGCTTCATCGGCGAGCAAATTCAGCTCGTCATATTTCTCCATGATCCACGCTTTATGGATCAGTATAAGAGGATTGGACGGTTGTTTTGGGCTGTAGTGTCTTAGGTAGTTGGCGATTGAGAAAATCCGTCGATTTATGCTTTCATGGAACACCATGAGAATGAGGTAACATACCAGTAAGGTCTTAGCTGCATTCAGGGTCAAAGTGACTATGAATTGTCTGAGTAGTGTGTCATAAATTAATTGAGTGTCAGATTCAATATAGATCTGGCCGATCACTTCTGTTTCGGCTAAGTCCTGATTGGCATATTCTAGCGGGTAGGTGTTGGAAATAGAATCGCCACGAACTGGGACTCCTGCATCAAAGGAATAATCTTCGGAGTCGATCCGTAGATAATCTATTCTAGGAAGATCGACCAAGCCATCCATTCGCTCTTTTAGAACAACGATATCAAAATCCCATAGCGATGAGGCGAGCAAAGGGGCGTGGACACGCCTTATTTCATAGTGCCGTTGGTCGACAGTATTGAACTCCTCGTGGTAATCCCAATAGATCTGCATCAGGGTTGTTAACAATGTAATCAAACCACTTAGAGCAATGATTATGACAATGATACGGCGACCGATTCGACTATAGAATGGGTTATGCCGACCATGTTCAAAAAGCTGACTCTTCCCCATGCTTACCTGATAGCCATAACGATACTAATAGTATAGTTGTTGGCCATGGTTTTGCTGTGTATTGAGAGGTTCTCAAAGGCTGTGATAAGCACCTTACTGCCCTTTCGTGTTGCGCCCGATCTACAGCTCACTTTACCAGAGCATCATTTGACTTACTTTTTCTCATGACTCTACTGTGTACAAAGGCTGGTAACATCAATCTGCGTCGAACTTAAAGTCGTGATAATTAGGAGTAGTGTGAGTGGTTATTCTTTTAAATGGATCCATCAATTCAGGAAAATCGACCATCGGTAATGCTTTTTGTACTCAACAGAAATTTGCATTTATTGAAGGTGATTCTCTTAGAGACTGCGTACGATGGATGGATCTTCAAGATTCAATTCAGTTAAGTTTGACCAATGCAGCTGCACTAGCGAGTAACTTTGAGGCTCAAGGTATAAATTCACTAATCGCATATCCATTAGATGAATTTAATTTTCAGTTTATAAAGGAACTATTAAGTGAGAATGTAGAAAAAATAGTTCCAATATCACTCACTCCATGTATTGATGTTTTACAGAGTAATCGTGGCAATAGGGTATTGTCTGATAAGGAGATTTCCAGGATTAGTGAACTTGTAGAAGGTGGCATTGCCTATCCAGAGTTTGGTTCCCATATTGACAACTCGCTATTGTCGGTTGATGAAACAGTCGCAATGGTTTTAGAAATAGCGACATCAGCATAAACACAACTTAGAAATACCCCATTCCTTGCCAGCGGCGCTTAACCTCAAAAATCATAGTGAGGTGGTTTGACCTACTTTTTCTTATATGTGTAATGTCTACTGCGTTAGGGTCGTAGCATTGTGTGTTCTGGTACTCGGTAATGTTGTAGTAAAGAGAGATTTGTATTGAGAAAATCTCACGAGAAATGACTCAAGGAAAAACGGCTCCTTACCTTTGTACTGATGATGAGAACAATAAGCATATTGTCAAAGGACGCAAAGCCGCATCGAACGGTTTGGTTAAAGAATGGATCTGTGCGCGATTAGGTACAGCTTTTGGCTTGCCAATCCCAGATTTCTCATTAGCGTGGGCTGTGGTAAAGAATTTGAAATAGCAGGGGACACTTCTTGCCCTATTTCTACTTAGTTTTTGTTTTTGCTAAGAGGCTGGGTTATCGATTAAAAACGCCCCTATTGGAAGGGGTTGGGGTGCAAATTTGACCAMACTGTTTTTAAMATGAGACCGTATTTATATTTTACAGGGGCATTTTCACTCCAACAATGCAGGCTATAAATGACAAGRTCATAGAGCGTGTTTATCGTACTAACGCTTCAAAGACTGCCAAGAAAATCCATTTAAAGCCACTCACACTAAAATATAATTAAGTATAAATAATTTAAACAACTTCAATGGGTCAGATAAGTTCAGGTCGACTGTGCACACTAATTCTTAGTCGGTACAGTCCACTTCATCTCTTAATGTTAAGGAAAAACTATGGGTAACAAACGTACTGAAATTACCGAACCAACTGAGCCACCTCTGGGAGTAAGTCTTGAATTTGGCTTCTCCGAAAGCACAAATAGCAAAGAGCGCGATTTCTTAGCTTTCTTGGCTTAGCTTAAAATTTGAGGAGTGTTATATGTGTACATACCCAATAGAGCGCGAATTCAGTGGTCAACAGGCTGTCGAGACGATGAAACTTTGGTTAAAGGAGCATAACATTCACTCCTCACTTTACTCCACGGAAGACAATCTAGTGGCAACTGTTGAGCTTTCCTCTTTAACAGGAAGCCCCTTATCAAGTGGGTCAGGAAAGGGAAGCTACGCTGTAACAGGAGCGTATTTTGAGGCTTTTGAGCACATGATGTTGCAGCATCATTTTACTTCTTCACATATTCAAGTGGTTCCGTTGAAGGAATGGTTGAAATCGAAAAAATGCCACTCTCAATGTCTCTTTGGAAAGACACTGGCTGAATACGGGAATGAGTTATTGAAATTCTCAAGTTATCACTCCCTTTTATCCTTAGAAAACTATCTTGTGCCTGAAACTTTAATTAACCCTTTTTACATTGAAACTCTTCAGCCAAATGATGCGTATTGTTTCCTTAATAAATACACGTCAAATAGTGGTTGGGCATCTGGGTCTTCATATGAAGAAGCCGTGCTTCATGGAGCAAACGAAGTGGTAGAGCGCCATTGTTTGAGTGAATTATACAAACAATACATAGGTTATTCTGATTACTCTGGTGGATTCTACCGAGTCATCCCCCCATGGGAACTACTGGAAAAATATCAGCTATCTCTTCCCAATGTTGACGAGCTTTCTTTCATCATGTCTACCACACTCTTTGGTTCCCATTTTTGTGCGTGCGTGATGCACTCTGCAGCTAGCCCTATGGCATTTCGTTCGTCTGGTGTTTCGTATTCAGAATTTCATGCCATAGAAAGAGCTCTCTCAGAGCTCATTCAAATTATAGAGAACTATGACGCTGTCGAACTTAATGATGATATTAAGGCAAGCGAATTGCTAAATAAATACGATAGACTATGTAAAATCACAGATCTTTCTGAGTTAGACACGCTACCTCTTATGGATTGCTCTGCCATGCAACAGGATTCAAGAGATTTTAAGCAGCATTACGAAAATCTAGTGAGTTCAGTTAAAGCTAAAGGGTATGACTTACTAGTCCATACGGCATTTAATCAGGAAAAAATATGGCTTACATCGACATATATACCCGGATTGGAGCGCTTCAATATTATAGATAAGGGGAAGTTGGTCGTACCATTGGGAGATATGTAATGCTTAAAGTCACCTACCTAAAGTATTCTTTGCTCTTTTTTATCTTACTTTTGCTTAAAGCTAACTTGGCGCTTCCTTCGTATTTAATCGGGCAGATAATTAACGTTGCTTCTCAGTCTATCTCGCTAGAAGGAATGGAGACTTTGTTAACGTATCTACTGTTGTCGACAGTAGTGACTATTAGTATATCGCCTTTTTTTACCTATTTTTTTGAGCAAGAAATACAACTCAACGTCGAGACCAAATCACGGATATTGTTTAGTCAGCTAATTCGTAAACCCTTTAGTCATTTCAAACGGTTAGAGATAGGTTCATTAGCCAGTAAGTTTGAAAGAGGCATAGGATCTTACGAGCAGTTCATCAATCTAAGCGTATCGCGAGGTTTACCTTTAGTCATTGAATTGCTGGTCTTTTGTGGCGCTATTGTTCTCTTTAGTGGATGGGGAACCTTTGCTCTAGTGATTGTTATCCTAGCGACTGCTGCATTGATTAAGGCTCTAATTATCAGGCTAAGACGCCCTCACATCCGTCGAGTTAATGAGGCAGAAGATGAAATACTCGATCAACTTGTTGGTGTCTTTTCGGGTATACGCACCATCCAGTCTAATCGTGTCGAAGGGTTCTTTGAAAAGCGCATTGCTCCATTTTTCGAACATTATAGACAAACAACTGTATCGCTTGCCGTCAGCCGGAGTGTATTTGATGGTGTCGCTATAGCGACACACAGCTTAATGTCACTTTCCATTATCGCATTGTTCATATTTTTCTTGTTTCCAGTGCAACACGCTGATGCTGGAGCGCTTGTCACAGCACTACTTCTCTCTGCTAGTTTAACGAGGGCATTCGCAGGGTTATTGGATGTCTATAGATTGCTTGATCAAAGCCAAGAAGATTTTTCAGCATTAAAGGAAATTTTAAGTCACAAAGGTGAAGGTTCTGAAGTGAGTGAGTTATTAAGTAAGGCCCTAGAGGAACTGGCAAAGCCAAATGTAAAGACAATTGCCGTTATAGGTAAAAGTGGACAAGGCAAAACAATATTACTCGATACTCTGGCAGGTTTGTTAACCCCAAAGCCCGTATCTCCTCTCTCTTCTAACTATCTAGAACAAAACAACTTTGTTTTCTCGGGAAGTGTTTACGACAACCTTTCCCTTGGGAAAGAAATGGATATTGGTTGGTTGACGAGTCAGCTAGATAAGATAGGACTGTCTTCTAGGCTGTCATTAGATTCGGAACTACATGGTAACGGTCAGAACCTCAGTGGCGGTGAAAAGCGAAGGCTGTGTTTTCTTAGAGCTTATATCCATTCCCATGAATTATTACTACTCGATGAGCCTACAACAGGCTTAGATAGTCAAACAGGCCATGATTTGTGGAAGGTAATTTTTAGTCTATTAGAGCCACAAACCAAAATGGTTGTTGTAACGCACGACAATTCATATTTAGACCATTTCGATAAAGTCATCACTTTAGATGAAGTTGGCGTTGTACCATATCAACCTCCATAAACGATTAAAGACAAGATATATACCCCTTAATTCAAAGGCGAATAACGACAAAGTCGCTTGGTTGTTAAGGTACGACAGAATCGCTTGGTGATCACAATGCTGGGATGAACATTACTAGAGCGTTTGTGCCCCAAAGTTTGTCAGAGTAAGATCGAATCTGGTTTCCAGCCTAGCAATTTGACTTACGTTTCCTCATCCAACTATGCGGCCAAATTTGGCACCTAAATAGGATAAAGATCTAGCATATTCAGTAATTTGTTAGTTGATATATGCGATTACTTGTACAATATCAGCACTCAAGTAAATTAGCGGTCATAACGTGATAAACAACTCCAAGTTTACAGTAGGCAATGTCTATAGAGCCTTCAAATCTGCAAAGTCAACTTTCCTTAAATGCCTTAATTCTGTGGAGTATAAGTCCAATTTAGTGCCTTTGACTCCAGCAGAAATTCCAGTGGGTAAAATGGCGCAATTTGAAGAAGAGCTCAATGGTGTTTTATCGGGACAATATGGAACCGCTATTAGGAATATCTCAATAACTGGCAACTATTCTGTTGGTAAAAGTAGTCATCTCAAGTCATTTCAGGGAAGAAACCCACAATACCAGTATAAAACAGTGTCGCTAGCCAAGTTTGCCAATAGTTCGAGTAATAAGTTAAAAGGACCTACGAATAAGGAGGCCACTGAACCAGTTGTTGAGGGAGCGAGAGGGTCTTCTGATGAGGGAGCCACTAGACAAGTTGTTGAAGAAAGTATTGTCCAACAGTTATTGTACTCTGTACAAGCAAAAAGCCTCCCTAACTCAAGGTTTAGGCGTATTAGTTATCAGTCTAAGGCTTCTGTATTTGTAAACGCTTGTATATTTCTGTTTTCATTGACTAGTTATGCTTATGTCTTCTTAGTTGATCAAATTCCTTTGGCCTTACTTACCTATTTCGAGATGTTTCCAGCAGGGCTATTTTCTTTAGGTTGTTTATTAGGTGTTTCTTATGTCAGTTGGAAAGTAGTTAAGTTTGCTGGAAACATACACTTTTCAAACTTTGATTTTAAAGGAATCAAATTTAACGGAACTAGCCCGAAAAGTTCAGCGTTACATCGTTACATAGATGAAATTGTATATTTCTTTGAAAGTGGTGACACAGACGTAGTCATTTTTGAGGATTTAGATAGATTTGAAGATGTAGGAGTATTTAACTCGCTTAGAGAACTGAACCTCATATTGAATAGTTATGACAATATTAAAAGACCCATTTACTTTATTTATGCAGTAAGGGATTGCCTGTTTTTAGCGAATGATAGAACTAAGTTTTTTGACCTCATCATCCCGATAGTACCAGTTGTCCATAGTAGTAACGCTTTTGAGATATTTAAGCGATTACTCGAAGCTAATGGGGAAAGGGTAAATAATGAAGAGAAGGATGGCATTACGACATCGCATTTACAGTCTATCGCCTTGTATTTTGATGATATGAGGTTGATAAATAACGTTGTCAATGAGTTTACTTTGTATAAAGGACAGCTTCCCGACTCGGCGCCAGTCGGAAACAAATTACTCTCTATGATAGCAATTAAGAACCTTTACCCGAAAGAGTATGCTCAGCTGATTTTGAGGAAAGGAAATATTTATGAAGCCATCGCTGGTATTGATAAATTTAAAGATGCCCTTTCTAGAGATACGCGAAAAGAAAGAGAAGAAATAGATGAACAAATAGAACGATTAGAAAATCGCTTAGATTCTAATCTGAGAGAAGTGAATATGCTTTTTTGGTTACTGTATGCCGAAGCAGCAGAGGTAACGGGCTATCATGTGCGTACTATGGATGGATTGACGTATGACGACTTCGTAAGTACATTCATAGGCACCCCATCAGGTAAGCAGCTGACTATTGTATACAGCAACGCCAAAACCTCCATCAGAACTAATGCAATCAAAAATGCATTAGGTGAAACCGCTTATGAAGCTCAACAAAAAGTTATTGTTTCGCTTGAAGATCTTAAAAGTAGCAGAGCTTCTTTATTGAAAACAGAACGCGAGATTCGCACATACTCAATCGGTGATGTGATTAACCATTCAGTAGGTAGAAAACTAATCAGCACTGAACTAGGTGAAGAATTCGGGTTGGTTTCTTTATGTATCAGGAACCAAACATTAGCAAATGACTATGAGTTTTATATAAGTAGATTTTACGAAGGCTCTCTAACAAAGAATGATATTTCTGTAATTCAAAGTCTCAAACAGGGTTGGGATCTAGATATAGAACGAAAGGTTGACAACCCCAAACTTGTTTTGACGAAGCTATCACTCACAGAGCTACCTAAGAGAATTCCAGCATCTCTAGTAAAAACACTCCTAGACTATCCAAAAGTTACGTCATTTGAGTTATCTGATTGCGCAATCGAAAGAACAGATTATCAGAACTATTACCAATCAATGGATGATATCCAAACAAAGATTAAGTTTGTTGGAATGACCATTGACTATGAATTACATATGAAGGAAATGCTAAAATTTCTAGATGGGAATGAAGCTGAACTTGCCGAATTCATTTTCATTATGAAAATTGTCGATCCTGTTGATATGCCTGATACTTATAAAAATATGGTAGATGAAGCAACATTCAACATTAGAGATATTGATATATTGTTTACATTTGAGAGCTCTAAATTTGACTGGGAATCTTATTTACTCAATGGCGCAAGTGGTAAGTTTAAACACATATCTAAAAGCATCTCTATAGATACAGCTATTAAATTAAAACAAAATAATAGCGCGGTATTCATAAAAGAAAATATCTCAGTATTAGTGTCCGTTTTACATCAAATAGATGAGAGTAACATCTCCTATTCATCGATTAGAGACACAGGTGATAGTGAACTACTTGCATTTGTTGAGAGTAATATTAATGAATTTATAAGCTTTTACAGTTGCGATAGTGATGGCGTTGAAACCCGTGAACACTTCCTTGATCTACTCAGTTTGGAGACTCTTGAAGTATCGGCTAGGGAGAGATTTTTAGAAGTATATACACATAAATATGACCAGCTTAACGACATCCCTTCATCTCTCTGGGATTTGTTGGTGGATAATAACTTCATAGGTCTGAACTACATTAGTATCCCGGAAGTTTATCATCGTTATGAAAAGTTTGATTTGAATGTAGTGAACCAAATTAATGATGAATTTGATGATGACATGTGCAAGGAATTTAAGCGTCTATTTAATGACAAACCATTGGCGTTAACTAGCGATTTTATATCATCAAATGTTACGAATGAGATTAAGAAAGCGATCTTTAATGATATTGAGTTCAACCTAGAAGAACTTGAGAAGATGGAAGAATCAAATTCGGAAAGTTTGAAGCAGCTGGTCAAGTATTCAACGATACCATTTGAAAGTGATGTGTTCGCTTTCATTTTTGATACTGATAATAAACTAGCATTTGATTATCTATTGGGCGTTGATGTAGGTGGGGCACTACCTTTCAAGCAGCTATCGTTACTTGATGACAGGATAAAGGTTGCTATCGTTAATTATGAAGATAGTGAGTTGTCTTTAATTAGAAAGAAGTTATTGGAGGAGCTAATAAGTTCTGACATCAACTTTGAGGATGAGCTTGTAAGTTCTGTGATATTAGATCTCCTACTTACGGATGACGGCTTCATTATTAAGCCAGAAGCTTGGGTACTTAGTGGGGATTTCTTTACCTTCGTAAATGATAGTGAAGTGTTAGACAAAGAAACCATTGTTCAAAAGGCTCTTGCTCTCAGTGAAGATAAGGCGTTGGTATTAAACACGTTTGTGACTAAATATAGAGTAGGTAATATCGAAGATTTAATTAGTGATGAAAATGAAAATAAGCATAAAGTTACGATAAATGCTACAGAATCAACAAAGTATATTCTCAACATAATGAAAGAACTTAACTTGATCAGGAGTTTTGAAATAGAGTTTGATGGTCGCTGCAAGGTTCATGTTTACAGAGCAAAACTGAATGAATTTATGAAATGATTTAATTTTATTTCTCCATTGTTTAAATCTATTTGAGCTTTTTGTTGTGGAACAGTGAATTTGGCCACTAGGTTAGAGATTTGTAGGTACCTTAGGTAATCCGTTAAATGCTAATTTAGTAAAACGTCTAGCTCATTCCTGTCCAGAAACGTTACAGTTGGCATTTTCTAAATCGAAAATGCCCCATTCCTTGCCAGCGGCGCTTAACCTCAAAAATCATAGTGAGGTGGTTTGACCTACTT
>NZ_JAKJSU010000013.1:0-147168 GCF_050337265.1 Vibrio lamellibrachiae
ACCCAATACATCCACAGTGATAGTCTTACTGGCTGTTCCGTCCGCAGAAGTCACGGTCAATGTTTCTTGGAATTCTTGACCGTCGATTAAAACATCCGCTTTGTCGTTATCAAGCTCATAAGTCCAGCTGCCATCTTCTTTAAATGTAAACGTGCCGTATGTACCAGACAAATCAGCGGGTACATTAAAAAGACTTTCTCCTGCATCGGCGTCACTAACAGTCAGTTTTCCGCCTGCATCTGCATCGCCTTCAACATTGAAACCGGCTTCTGTCACTGATGTATCTTGCTCGCCAGTGACATCTATCGAAGGGACATCATTTGTCCCTCGAACAATAATATCTATAACACCTGTACCTGTTCCATCAAGCGACGTAACCTCAAATGAAAGTGGAATCTCAGCCCCTTCAGGCAAGGCTTGAACAACTTCACTTTCATTATTAATTGCAAAAGACCAATTACCTTCTGCATCAATAGTGAAAGTACCGTAGTCATTGGTCACTGAAGTGGGTTGAACAAACGCCTCTCCATCATCGACGTCTACGATTGATAATTTACCTGTCGCTACGGATTGCTCAGCACTATCTTCAACTACCTCACCAGTACCATCTGAAACAGTAGCAGGATCATTCACCGGCGTTACACCGATCTCAACGACAAGCGTATCAATGCCGCCTTGGCCATCGGTTACTTCTACAGCAAAGCTGTCTGGACCATTATAGTTTTCGTTTGGTGTGTATACCCAAGAACCGTCTGGATTGACGGTTACAGTGCCATTAGTAGGGGCTGTTGTTTCAGCGTAAGTAAGGTTATCGCCATTCGTATCCAAAGCCGTAAATTGCCCAGAAAGTGGCGTATCTTCGTCGGTTGTAACTGAAAGGCTAGTACCTTGGTCAGAGCCGTCTGCAGCAATAAATACCGGGGCATTGTTTTGATATTGCTCAAGGAGAGTCAGGCTTTGAGTTTGAGAAAGGCCAAGAGACTCTAGTCCTTGTGTGTCGAAATTTGTTATCGCAATAGTTTCACTACCATCACGAGACACGCTACCTGATGCAGTTAAGCTAGAACCTGAGTTACCACCGGCTGCGGTTGCAAACTCTTCACCTAACTGAGTTGGATCCTGCCCATCTTCTAAGGCAGCAAAAATATCTTCTAATTCAGCAGAGATATCTCGGTTTTCACCATTATCTCCAACAATCTCGACTTGCAGAGGCTGTTCAGCTTGGTTTTCAACTGTACCATCGCTGTTTATGACGACTTCACCCGGTAAAGGTTGTTCGCCTTCATTCAATATCTTCAGGTTTCCATTAATGTCGATAACAACAATTTGTCCAGCAGCCAAGTTGCTACCAATAATAAAAGTACCGATTCCCATATTAAGCCTCTGCTCCATCCAACTTTCTCTTCGGGTTTAGTCAAGAAATTGACAAACTCCGATCCATTCACAACTGATATAAATTAACATTAATACATAGCAAACAAAACCAATGATAGAACAATTCTGTAACTAAATTTGATTCATACATTGACTGAGGTCACACTATCGAAATTGAACCAATATCACAGAAATCACTTGATGCAGATCAATTAATTCCACCAATTTGGCTAATTCTTACTTTTTAAACAGAATTTACGATTTACATGTTATTTACATTAATTCCTCGAAAACATTAGCCATTATAATAATTTATGCTATTTTATTGACGCGCCATATAACCAAGACATACATGTTGTTGTCCAAGGAGAGACAGAGTGAAGTGGAATAGAATAAGCACTGTTAGTGTTCTAATCGCCATGAGTTTTCCAAGCTATAGCCAGACTCTAGAACAAGCCGTTGCTCATACGCTAAAAACAAATCCTGAAATTAAAGCCGCTTATAACGAATTTGTGAGTAAGCGTTATTTGTCTGATGCTTCAGGCGGTGCTTATTTACCTAGTATCGATTTAGATGCAGGGATTGGATATGAAGGTATCAACCCCGCAGAAGGAAACGGCAACGATACAGATTTAACTCGAAAAGATGCCACGCTAACCCTCACTCAATTGCTATGGGATGGTTCATCTACGCTTAATGATATGGATCGTACTGCTGCAGATGCCGAATCAATTCGTTTTCAACTACTTTCAGACGCGCAAGACATGGCACTAGAAGTCACGAAAATTTATCTCGATTCGACTAAAGCTTACGAAATTTTGAGCCTTTCTGAGAGTAACCTAGCAACGCACAAAAATATCTACAAAGATATCAAACGTCGCGTTGAGTCCGGTATTGGTTCAACAGCAGACATGTCACAGGTTGAAGCTCGAATAGCAAAAGCGCACGGCAATTTACTCGCTGCTCAAAATAACCTATATGACGTGCATACTCAGTTTAAACGTATTGTCGGTCAATCCCCTCTTGGTCTAGCGTTCCCAATGGCCGATCAAGTGGCTATTCCACTAACGATAGATGCCGCAGTCGACACAGCATTTGATCAACACCCTGTTATTAAAGTTGCGCAAGCAGATGTAGATTCAGCCAAGTATCAATATAAGCAGTCTAAGGGTGTTAATTACCCGACGCTATCACTTGAAGCCTCACAAACTTGGTACGACGATGCTGGCGGTACTGTAGGCAGCAGCGACGAGTTCTCAGCTATGGTTCGTATGCGATACAACCTATTTAACGGTGGTTCAGATTCAGATCGCATCGAAAGCTACGCATACCAGCTAAATAAAGCCAAAGATTTCCGTGATCGTACTTACCGTAGTGTTGAGGAAGGTTTAAGGTTGTCTTGGAGCGCTTTAGATTTAACCGTTCAACAGAAAGAGTTCTTAGCAGACCACGTTGATTCAGCCTCTGAAACCGTTATCTCTTATGAAAAACAATACGGTCTTGGAAAGCGTACGTTACTTGATCTATTGAATACCGAAAATGAGCTTTTTGAAGCAAGAAAAGGTTATATCGATGCTAAGTATGATGAACAATACGCTAAATATCGCGTAATGAATGCATCAGGAAATTTATTATCCGCTCTTAGGGTTTCAACACCAGATGAATGGAATCAAAAGGTGGAGTATTAATATGAATAAGCGATTATTGGCACTATTGATTGCCGCACCTTTTCTTTCAAACTCTGTCATTGCTAGTGATGAGTATGAATATATTGATACACCAGAGCCGGTACAAGTCGATGATTTGTTGGATGATGATAAAGACGGTGTCATCAATGCCCGTGACCTATGTGTTGAAACACCTCTAGCATCAGAAATTGATAATGATGGTTGTGAGACCCATATTCAATCTGAGCAGCAAATGAAACTAAACATTTTGTTTGCTAACGACTCATCTGAATTAAACTCCGTTTTCTTAGGCCAGATAAGAGTCATGGCCGAGTTTATGGCTGAATATCCTTCCATATCAATCGAGCTACAGGGTTACGCGAGTAAAGTCGGAAGTCCTGAATACAATTTATCGTTATCGAAAGACCGAGCTAATAGTATCAAAGATGCTCTAGTTTCAAATGGCGTGAGCCACACTAGAGTCACCATTGTTGGCTATGGAGATACCTCTTTGTCTGCGTTTGGCGATGATGAACAGAGTCACGCCTTAAACCGAAAAGTAGAAGCGACAGTTGTCGGCTACAAGGGGTCAGTTAAAGAGGCGTGGACCATCTTTAACAAGATCGAAAAATAGCCTGCATTGATGGTTTTTTAAGTATTGAACTATCACGACTAGGGTGCTTTGCACCCTTTTTTATTTAGTGCCTATTTTATAATGAGTTTCATTAGTGAAAATGGTAATCTAGCCCCGTCTATTCTATTGAGAACACTAACATGACTAAATTAACCGCAGATATCCAAGCTAACCTTGAACTATTTGTAGCAGAAACATGCAAAAACAAATTGGTTTGGGGCTTAAAAAATGACGAAGGTTGGTTAGCGTGTGATTCTAGTGAGTTTGAACAAAGTGAAGTAATGCCATTTTGGTCAGCTAAAGAAGACGCTGCTCACCATAATGTTGAAGAGTGGGCTGATTTTGAAGTTCTAGAAATCCCGCTTGATATCTTTGTTGAAGACTGGCTACTAACTCTTGCAGAAGATGGCGTACTCATCGGTGCTAACTGGAATGAAGTACTTGAAGGGAAAGAAATTGAGCCTTCAGATTTAGCAAAACTATACTTAGAAAAAGTCACTAACTAAGTTAAAAGTTTCCAAAAAAACGTCGCTTCTGCGACGTTTTTTATGCGACAAACTTAATCATATTCAAATAGTTCATCAGCTAGATGTTTTTTCGACGTACTGTTTCATTATTTTGTCTGAATCGAGCAGATACTCATCTAACCCCGCCTTTCTTAAATCACAAGATGGGCAATCACCACAGCCATCACCTAATACTCCGTTGTAGCAAGTCAGTGTCTTGTTTCGAATAAGATCCAATGCTTTATATTTGTCTGCCATTGCCCATGTTTCAGCTTTGTTTAGCCACATCAAAGGCGTAGAAATTTCAAAGTTTCTGTCCATACCTTGAACTAATGCGTTGTTCATAGACTTAACAAACTCATCACGGCAATCTGGGTAACCAGAAAAATCAGTTTCACAAACGCCGGTAATAACAGTGTCAGCTCCAATTTGATAAGCATAGATCCCGGCAAGCGTAAGAAACAGAATGTTGCGCCCAGGTACAAATGAGTTCGGTAGACCATTATCTTGAAGCTCATGCGAGACAGGGATGTCGTCACGAGTTAATGAGCTGATCGCCAGTTCATTGAGTAACGTCACATCCATTACTTTATGAGCAGCAACACCTAGCTCTTTGGCTAAATCTTGCGCTACTTCAATTTCTAAACTGTGCCTCTGACCATAATCAAATGTAATGGCATGAACTTCATCAAACTCTTTTAGAGCTTTAACCAGACACGTTGTGGAGTCTTGTCCCCCACTAAATACTACTACTGCTTTTTTCATTTTTAAATTCCAACTGAACCTAACGCCTGAACAAACTCTTTGGCTGTGTTTACTATATTAGTCGAAGGCTATGCGTTAATTAGGCAATGCTTAAATATTTATGAGTTTGTACAGAGAGACGCCAATTTCGTTTAACGCAGGTTTCAATACAAAGCTCTGTTGCTCGACTCTTTTGACTAATAGGCTGAAGAGCAATCACGGTCGCTTCACCAATATTAGCTTGATTAAGCAGTTCATCTAGGTGGTCAATATCTTTTTGAGTAGCCACAGGGTGCTTAATTTCATTAGCTCGTTCCAAAGCACTATTAATGACAGGTAGCTTACCTTTCATAGCCACCTTTGGTGAAACGGTGACCCATGCTTGCTCTGATGCTTGCACTTCCGAAGTACCACTTGTTTCTATTTGGCAACGACAGCCCATATCTTCAAAGGCTTGCGTCAGTGGTCTTAGGTCATAGATACACGGTTCGCCACCAGTAATCACAACGTGCTTGGCGTTGAACCCCTGTTTCTGATAGATCTCAACTATATCAGCGGCTGAAACAGAACACCAAGAGGGGCTATCTTCAGTTTTGACTAAGATTTCATTTAATGGACGCTCATCTTTCTCCAAAGCTTCCCATGTTTGTTTCGTATCACACCATGCACAGCCAACTGGGCACTGTTGCAAACGAACAAAAACTGAAGGAACGCCTGTAAAGTAGCCTTCGCCCTGAATGGTTTCAAACATTTCATTAATCTTATACAACTTACTAACCCAAGGTGTTTTAAACTAGGACCGAGACATTAAAGGAGTCTGTCTCTAAGGTCAAATTATACCTATATTCGAATAGCCATATCCAAAAAGCGAGCCTCACAATAACCGTCATATAACTATCACTAGCAGAACTGAGTAAATTTATTTAAGCTGCGCTCATTGTGGTAATTTTTTAGGTAAGTTATGTATAAACTCATTGCGTTAGACATGGACGGCACACTGCTGAACAGTGAAAAACAAATTTCTGAGATGACTAAGAAAGCTATCTCTAGTGCTCGTGATAAAGGTGTGAAAGTAGTATTAGCCTCAGGAAGACCCATAGATGGCATGACCGATAAACTTCAGGAACTCAATATTGAAGGTACTGACGAATTTGTCCTCTATTACAATGGTTCAATGGTTAAAGAGCTAGGTAGCCAAAAGGTAATCCATAGACATATCATCAGTGGAAAATCAGCGAAACAAGTGGCGAAACTGGCAGAACAGCTAAATTTGAATGTACACGCTTTTAGCGAAGTGCATGGCCTCATTACTCCTGTAAATAGTGAATATACTCAGTTAGAGGCGACGATTAACGGTCTAACGATTACAGAAATGGACTTTGATACACTAGAAGACAATCACCCAATTATAAAAGTGATGATTGTCGGTGAAGCAAATAAGCTAACACAAGCAATTAGTGATATCCCTTCTAGTTTCTATGACGATTATACCATTGTACAAAGTGCTCCATTCTTTCTAGAATTTTTGAGTTTAGGGAGTAACAAGGGCTTAGGAATTGAAGCTATCGCAAAACACTTGAACATTGATTCAAGTGAGATCATTTGTGTTGGAGATGCAGAAAATGATAACCACATGATTAAGTTTGCCGGTCTTGGCGTAGCTATGGAAAATGCGATGGATGAAACGAAAGCACTGGCTGACTATATTGCACCAAGCAACGATAATGACGGTGTTGCCGATGTCATCAACAAGTTCATTCTAACTCCTTGTTAACTGTTGGTAACTAGCTACATAAACGCCTGCCAATAACAAAAACGCCCTACTTTCGTAAGGCGTTTTTTATTGATTACAATATCTGGTTACTGGCAATTTTTAATGACTAAGTTTTCGCACCGCACCAACGTAGGCGAGCATCAGCACTGGAAATCTCAGCGACTCAAGAATAAGAGAAAACATACTGCTATAAGAAACAAAAGTTGCAGCAAACAGCAGAGTAAAATTCAATATCAGTAGAACAACAATCATTGAAATGACTTTGCTTAACGACATTGTTTGTTGGTCTCTATCTAGAGTCATCACCAACCCTGTCGTAGTGACTAATATCGCCAACCACTCGGTAAATACAGGCAGTGGCCAAATAACGGTCAATGCGACAGTGCCTATCGTTAACGCAACCCATAAAGCTCGCGAACAAAGTAATGACTGAACATCAACATCAGGCTTGGCTTCCAAACGAATGATATGCCATGCAACTAGAACACCGAGTATTGCACCAATTCCCATATCCCATAAAAAGGCTGTGCCGCTATAAAATTTCGACAAAACAAGGACGAAAACAAAGCCGATAAAGCCTATCATTAACGGCTTCCTCTCTTCATTATCGAGCTCTCGAAGTATCAAAGTCACGACGCAAAACCATACCGCAATAGGAAGGCTTGGAAAGCTGAACCCATAGCTATGCATCATATCAATAGCAGGGATATAAGCGTGTGGGCGAGGAATCGAAAAACCTTGCTGGGCCACTAAGCTTAAGAGTGATGTTACGGTGATAGCAAAAAATGCTTTGTAGCTAAACTCTTTACCAAAACGCCAGTAAAGTAGTGGAAAAACCACCAGTAGCACCCATGGTTTAATCAATTGGCTTAACACCATATTAATGGCATCAACACTATTCGAAACAACATCAGGCATTGAGGAAACTGACTGCTGCATACTTAAAATCCAATTTAACTGAGCTTGATTTAGAACTGGTGCGGCTTCAATCAACTCACTAACGTAGGTCGCAGACTGGTCAGTTGCATTGACATATAAAGCTTTGATCGCATCCCACTGCTCTGGGTATCGATAACGCTCATAAGGAAGTTTTTCTGGTGAAAGTAACATTGCACTTGATACTTCAACGCCATAGTGAGGCGCGAACCAAATCGGCATCGCATTACCATCAAGATCATTATTATATTCGTAGGCAATCACTTCGGAATCTGAAACACAGTCATAAATCACAGCAGTATCGGTGTAACCTAAAACATCGCCAACACTCACTACTAATCCTGTTTCTTCCCACGTTTCACGTTGAGCCGTTAAGCTTGGTTCTTCTCTCGGGTCGATTGTGCCACCAGGGAGTGATATTTTCTTAGTCAAAATCTCATGAACAAGGACGATTTTATCGTCAGCTTTTACTATGCACAGAGCACCTCTAATTGATTCCGGCATTTCCGATGCCAATGACTGCGACGAAACTAGTAAAGAGAAACCCGTTAATACAAGCAATAACATCCGCTTTATCACGTTAAAAACCTTCCATATAAAAAATTAAACTGAGACATAAACTAAGCTGAGAAAGATAGGCAAGCTGTTCATATAGTTTTGCGTAACCAATGAATATGATGCTCAAAATCAAGTTGCTGATAAAATTTTTGTGCCGCTGAGTTAAACTCCCAAACTTCCACAAAAACCTGAACCACACCGTACTCTTTAAAACGTTGATTGAGTGTCGTGCAGAGTCGATTTGCAATATTTTGGTGACGATATTTAGAATCAACATAAAGCTCGTCAATACTGCCCATTTGAACCGGCTTACTGACGCTAGAAACTAACTCACAAAAATGGCCTGTGATGAAACCCACAATCTTTTCATCTGCTTTGGCGACAAAAACCAAACATTCAGGATCATCAAGGTAGCGTGCTATGCTTTTTTCTTGTTCTATCTCGTGTGCGGTTTTAAAAAACTCAGGACACGCAAGATGATGTTCATTGTGAAGTTCAAACATAAGATCGTTTAACGATTCAATGTCTGCCATCTGAGCTGCGGAGATAGTAATTGGTAGCATAATATTTTTGCGACACAAATAAAGTACGTATAATTTCAGATTGTATAGAATCTCGCACAAAAAAGCCCCTTATTATCGGGGCTTGGTTATTATTTTTGGTAAATTCCGCTTAGGATTCGTCTAGCACTCGTTCAATTTCACTAAGGCTACTCGGGTCATCTATTGTCGTAGGGATAACATATTGTTCGCCATCTGCTATTTGTCGAATTACTCGGCGCAATATCTTTCCTGAACGTGTTTTTGGAAGACGCTCTACAACCAGTGCATGCTTAAAGCACGCAACCGCACCTATTTCATTACGAACTTTACCAACCAGTTCTCCCTCAAGCTCACGGTTATCAACTTTAACGCCATCTTTCAATACAACTAAGCCTAAAGGAAGTTGCCCTTTTAACTCGTCATGAACACCCACGACTGCACATTCAGCCACCGCAGGATGAGCACCTACAATCTCTTCCATCTCGCCCGTCGATAGCCTGTGTCCTGCAACATTAATGACATCGTCGATACGGCCCATGATAAATAGATAACCATCCTCATCTAAGTATCCCCCATCACCTGACACGTAATATCCGGGGAACTGACTAAGGTAACCAGACTCAAATCGATCATGATTTCTCCACACCGTCGGTAAACAGCCGGGAGGCAATGGCCTTTTTAAAGCAACAAAACCTTGCTGGTTTGCTTCTAGTGAGTCACCCAATTCATTGATTACTTCAACTTGAAACCCGGGAACTGGTTTAGTCGCTGAGCCTGATTTGATTGGCATAACCTCTAGACCAATTGGATTGCTTGCTATTGACCAACCTGTTTCAGTTTGCCACCAGTGATCTACCACAGGTTTTTTGGTTTTAGAACAAACCCAATCCAGAGTCGGCGGATCTAATCGCTCCCCGGCCATAAAAATGGTTTTGAGCCTTGATAGATCATACTGAGAGAGTAATTCTCCTTCAGAGTCCTCTTTTTTAATCGCTCGAAAGGCAGTGGGTGCCGAAAATAACACATCAACTTTATACTCTTCACAGACTCGCCAAAAAGCGCCAGAGTCTGGTGTTCTTACAGGTTTTCCTTCAAAGAGAATCGAAGTACAGCCGTGAATAAGTGGCCCATAAACAATGTAAGAGTGCCCAACAACCCAACCCACATCCGATGCAGCCCAGAACACGCCATCTTGGGGCATATCATAGACCGTATTCATCGAATACTTCATTGCAACGGCATGTCCGCCGTTGTCCCGAACAACCCCTTTAGGTTTGCCCGTTGTTCCAGAGGTATAGAGTATATACAGCGGGTCGGTCGCCAATACTGGAACACAAGAGTGAGGGGTTGCACTCTCAACACCACTATCCCAATCAACATCTCGCTCTGAGTTGATATCCGCAACGCATTGCTCTCGCTGGAGTAGCACCACTTTTTCTGGCTTCCAACGACTATCCATTATCGCTTTATCCACCAAAGGCTTATATGGAAGGACTTTATTTATTTCAATTCCGCATGAAGCGGTAATCACGACTTTAGGCTCTGCATCTTCAATACGAACCGCTAACTCACTAGGAGCGAAACCGCCAAAGACGACTGAATGAACCGCGCCTAACCGAGCACAGGCTAACATCGCCATTGCCGCTTCTGGGATCATTGGCATGTAGATGACAACTCTATCCCCTTTCTTAACCCCTAAACCTGCCAACATCCCAGCTACTTTTGCAACTTGGTCTCGCAATTCTAAATAGGTGTAGCTGCGTTTGGTCTCTGTCACTGGTGAGTCATACAACAACGCGGTTTTATTTGATCGGCCATTCTCACAATGGTAATCAAGTGCAAGCCAACACGTATTGAGTTCACCATCAGAGAACCATCGTTCAATTCCATTCTCATCGGTTTGCAAAATGCTTTGTGGCTTTTTAAACCAATCAATTTTTTCAGACTGTGCCGCCCAGAATGATTCAGGTTCGTTTACCGACCATTGATACTCTTGTTGATATGCAGATACCGTTTGATTCGTAGCCACTGATTTATTAATAGACATCGTGTGCTTCCTCCATGAATTATGTTTTCGCTATTCCGCTATTTAGAAACATTGAAAGGAATTCGAACGACCCCTTCCATTAAAACACGGGCACTACGACTCATTGTTGCCCTCTCAACTACCCAACCCTTCTCTGTTCTATTTGCTTTAGCGCCAACCTTTAATGTTCCAGACGGATGACCAAAAGTAACAGACTCTTTCTCTCCGCCACCAGCGGCTAGATTAACCAATGTTTCAGGAACGCAAGCAGCAGACGCGATGGCAACGGCGGCTGTGCCCATCATTGCGTGGTGAAGCTTACCCATTGAAAGCGCTCTTACCACAACATCAATGTCTTCAGCCTCAACATTTTTTCCACTGGAACTAACATACGTTTTCGGTCTAGAGACAAACGCCACTTTCGGTGTATGTTGCCGTGACACAGCCTCTTCTATCGATTCAATCAATCCCATTCTCACTGCGCCATGAGCCCGTATAGACTCAAACATCGCCAATACTTTTTCATCCCCATTGATATCATCTTGTAGCTCAACACCTTGATAACCAAGCGATTCTGCATTAACAAATATCGTTGGTATTCCTGCATTAATCAACGTCACGCTTAATGGTCCCAAATTAGGAACGCTTAGCTCATCGACAAGGTTTCCTGTTGGAAACATCGAGCCGTCGCCATCCGCGGGATCGATAAAATCCACTTGAATTTCTGCAGCAGGGAAAGTCACGCCATCAAGTTCAAAATCGCCAAGTTCTTGAACTTCTCCACCTTGTATTGGTACATGCACAATGATTGTTTTGCCAATATTTGCCTGCCAGACCCTCACTGCGACAACGCCATCATCTGGAATTCGTTCTGGACTCACTAAACCCGAGTGGATAGCAAAAGGCCCAACCGCCGCAGATAAGTTTCCGCAGTTTCCACTCCAATCAATAAAGGGCTTATCAATTGATACTTGGCCAAATAGATAATCGACATCGTGTTCTGGCTGACTGCTCTTAGACAAAATAACCGTCTTACTGGTACTTGAGGTCGCGCCTCCCATTCCATCGGTCTGTTTGCCGTAAGGATCCGGGCTGCCAATCATTCGAAGCAGAAGCTTGTCTCGCTCCTCTCCCGCGACTTGAGCTATTTTGGGTAAGTCATCAAGGCTGAAAAATACCCCTTTGCTCGTGCCACCGCGCATATAGGTCGCCGGAACTTTGATCTGTTTTAATATCATGTCCTTCTCCTATTGCGCTAGAAAATCAATTGCAAATCGCTGCAGAACTCCGCCCGCTTGATAAACACGGACTTCGTCTTCGGTGTCTAATCGACAAGTGACTTCTGCACTGAGTTTTTCCCCATTATCACGAGTAATAACTAACGCCAAATCAACCCCTGACTCAATATCACCCACAACATCATATTGCTCTGTACCCATCAGTTTCAGAGTATTCCGATTGTCACCGTTCTTAAATTGCAGCGGCAATACGCCCATACCAACTAAGTTCGTTCGGTGAATTCGTTCAAATCCTTCAGCAACGATCACCTCGACACCAGCAAGTCGAACGCCTTTGGCTGCCCAGTCTCGTGATGACCCTTGCCCGTAATCAGCCCCGGCGATAATAATCAGTGGTTGCTTGCGTTCCATATAGGTTTCTATAGCTTCCCACATTCGAGTGACCTTACCTTCTGGTTCCACTCGCGCTAATGACCCTTGTACGACACGGTCATTCTCTTTCACCATTTCATTAAAAAGTTTTGGGTTAGCAAACGTCGCTCGTTGAGCAGTGAGATGATCGCCCCTATGCGTTGCGTATGAGTTAAAGTCCTCTTCCGGCACGTCCATTTTGGCTAGGTATTCCCCTGCCGCACTCGATGCGAGAATTGCGTTGGAAGGCGACAGGTGATCAGTCGTAATGTTGTCACCTAGAATGGCAAGTGGCCTCATTTGGCTTAGAGTCCTTTCCCCTGCGAGTGCACCTTCCCAATATGGTGGACGACGAATATACGTGCTCTTTTCACGCCAGTCATAAAGTGGGTTGTTGTTCTTTTCTTGATCATCTAACTTGAACATTTGAATATACACTTGGTTAAACTGCGACGGCTTCACGTGGCGATTAACAATTGCATCTATGTCTTCATCACTTGGCCATAAGTCGCTTAGATAGATCTTCTTGCCATTACTGTCAGTACCCAAGCTCTCATTTTCAATATCAAAGCGAATCGTACCCGCTAATGCATAAGCAACGACCAAGGGTGGTGATGCCAAAAATGCTTGTTTCGCATAAGGATGAATTCGGCCATCAAAATTTCGATTACCTGATAGAACTGCGGTTGTATACAAATCCCGCTCGATGATCTCTTGCTGAATATTGCTATCTAACTTTCCACTCATGCCATTACAGGTTGTACATGCATAACCAACAATGCCAAACCCTAGCGTTTCCATCTCAGATAATAGCCCTGCTTCCTCAAGATACAGCTTGGCTACCTTAGACCCAGGAGCAAATGACGTTTTGACCCAAGGTTTACGAACGAGGCCTAATTGATTGGCCTTTTTTGCCATAAGAGCCGCCGCGACAACATTTCGCGGGTTACTGGTATTGGTACACGATGTAATTGCTGCAATAATTACAGCTCCATCCGGCATTTGGTCAGGATTTGTTTCGTTTTGAAGATCTTGCTCGTTGCTGGCAATACCACGCTCGACTAATTCAGACGTAGGTAAACGTCGGTGCGGGTTCGATGGGCCTGCCATGTTTCTCTGAACTGTTGATAAATCGAACTCTAAAACTCGCTTATACTCCGCTGTTTTAAGGTCATCTGCCCACAAACCATTCAGCTTTGCGTACTGCTCAACTAAAGCGACCTGTTCAGGCTTTCGTCCCGTGAGTGTTAAGTATTTTATTGTTTGTTCATCGATATAAAACATCCCAGCAGTTGCGCCATACTCCGGAGTCATATTCGAAATGGTCGCTCGGTCGCCGATGGAAAGATCACGCGCACCATCACCAAAAAATTCTAAGTAACTTGAAACAACATCGTTACCCCTTAAATACTCTGTAATTGCTAGCACTATGTCTGTTGCAGTAATACCCGGTGCGCGTTGACCCGTTAACTTAACACCCACAATATCGGGCAAGCGCATCATTGATGGTCGTCCTAACATTACGGTCTCAGCTTCTAGACCGCCTACGCCAATTGCCAGCACGCCTAAAGCGTCCACGTGTGGGGTATGACTATCTGTTCCTACGCAAGTATCAGGAAAGGCAATTCCGTCTTTAGCTTGAACAACCGGAGACATTTTCTCTAGATTAATCTGGTGCATGATTCCGTTACCTGCAGGAATCACACTGACATTTTCAAACGCAGTCTTACACCATTCAATAAAGTGAAAACGGTCTTCGTTTCGTCTCTCTTCGATACTTCGGTTTTTTGCAAACGCATCAGTGTCAAAGCCCGAGTGTTCAACCGCTAACGAATGGTCGACAATTAGCTGCGTCTCTACAACAGGGTTCACTTTGGCGGGGTTGCCACCTTGATCGGCAATTGCGTCTCGTAGCCCTGCAAGATCAACAAGCGCGGTTTGACCAAGAATATCGTGACACACGACTCTTGCCGGATACCAAGGAAAGTCCAAATCAGACTTTCGTTCTATTAGTTGATTCAAGCTGTCGTTTAGTGTGTTTGGTTCACAGCGTCTTACTAACTGCTCTGCAAGAATTCGAGACGTATAAGGGAGTTTCTCATACGCCCCTGAAGAGATTGAGTTGACCGCTTCTCGTACATCAAAATAATCAAGATCTGTATTGGGGAGCGGCTTACGATAACGTTGATTTACCATAGCGTTTGAGTCTGGCATAACATTCGTCCATAAATTGATTTACATCCGTCAAACAGAACCCAGCTTTCTTATTTAAGTGAAGTTAAGTTCTGTTTGTACCTGCTGTACATTGGCCTAATTTAACTAGCGACTTTTTCCTAGCGACGGTTAATCAGCTAACGACGCTGACCAATTGGCAGCCAGTCTTGATGTTCAGGGCCATCGTAATCAGCGCTTGGACGTATGATTCGATTGTTCGCTCTCTGTTCATAGATGTGCGCAGCCCAACCCGTTAGTCGGCTCATGACGAATATCGGTGTAAATAATTTAGTCGGTATGCCCATGAAATGATAAGCGGATGCATGAAAGAAATCAGCGTTACAGAATAAACCTTTCTCTCTTTTCATTACCGATTCAACACGCTCAGAAACTACATACAGTTGTGTATCACCGGCAGCCTCAGATAGCTCTTTTGACCAGCGTTTTATCAGCGCGTTTCGAGGGTCACATTCTCTATAAACAGCGTGCCCAAAACCCATTATTTTGTCTTTGTTCGCCAACATTTTCATGATATTTTCTTCGGCTTCGTCGGCCGTTTTCCAATCTTTTATCATCGCCATTGCAGCTTCATTTGCACCACCATGTAACGGTCCACGTAATGTACCGATAGCAGCGGTAACGCAAGAGTGAATATCAGATAAGGTGGAAGCACACACACGACCGGAAAATGTCGATGCGTTGAATTCATGTTCAGCATATAAAATAAGGGAACAGTGCATGACCTTTTTGTGCAGTTCGCTCGGTGATTTGTCCGTTAACATCTTCAGAAAGTAACCACCAATGCACCCTTCACTCTCATTTTTAGTCTCAATTCGTACACCGTCATGGCTAAAACGGTACCAGTAACAGATGATGGCAGGAAATAATGCAAGCATGCGCTCTGTCGCAGGTTGCTGCTCAGAAAAATCCATCTCCTGCTCTAGATTACCCAATACAGAACAGCCAGTTCTCATAACATCCATTGGGTGTGCGGTCGCGGGTAATAACTCTAACGCCTGTTTAAGCGGTTCAGATAGACCTCTTAGACTAATAAGAAGGGTTTTGTAATCATCAAGCTCTTTTTGGTTCGGCAAGTGACCTCGTAACAATAAATGAGCGACTTCTTCGAACTCAGCATTATTTGCTAAATCGGTTATGTCATAACCTCGGTAGGTTAACCCTGTACCCGTTTGGCCTACAGTACATAACGCAGTGGTTCCTGCACTTTGACCTCTTAGCCCTGCGCCACCTATTGCTGCTTTTTTATCCGCTGATGAAGACATATTGAACTCCTTTTCTGGGTTAGCTCGCCCGTTTTTAGCAAGTATGCTTAGCTAAATAAGTACTCTTCGGTACATTCTTGCAAGCTAACGGTTTCACGTTATTGGATTAGGTTAAATTTATTCTTTTCCTGAAAACAGTTGGTCTAGTTTGTTTTCATAGTCGTGGTAATTCAGATGTTGATAAAGCTCTTTCCGTGTCTGCATTGAATCGATTAATGCTTCCTGATTACCTTCCGCCAACAAATGGGTATAAACCATCTCAGCCGCTTTATTCATCGCTCTAAATGCACTTAATGGATAGAGCACCATATCCACATTTGATCGGGATAATTCTTCACAATTATAGAGTGGGGTTTGACCAAATTCAGTGATGTTGGCTAGGATAGGCACGTGCTTTCCGGTTGCCGATTTCAAAGCTGATGAGAATTGGACATACTGTTCTAATTCACTCATCGCTTCTGGAAATATCATATCGGCTCCGGCTTCTACACAGGCGATTGCGCGTTCTATCGCACTGTCAATACCTTCAACGGCTAGAGCGTCCGTACGCGCCATAATGACAAAGCTTGGATCAACACGAGCGTCGGTTGCCGCTTTGATTCGGTCTACCATCTCTTGCTGGCTAACAATGGCTTTATTTGGACGATGACCACATCGCTTTTGTGCAACTTGGTCTTCCATGTGAATGGCGGCTGCACCTGCTTTTTCCATCGACTTTATTGTGCGTGAAATATTAAACGCCCCGCCAAAGCCGGTATCAATATCCACAAGTAGTGGTAAGTCACATGCATTAGTCACGCGCTCCACATCGACCAAAACATCGTTCAGTGTTGTGATACCCAGATCTGGCAATCCGTAAGAAGCGTTTGCAATTCCACCTCCTGACAAATAGATCGCTTGATGGCCTGCATTTTTTGCCATCATTGCGCAGTAAGGGTTTACCGTTCCAACTATCTGTAAAGGATCATTGTTTGCTACGGCAAGCCTAAACTTCGTCCCTGGTGAATTTTTCATTCTCTAGCTCCCTATTAACTCGTTATTTAGCAATTAATTCGCTGTTAACTGAATCTGTTTTTCAATCAGCATTCTGCTTCCTGAAATGTGTCTTCTCATCAACATCTCGGCCAACTCTTCATCTCGATTATGAATGGCCTGCAATATATATTTGTGCTCTTCAAGCGCCTCGATTGGCCTTGATTGAGCTCTTGGCGATTGATAACGATACATTCGCAACAAGTGATAAAGTTCGTCACAAAGCAGTGAGATCAACTTACTGTTTCGGCTGGCTTTAATAATGCGATAGTGAAAGTCGAAATCACCGTGTTGATGAAAATACGATGCCCCTGACACTTGATCGATATGCTTAGAATGAGTTGATAGCACCTCTTCTAATTTGATGAGTTCATCTTCCGTTATGTGTCTTGCAGCCAACCTTGCTGCCATCCCCTCAAGTGACTCTCTTACCTCATAGAGCTCTAACAGCTTCTCTTCTGAAAAGGTAATAACTCTGGCGCCGACATGGGGAATTCGCTCAATGAGACCTAAAGCTTCCACTCTCATAATCGCTTCTCTGAGAGGACCACGGCTTACCTCAAAACGTTTGGCCAGTTCCGGCTCAGATATTTTGCAACCAGGCCCTATGTCGCCACCAACAATGGCTTCAATCAAGTACTCGGTAAGACTTTCTGATTTTGTATTCTCTTTTTCACTCACACGAACAAAACCTTCAGTACTCGTCGTAACCATATCCTAAACACTCGCTTAATAATCCTGACAGTGATTAAGTGTCAACAATCTAACAACCTGATTATAAAATAGACCATAAGAAGACGGTTAATCAAGTGGATTGTCGACAATTTAGACTAAGGTATAATTAATCGTGTTATTTCGACCTTAGGTAAAACAGCTAAATAATTTAAAATTAATACATACAAAACAACTAGATAAGAGAATAACCCATACCAATACGAGAAATAGATGAAAAAGGATGCAAGAATTCAACATCTAGTGAAGTGTCGACAGTTTGCGAGGAAGAAGTGTAAGCCGTAGAGAAGATAATTAGACTATGTTGGCAAGAAGATGTGAGGGCGAAACTGCCCTCACGAATCTTTATAAGCTTTAGCTAAGCAGGCTCTGCCTGACCTTTGGTTACCTTTTGTTTATTCACAGATTCTGATGGCTGGTATTTTTGAACGTCTACGTTATCAATTTGAGCTTCTGGTAGATAACGTTTGGCATATTCCATGTAGACACCACTTTCCAAAAACAATATGAACAGATCGATATCTAAATGCTCATCCATTGCCATTTTGTACATTATATCTATAGCTACACTCACGGGTTTGGCCTTTTTATAAGGCCTATCAGCTGCGGTCAGAGCCTCAAATACATCTGCTATAGACAAGATTCTTTCCGGTATAGACAGTTGATCTTTGGTTAACTGTCGTGGGTAGCCCGTGCCTTTAAGGGTTTCATGGTGTGTTGAAGCATAGCGAGGGACGCGACTTAATTCTGGTGGGAATGGGATGTTATTGAGCATTTTTATACCACTCGTCATATGCTCATTGATTTTGAATCTATCTTCAGCCGTTAACGTGCCCGCTCTTACCGACAAGTTATAAACCTCACCCAAGTTATATTGATTCTTAGGAATGTTAAGCTTAATACCTAACTTGGGATCAAACTCCAGCGGACGAATGCGTTTAATAATGTGCTCTTGTTTATCACTAAGCAGTTGTTCAGTGACAGGTAAACTTTGTTTGAAGAATTCTTCATCCCTCGCCAATTCTTCAAAAGGCGAGAGCCCTAAAGAGTCATCAAAGTTACGTTGCCAGGTTCGCTTCGCAATATCCTGAATACGCTCTAGTTTAGAGTCTGCCATATATTCACCACCAACATTTGAGTTAGCAATAAATTCGAACTCTTCCTTAAGCTGTTGTTTACTTACTACTAGTTGCTCTTTCGACAGCGCTTCGCTTACACCTTCAATATATACGCGCTTTAAATGGCTAATTTCAGCGTCACGTAAGAGAACTTCAAATCGAGTTCTGATCTCATGGATCCGATTGTAATTTGCTTCAAGTTTAGTGCCCTTATCAACGATATGTTCAGGCGTCGTGATCTTGCCACAATCGTGCAGCCATGCCGCTATTTGGAACTCTCTTCGCTCATGGTCGTTGGAAAATTTGAAATTTTTAAACTTACCGTATTGGGCATTTTCTGCCGCCGTGGCTAATAGCATTCCAATCTCAGGCACTCGATTACAGTGACCTGCGGTATAAGGAGATTTTTCATCGATAGCTTGAGCAATTAATCGAATAAATGCTTCAACCAACTCTTCTTGAGATTTCTGATGGTTTTTAATTTCTTCAACCATCTCTACCATTGAATCAGAAAGTTCTGATACCTCTTTAATTCGAGATTGAACGTGATGAACTTTGTCGAACTGACGCAAAGAGACCTTTCTTGTTTCTTTCGTTAGTAATCCAACCGGTTTAACTATTGGATTTCCAAATACCCAAGCTAAAGGCAGGACACCAAGTAGGACCATTACACTCATGCCAAGGGTAACAAGTACCTTCGGAATTACTTTTTCAAATATAACCTGCTCAGGAACAACAACAGCAAAGTACTCATTCGCTGCGATAGAGTCCCCTATTGCTGTGATATATACATATTTGTTTTCACCATTAATGTTGTGCTCGATCATTTGATTTTGCATCGATGGTTTTTGTGTCAAATCTACAACTTCTGCGTAAGGTACAAATGTATCGGTAATATTTTGTCTATTTAACCATTTGTTATCCAATGCTTGTCGTTGCTCTTTTGTCACGTTACTAATAGCAAGGTCTATAAGATTAGAGAGCTGACGATCGCTGTTTTTCATGGTGAGGTAATAGTTGTAGGGCCGACCTGATTCAAATTGAGTCACATGAATATCATTTAAATAGTGCTCAACTTTATACTTTTGCAGGACAGAAAAAACATCAATCACTGAAGCTACTTTGCCCTGCTCTAACAAGTTCATTGCCTCGTCAATACTACTAGCATAATGAAACTTTGTTTCTAGCCCTTGGTTTAATAGCGTGTCTGTATTGCGCCCCTCAACAACCGCAACCGGTAGATCCAATAACTTTTTGTCTGTTGTTTCATCTTTGGCCTCTAAAGAAGCCACGCCTAATGGGACAGATAACAGTGGAACGCTGAGAATCTCGTCATTGCGATCAATCATGGGGACTGACTGTAGAATATCTAACTCTCCTTGATGATACTTATCAACTAACTCCAACCAACTGAATCCGTTTACGTATTCAAACTGAAGACCCGTCATTTCACTAACTATTTTCAACAGATCCACTAAGTAGCCTTTCGGTTGCCCTGCATATGCGTAATCCAAAGGCCCCCAATTACTTTGGTTAGAGACTAGTAGTGAGCGTGCATTTTTTAATATTGCTTTATTAGTGTTATCTAACTTGAGTGGTTGTGAGGATGGAATTTCAACAACCTCTTTTAGCGCTACGCTGGAAGCAATAATTTCACCATGTGGATTGAATATAAATGATTCAACCCCCGTAGAGTTCGTTAAACCAAGCGCTGTAGGAGAGATAAGCTCACTGACCGACGACAACACAATATCAATACCAATCACGGCATTAAGCGTTTTAACAGCATAGGTTTGACCGGCAATTTTTAGATGTTGAAACAGATAAGGTTCGGTTTTAAATACCTCTACTGTCGAAGCCTCGTCATACCACGGTCTTTGGGTTGGATAGTAATTGCTACTTTCAATTACAACATTAGTCTCAACAAAGTCGTTCGTGTAATAATACGTTTTCCTTATCCGGTTCTGTTTAGACCCTCCTACACGAATGATGACCCAACGGTCTGATTCTGCGGCATTAATTTTCTCGCGTACGACCGGCGAAGAATCTAGATTGATAATCTGGAAAAAATCGTCACTGCTGTTACCCCAGTAAATACTATAAAACATTGGGTTATCTATAAGCGCTTGTGTAAAAATCGTCGTCACTTCCTCTTCACTGAACTGATATTCAGTGACCAATGAAATATTTTTCAATAATCGAGCAACATTAGAAGCACTGGAATCGATCTTTTGAATATGCTCACTAACCTGAGTCGACGTCATCGAGAGTTTCGATAGCACAAGCTCTTCTGACATTTGTCGGGAAAAATGATATTGAATAGTAATAGCAAAAAATGACGTTAATAATGTTGCGAGTATAAACATGCTCCCAACAGTAAACCGAATTGAATACTTTCTAGCCTGATGTTGTGACGATTTCATTTCTTGACCCTCCATGGTGTCGGCTTGAATAACAGCGGCGCTTAAGCACTCTTTGGCTATTCAACTACCATCATAGTAATCTCTAAATTGGCTCAGTCAACAGTCATACAAAAACCAAATAAGTTAGGTGTATATCATTTACAAGACAGAATGCTATTTAACCCACTCCACACACCCAACATAAGGCGCGCATAAATTACAAACAATATATGCACAATTAACAGTCAGACTTAGTTGTTTATCGATGAAACAATCGAAAGCTCGTACCAGTCTTTACTTGCAAACACCATGTTTTTAATGAACTATTAACAAACAACACATTCACTACATTGTCGTTAACATCTCTTTTGTACGGGTAAAATCAGGATTAAGGAAAGATCATGGCTGAACAATTCAGTGCTTCGGCAAGCTCAATTTCTGCCGTTGACTACAAAGGACAAGAACACGTTATTACGACGAGTAAAATAGAAGAAGCACTGTCTGATCCATTTAAAATATCGATAACGTTGGTGTCTAAATCGTTTACCGTCGATAGCCAGCTGGGTCAAAACCTCACGGTTAACCATTATGTTAGCCAGTCTGGTAGCTTGAAACTGACCAAAGTTGTTAATGGCGTCATTACCCACATCCAGCATATTGGAATGGATGACAAGCTACAGTACTCTTCTTACCAAATCATCTTGAGACCTTGGTTCTGGCTTCTAAAACATACGCATAACTTTCGGGTCTATCAAAATCAATCTACAAAAGATATTGTTTCTGATGTTTTTTCACAATCTGGATTCAGTAGTGACGTTAAGTTTGGCAGTTTACCCAATACCAAAAGAGAGTATTGCCTTCAATACGATGAATCTGACTTCGATTTTGTAACTCGACTATTAGCTGAAGAGGGTCTTCACTATTACTTCACCTACTCAAGTTCAGGCCACACGTTAGCTATTCAAGATGCTCAAACACCATTTGAACAAGCAAGCATTAGTAAATTCGATATGGTTGAAACACCGACTGGTAGTAACCCTTTAATTAAACTTTGGCAGCCAACGTCTCAATTTCATGGTGCCAGTATCGAATTAACAGCTTATGACGATAGTCAGACTAAGCTCGTCACTAGTAAGGCAACAAAATCAAGTCATACGATAGCGAACAACACTAAGCTAACCTCAGTCCAATACCCTCCACTGGGAATTCTTGGAGATAAAACCGATCTCGCCAGTAACCTTGCTAAAAGGCGAATAGAGCAAATTGAACAGAACTTCCAGTTGGTCGAAATGCTTGCTGATCATGATAGTTTTGAACTAGGCAGTTGGTTTAGTCTAAATAGCCATTTGGATTCGTCTCTTCTTGGTGAGTATAGTGTTATTTCACTCGACACTTACTATTCACAAGATGAAGTAACCTCTTCTGCGACCCTCATTGCAAAAGATACACCTCACTACCCTACACCAATTAGTAAGAAGAAGATTCTTGGCCTTCAAAGTGCGCTTGTAGCAGGTTCGACCGCTGGTGAAATTAATCAAGACGATCAAGGCCGCGTAAGGATTCAGTTTCATTGGGATACAGAAACAAGTGGTGATAAAACCAGTTGTTATGTCCGAGTTGCACAGATGCTCGCTGGGTCAGGATATGGTAGTCAATTTGTTCCTAGAGTGGGTCACGAAGTATTAGTGTCGTTTATTGATGGTGACCCCGACCAACCAATCATTACTGGTAGTGTATATAACAGTAAAAACAGCCCCCCATACAAAGAAGAAAACACCACAAAGTCAGGTATAAAAACCCAGCTTGAAGGGCTAGCCAATGAGCTCTATTTTGATGATAAGAAAGACAACGAATTGGTCTACATGCATGCCGCCAAAGATTTAACTTATGAAGTTGAAGAGAATCAAACGGAAACAATTAAAGGTGAACTCGCCCAAACGGTTACCAAACAAGTCACTGTTACCACTGAAGATAATTATACTCTTGAAGTAACAAAAGCCCTGTCTGAGAAGGCTAAATCAATAACACTCGAAGCAAGTGACTCTCTTGATCTCGTTGTGGGCTCTAGCAAGATATCAATGACATCTTCAGCTATCTCTATAGAAGCCACCAACATAGATATCAAAGCAAGCAGTGGATTAACACTTGAAGGCGTGAATGTTACTAGTAAGGCGACATCAGCCAATAAAATTTCAGGGGTGACTACAGCACTCGAAGCAACCAGTTCCAACTCGATTAAAGGTCTAAGTGTTGCCATTAAAGCCGACACAACACTCAGTGCCGAAGGACAGCTTAGCGCAGAGTTTAAATCGGGATTAAAGGGAACATTTGACGGCGGCGTAATGGGCGAGCTTAAAGGCGCGATAGTGAAGGTGAACTAATGAACTATAAAAAAATCCCTTATAAAACTGGCTTACAAGTCATCCAACGCTTTAAAGCTTCAGATGAAGCATTAGCGTTATTGACTGAAGATAGTTCAATTTCAGAAACTATCGATATTCTTACAACCCATGAACAGTATACCGATTTGTGTCAGTTCTTCGCACATGCCTTGCCTATTAGAGAAGCGATTTGGTGGGCCGCACACTGCTTAGAACATAGAAATGAAGATTGGAACTCTAGTCAAATTCAATGCATCAACACAGCAAAACAATGGGCGCAATCACCATCAGAAGAGCTAAGAAGAAAAGCAGAACTGTTTGCCAACCGTTTAAATGTCAACTGTGGTCCGTCTTGGTTGGCCCAAGCGGTATTTTGGAATGGCTCAGGAAGCATTGTAGGTCCCGATCTTCCTCAAGTAATGCCTGATGCCCTACTCTACTCTAAAGCGGTCGCCGGTTCTGTAAATCATGCTGCTGCTCTTCCTGAGTGGCAACACAGTGACCGTTACTATGCTAACGCAATCGAAGCTGCCATCAATATTGCAAAAGGAAATGCCTAACCATGACATTAGCCGCTCGCTTGACGGACATGCACGTTTGTCCAATGCAAACCCCTGCAGTTCCACCTATTCCTCATGTTGGCGGGCCAATCACTGGTCCCGGAGCACCAACAGTTTTGATTGGAAATATGCCTGCGGCAACAATGGGCGACATGTGTGTATGTGTCGGTCCGCCAGATTCGATTATTAAAGGCAGTGCAACCGTTTTAATTACCAATAAGCCAGCCGCTAGAATGGGGGATACAACCTCACACGGAGGAACTATCGTTTTGGGAATGCCAACCGTACTGATTGGTGGCTAACTTTACATTCAGTGCAAGAATGCTAATAACTACAGCTTTATGTTTAATTTCTTAGATGAAGCTCAAACTTTTGATTTAAAATCTATTTTTAATAGATGTTTCAATAAATTAAACCTAGACTTAGCGATATTAGTAAACTGTTACATTTATTAACAAATAACAAACTTAATAATTAACCCCTTTACAAAAAAAAGCAATGGAATGCGTATGGTTGATGTGAATAGCTTGTTGGCACCGATCTCGGACGACAAGCCCTGTGGTACATATCTAAAATTGGACAGAACCGCATATCGCGGTTTAAGAAATGCCTATAACTCTGCGCAGTCATCTTTTCGACAACTCAGCGAGACACCCGATGCTTCCAGTAACCAAGAACTTCTCGAAATTAATGATGCACATTGGGATACGTTAAGAACATCGACTCAAGATGCTCTAACTAAACAGACTAAAGATCTCGAAATTTTAGGTTGGTACATCACTAGCCAGTTATTTACTCGCGAACCTTTTGCAAACTTTTCTCTTGCTACGCAAGTGCTGAATACTTTGGTTGAAGAGCATTGGGCTGACATGAACCCTCTGCTCCCAGAGGAGAAGCGAAAGGCGACCGATGAACAAGCTATTGCTAAAGAAGTAACGGAGTTTCGTTTAAAACCACTGCTTCAGCTCATAGGGGAAAGCCCAGACTCAACCGCGATCTTTATGCCACTACAAATGCTTCCTCTCGTTGGAGATGTGTCATTCTCTGATTACTTAATTTCAGAGCGAAATGGAACACTTTCAGACATAAAGCAATCCGCTCTGAATCAATTTTCCTCTGAGGTTGCTGACTCTCTAAATAATCTCTCACATGCCTATCAGCAACTCTCGAATACTGAACAATTCATTAATGAACAGTGCCAAAAAGTTGCTGTTAGTGCTGTAAGTTTCAAATTCATAAAAAGCAATATCGCTGATTTTATTAATGCTATTAAATACTTAGTTGGTGAAAAGTTTAGTCATTGGCCACTAGACGACAACTATGCAATCGCAACGGAAGCAACGAACGAGGCATCTACAGGTAACGCCTCACCTCTCAATGAAGTAGCGCATACCACTCAAGCCGGCTCGAGTGAAGCGACTCAAGCAACCAATGATTCACAGAGCCTCCCTGCTAACCCGATCATTACCACAAGTGATGTACATCAACCACCGAACTCAGGGCAAATATTGGGTAATAGTGGCAACTTGTCAGTGACTAGCAGAGATCAAGCGTTTCATGAATTACGTAAGATCGCCGATTATTTTAAACAGGCTGAACCTCATAGCCCAATCTCTTTTTTATTAGAACGAGCCATCCGTTGGGGCTACTTAAGCTTACCCGAACTTCTTGAAGAGATGGTGGGCAGAGATAGCCAAATGCTGCAGCATATTAACCAGCTTACCGGCATGGACAATTTAGAGAAAACAGATTTAGCGGGAGTGTCCAACCATTCCCCTTCTACATTTACACCAAATGCGCTCCCTACTTCCAACGGGGGTTCATTAAGCAGCAACAATCCAAGCGTAAACGCGAATGATTCTGCTGCGAATACAGCAACACCAACAAACACACAAACTAATACTGGACCAGAAACCTCTCAAGATAGTGGCACCGTCACTAGCTTTGAGTGGTAACCAAAATGCGATAACGCAAAGGAGAAAACAATGGCTTCTATTTTTATGAGAATCGATGGCACTAACCCTAAAGGTGCTGCAACAGTTGACAAAATTGGTGGCAAAGATGGCTTCTTTGCAATCGATAGCCTGTCTTGGAGTGCAGTACGTGGAGTCGGTATCGATGTAGGTAACGCTAACAATGCTGACAAAGGAATGGTGGCACTGGGTGAAATTAACATCAACCGTGTTTGTGATGGTGCGAGCCCATTCTTAACGACATTCTTATACGCACCAGGTGGTGAAGGTAAAACAATCGAAGTCATCATGACGAAACCTAACCGTGAAGGTTCTGGTGCAGATCCTTACCTAATCGTCACATTAAGTGCTGCTCGTATGTCTAGCTACAATATGTCAGCGACAGACGGTTCACTTCCTAACGAATCGTTCAGCTTAACTTACACCCAAATTTCAAAGGCTTACTACATTGAAGGTGAAGGTGGCAAAATTGATAAAGGCCCTGAAGTTGGCTTTGATGCTACTCAAGCTAAAGTCACTTCTACAGCTAGCTAATTAAAGGAGCGCTATCGTGGCATTAAATTCCCAACATAAACGCGTCAGTAAAAACCGAGTAAGTATCACTTACGATGTTGAGACTAACGGCGCAGTAGAAACAAAAGAACTTCCTTTTGTTGTCGGTGTGATTGGAGATTACTCTGGTCATAAACAAGATAAATCTGATGTAGAAGATCGTGAATTTTACAATGTTGATAAAGACAATTTCGACAACGTAATGAAACGCGTCGGTCCAGAGCTTTCATTAAAAGTCGATAATGTTTTGGCCGATGACGATAGCGAATTTGCAGCAGACCTAAAATTTAACTCAATGAAAGACTTTGAACCTGAAGCGATCATTGACCAAGTTGAACCTTTGAAGAAGCTGGTTGAAACACGTAACCAACTTAAAGTCCTATTATCAAAAGCAGATCGTTCACGTGATTTAGAAAAGCTTCTTAAAGAAGTACTTCAAAGTGCAGACACAATCAACGCGTTATCAGGCGAGCTTGGTATCAACAGTGAGGGAGCAGAATAATGAGTACTGAAACTGAGAATCAAGCGCAACCCGAAGCTGCTGAAGGTTCACTAAGTTTTTTAGACAGAGCAATTGAAGCGACAACTCAAACGCCTGCTGACACAACTAAAGAACTATTTTCTGTTCTAGCAGAGCAAGCATTATCAGGAACGGTTACGTGGGATAAGAATGTCACTAAGACCATTGAAAATGCTATCAGTGAAATTGATAAGAAATTATCTAAACAGCTCTCTGCTGTCATGCAAAAAGATGAGTTTCAAAAGCTAGAAGGTTCATGGCGCGGTGTCCAAAAATTGGTTAAAGAGAGTGAGCTTGGAAGAGACCTAAAAATCAAAATGGTCGATTTCACACAAGAAGAGCTTCTTGACCAGTTTGAAGATGCGCCTGCAATCGACAGAAGTCCACTCTTCAATGCCGTCTATCAAGGCGAATATGGTACCGCTGGTGGTGAACCTTATGGTGCATTCATCGGTGACTACGAATTTAGCGCTAAAGATGAGGACGTCGCACTACTAAGATACATGGGTGAAGTTGCGGCAGCTTGTCACGCGCCATTCGTTGCTTCAGCGAATGCTGAGATGTTCGAATTCAATGACTTTACAACGTTCAGCGAAGGAAAACCTGTTGCAGCCGGTTTTGATTCCCCTGCCTATGCAGCATGGAATTCATTCAGAGAAAGTGATGACGCTCGTTATGTGACACTGACTCTTCCAAGAACGTTAGCAAGACTTCCTTATGGCGGAAAAGGCTTGGGTACTGATGTCTTTGAGTACGAAGAGCTAAATACCGATATGGATGGTAACCCGAAACCAACCGGGAATGATCAGTTAGTTTGGTCTAATGCAGCGTACGATTTGGGTCTTAAAATGACTCAAGCGTATACAGCAACAGGTTGGTGTACTTCGATTCGCGGCTTGGATAATGGTGGTAAGGTCGAAGACCTCCCTAACCTGACTTATAAATCTGAAGCGGGTGACATTCTTCAACAATGTCCGACTGAAGTTAACCTAACCGATGAACGTGAAAAAGAGTTAAGTGACTTAGGTTTCTTGCCCCTCGTTCATTATAAAAACTCCAATTATGGCGTCTTTATCGGCGGTCAAACGACTCAGAAACCTAAAACGTTTACTGATCCTGATGCGACTGCAAACGCGGCTATTTCAGCACGTTTACCGTACATCATGGCGAGTAGCCGAATCGCTCACTATTTGAAAATGATGGGCCGTGACAAATTAGGTTCAAACCTAGAAGCACCTGATATTCAAAGAGAACTTCAATTGTGGATTGATCAATACACCAACTCTGGTGCTATTGGTAATGAGCAACGTGGGAAAACACCTTTGTGTGAATCTCGCATTGAAGTTGTTGAGCAACCTGGTCGCCCAGGTTCGTACTCAGCAGTTGCACACTTACGTCCTTGGTTACAGCTTGAAGAGCTAACAACCTCTGTACGTATGGTTGCGAAAATCCCAGGTTAATCAAAGGATGTGGCCGAAGCAATTCGGCCACTTATTTGTATGCAGTTAAATACAGATTGGCAAAACACCTTTAATCAACTAGATAATAAAGACAACGCCTTTATGGAAAAAGCGTTGTCTTTACTATCTGAGCTCGATCAAAATATACTAAAAAAGCCCGAGATGCTCTGTAGCGCACTAACTCGATTGATAGTAAATATTGACGAGCAACTATCTGAACAGCTCAACCTCATTTTACATGACAAAGAGTTTGAAAGCTTAAATAGCAGCTGGCTTGGTCTTGAAGGCTTAGTACAACTCCCTGTCAACAAACAGCGAACCAAAATTCGCTTGCTTAACATGAATTGGCAAGAAGTCTCTTCTGATGTAAATCAAGCTTACAGCACCAAAAGTAGCCACTTATATAACCTCATTGGCAATCAAGAATTGAATACTCTAGGTGGGCAACCATTTGGTACATTACTGTTTACTCACCCTGTCAGTATGGATATCGACTTTGATGCCGATTTTGATGATGTCTTTACGCTAGAGCTACTTGGAAAACTTGGCGAGGCAACCCTGTGCCCTATTCTCTTAGCCCCAGATGAAAACTTCTTTGTAAGTTCAAAAGCAGACTGGCTCTCGGACATCAATAGAATAGAAAAAATCCTTTCCGGACCGGACTTCCAAGCATGGCAACAACTTAAAGAAAAAACCTGCTCACGATTTATTGGTTTAGTTATGCCTTCAATTCGCATGCGTGAAAGCTACAAAAACTGTAAAGCTGGCTTTATTTTTAATGAGTCTGGAAATGGATTATGGGGGAACGCGATTTTTGCGTTTGCAGCGACCATAATGAAAGAACATCACCGTGTAAATTGGTTCGGGTTTCTCAAATCTCGGTGGAATGACCGATACCAAGGGTCCGTTGTCAACACACCAAGCATCACGACGACGAGCTACTATTTAAATAATCCTATTACGAGTGTGATGTTATTCGGTCAGATATCTTCTTTTTATGCCCAACAAGGATTCATACCTCTCACCAAAAGTCCTCTATGTGACAAGTTCTATTTCAATGGAAACAACTCGATCTGGACGTTTGGGGACAGTGACAATGAAAAAGTGCTGACTCAAATTCAAACGACTTTGATGTCATGCCGTATAGCTCACTACCTAAAGGTACAAGTTAGAGAAATGATCGGTAGCTTTAGTACTGCTGCAGAATGTGAAGTATTTCTTACTCAATGGATAGAAAAATTCTCTAGTAATGTCTCGTTTGCTAATGAAGAAACACTTGCTAAATACCCTTTGAGCTTTGCAAAAATCAAAATCAACGAATCCAAATCTCATGGTGGGCATTACACCTGCACATTGCGTATTGTTCCACAGTATCAATATGACCATTTCAGTGGTGAAGTAATATTGACCACCGATTTAGATGAGGTGGCGTAATGAGTCTATGGCGTAGTTTCATTAGTCAGAATCCGTCCAACGCTTTCAACGAAGTCGAAGATATCAAGTATCACTTAACTAAGTTACTTGAGTCTGAAGCCTCCCTTATTGATATTGACAATCGTTTTACTGAACTCAATCGTTCCAACCATCGTTTTGGAATTGAGGATATCCAGCTATTAAGCGCAAGCCTTGACCAGACTCAACTTGCCATGCGCATCGAAACTTGGGTGGCTCAGTTCGAACCGCGCTTATACGACGTTGTCGTCGAACTGGTTGAGCGTAAAGCAAGCGAGAATGCTCTTGCCTTCAACATTGCAGCAAAAGTTAATACAAGCCAAGGAGAAACAGAGTTGGTATTTGATTCAAAAATTGCCCTAAATGATCTATCTACCTCTTTAAGTGAGGACAGCTATGAGTGATCCACTTCTACGATACTTTGAACAAGAACTCGCTTTTGTTCGTCGATCACTTGGCCAATTTGGTGAAAAACACCCAAACCACGCTGAAAGTCTCAACATACATCAAGGTAAGATTGAAGACCCTAGTATTGCCCGTTTATTAGACGGCGTAGCACTACTAAATGCCACTGTTGAAAAGCAATTATCAGAACAGCTCCCTGAAGTTGTTGAAGGTTTGTTAGCGGTACTATTTCCGTCATACATACAAACGATTCCAAGCATTGCATATTTGAAGCTTGAAGACATTGAAGGCCCTATTGAAAGCGCCACTTTACCTAAAGGGTCTCAGTTTTCAGGCGATGTAAAAGAGCAAGAGTGCCAGTTTAGAACTGTGGATGAATTGACAATAACCCCCTTTAGCATTACAGATATTCGAGCGTTAAGTGCGCCATTTAACTTTAATCGGCCTAAAAGTGCTGAACAGTCTTCTGCAGCTATTCAGATAACGCTATCTACAGGTGATCCGGATGTCCACTTTCGTCACCTAGATATTGAAGATCTCGACTTTTTTGTTCAAGGCTTTGAAAACAACGCCGATTCTCTTGTTGAGCTGTTACTAAGTCAGACACGTGCTATCTCTATTTCTGATACTGATTGTGAACAGCACTCCCCAATTGAAGTAAACAATTTAAAGAACCGAATCAGCGATCTCTCATTCACATTCCTTCCTCAACACGGTAATCAGTTTTCTGGGTATCAGTTAATGAGCGAATATTTTTTCTTTAAAGAGAAGCGTCAATTTTTTCGTTTAAAAGGATTTGGAAAGTCGCTCACTAATCATGCCTCTTCAGAAGTTGTCGTTAATCTATTTTTGTCCTCTTTGCCTTCTGAGTTTGTGCGACTATTTAACGTATCCGTTTTTAAGCTCAACGTTGTCCCAGCGATTAACCTTTTTGACGAGGTTGGTGAACCCATTCGTTATGACCAAAGAACACTAACGGCACCAATTAATACCAATTCGCACATCAATAAATCTACAGAAATCTACGAAATAAAAGATATTTATGAGATCACTTCTAACGGTGAGATCCCATTACTTCCACTATTTAAAAATCGTTACAACACAGATAAACAACAAGATTATTGGCAAGCCAGTCGAGATGCTTTTGGTGAACATAAACTGATGGTATCGATTGGGGATACCTCTAGTTCTGAGTTTAGCAAGCTCTTTGGCACACGTTTATTGTGTACTAATGGAAAGCTAGCTTGTGGTATCGATAGTGTTATGGAGTGTAAAGAAAGTATTGATTTACCGGGTGAGTTCTCCCCTATTTACCCCCCTTCGGCGCCTATCGCAAGAGAGTATGACCAGAATTTACATTGGCAGTTTATTGGGATGCTTAACTGTAATTTTTCATCATTACTGCACTCAGAAACAGCCAGTGAATCACTAAAGCAAATGCTGCAACTATGCTGTCGTAATCAGGTGTCAGACAGTGATATTCAAACCATTCGTACCGTGACATTTAACTCCCAAGTCGCCGCTATTCGTATTCTGGGTAAGAACACTTTTTCACCAGGAACAGAAATCGATATAGAGCTGGATACTAACGCCCCATTTCATGTTTTTAGCGACGTACTCAATCGTTTCTTCCAACAGTTTTGTAGTTTCGACCGTTATATTCAGTTGAATATCCGAATCTTTGGCCGTGATGGTGTCGTCAAGAAATACACAAAAGTTCATGGGAGCCAATTATGTTTGTAGCAATAACAAATAACACGCTAAAAGAACACTCTATGACGAAAACTGGCTTCATGAGGTGTCAATGGCATTGATTAACGATCTTGCAGACAATCCTCAGCAGTGGGAGTTTTCGCAGGCGATGCGTCACCTTTCACAGTTTGTTTCCGCTCATCCAAACAAAATTCGGTTGGAGCTAAAAGCAGAGGTGATGCCTGCTGGTGATGCCAATGAAATTCAGTATTTCTCATTAAAGAGCAATGTCGCGAAGCTTCGGTTGACTAAGCCTGCACTCGCAGGTGTAAAAGGCGTAATACCAAACTACTTATATGAAGAACTTCTATCCGCATTACATAGAGAAGATCATGCATTAAAAGATTTTTTAGACGTGTTTAACCAGCGGCATTATGAAATCTTATATCGCGTCACAATGAAACGCTCTCAACTGTTTGATAAAGAACTCTCTCACAAACGATCAGAGCTTCTTTATCAATTGTCTAACTTGACGACAAAGCATCAGCAGTACTTCCAGTACAGCACGCTCTTTAATCAGCACAGTCGCCACCTTCCTACACTTACACGGATACTTAGCGACTTTTTCCCTTATAGTTTTAAGGTAAAAGCCCGTCATAGCGTAAGACAGAAGTTACCAAACGACTCGTTAACGAAGCTCGGTGTTGACCAAAGTTATAATAGTCGCTTAGGACAAGGTTTTTTACTTGGTCAAACATGCAACGCTCAGTTTAATCGAATTGATGTTTTTGTATTAATGGAAGACAGAAACCAGTATCGACACGTGCTAAACGATACAAATTTATCTATACAAATTCGTGAACTATCACAGCACTACCTACGTGATAGCACACCAATTTCTATTTATTTAAGTGTAAAGCGGGCTTATTTAGCCCAACCAATGTTATCTAGCAATTTTGCAAATTCAGCTCGACTTGGAGAGGCAACCTGCCTTGCTCCTGAACGTAACCCTGCTGAAGTCGTGAATATTTTACTTAACAGTTAATCGAATAGTCCCATTCGGTACAAGGAAGAAAGTATGACACAAGTGACCTTAACCAACCTAGTAGGGAAGCTCTCTACACACCTTAAGCAAGCACTAGAAACCTCAGCTGGCGCAGCAATGAACCAAGGAGTACCAGCAATTGAAGTTGAGCACTGGTTACTTCAATTGTTATCTCAAAAAGATAGTAATTTGAATAACCTGTTTGATTCACAAAAGGTGCCTCAAGAAGAACTGGTTAAAGAACTCACCATGAAGATCACACTGCTGACCAAAGGCAGTGAAGGACAACCAACGCTAAGTCATGCATTAACTGAATTGGTTAAAGATGCGTGGATGATTGCTTCAGTAAACTATGGTCATGGCGAAATTGTCAGTCTCCATTTAGTACAGGCTTTGTTACAGCAAAATGTAATGGGCGTTAAAACACTGGAGCTGAAATCATTAGAAGCAATATCGATTGAATCATTGCAAGGTTTAATCAGTAAAACCCCTATTGCACGTGCATCTTCTGGCGGCAGTTCAGCTGCTGCGGGGCAAGTCGACACAACGCCATCGGGTAATGATGCGTTAAGTAAATACACAATCAACCTTACTCAACAAGCCATTGACGGAAAGATAGATCCAATCTCAGGCCGAAATGCCGAAGTTCGAAAAGCCATTGATATTCTTTGCCGTAAGCGCCAAAACAATCCAATCATGGTTGGTGAACCGGGCGTTGGTAAAACAGCTGTTGTTGAAGGTTTAGCACTGAGAATTGCCGCTGATGAAGTACCTATGGCGCTGCAAGGCGTTCAGATTCATTCACTTGATTTAGGATTGCTACAAGCAGGTGCCAGTGTAAAAGGTGAATTTGAAAACCGCCTAAAAGATGTCATCAATGAAGTTAAAAACTCTGATGTGCCTATTATCGTTTTCATTGATGAAGCACATACTCTTATAGGCGCTGGCGGCGCAGCAGGTCAAAATGATGCGGCTAACCTACTAAAACCGGCCCTAGCTCGCGGAGAGTTCAAAACGATTGCGGCAACTACTTGGGCAGAATATAAAAAGTACTTCGAAAAAGATCCTGCATTAACACGTCGATTCCAAATCGTGACAATCGAAGAGCCAAATGCAGAAGATGCTATGCAGATGCTTCGTGGCGTGGCAGCTTCTCTACAAAACCACCATGGCGCATTTATAGCGGAATCGGCAATCGAAGCCTCTGTTCACTTATCTATTCGTTACCTACCAAGTCGCCAACTGCCTGACAAAGCGATCAGTTTGCTTGATACCGCCAGTGCACGAATTGCTCTAACACAAGGAGCAAAACCAGAAGTAATCGAAAGCCTAGAGCAAACGATAAAATATCAATCCAACGAAAAAGCAGCGCTAGAAAAAGAACAAGCTCTATTTGGAAATAGTGAAGAAGCTATCGTTGAAATTGGCAAATTGATCGTTGAAAACGAACAATCACTGGCAGCCTATCAAGAGCGTTGGGAAAAAGAAGTGGTTCTAGTTGATCAAATTAAGCTTGTCCAACAAGAGATCACAGAACAACAGCTCACTGGTGACGTTGATTCAGACAAACAAGCTGCATTAACGTCATTATTAAATCAACTCAATGAAGTTCAAGGTGAAGAGCCTCTCGTCAATGCCATGGTTGATGACAATACCATTGCACAAATCATCGCTAACTGGACCGGAATTCCAGTAGGAAACATGATGAGTGATGAGATAGCGAAACTCCTTACATTGGAAAAAGAGCTTGATAAGCGTGTTATTGGTCAAAATGTTGCTAAGCAAGAACTGGCAAAAGCCATTCGGATCTCTCGCGCCGGACTAACCGATAACCGTAAACCTATTGGTGTCTTCTTGATGTGTGGCCCAAGTGGTGTAGGTAAAACTGAAACCGCCATGGCACTTGCAGAGCAACTGTACGGAGGAAGCAATGACCTTACCGTTATCAACATGACGGAGTTTAAAGAAGAGCATAAGATCTCAATGCTACTGGGCTCTCCTGCGGGTTATGTGGGCTTTGGTGAAGGTGGCGTGTTAACAGAAGCGATCCGCCGTAATCCTTATTCTGTTCTCCTGCTCGATGAAATGGAAAAGGCACACCCTGGTGTCCACGATATGTTCTATCAAATTTTTGATAAAGGCAGCATCAAAGACAGTGAAGGCCGTTCAATCGATTTTAAAAATACAATAATCATCATGACATCAAACGCCGCCGACCAAGCAATATGTGATGTTGTTGCGAAGTCAGAAGAACGCATCGACAACACGGAGTTGTTAGAATCGATAAGACCTGATTTACAACAGTACTTCAAGCCTGCGTTCCTTGGGCGTACAACTATTGTTCCGTACTACCCTCTAAACGATGATGAGCTGTCTAAAATCACTGAAATCTCGTTGAACCGAATTAAGAAAAAACTCGCAGAACAGTACCAAGCAACCTTTAACTGGGATGAGAGCTTTATTGAGTTCGTTGTCAATCGTAACAGTGATCCAACAACAGGCGGTCGTGCAGTCGAACAGATCATTAACCGCTCATTGATGCCAAAACTGGCTGAAGAGTGCATATCTCGATTAAGCAGAAATGAACCAATTTCAGAAGTCGCTGTTATTGGCAGTAGCTCCCCTGAAGGTTTTACATTAACAATTAATTAGTTAAAGACATTAACTCCAACAAACAAGAACTAAACTTAGTATTGCATAGGGAATTAGCAGTAAATGACGGTAGAAAAGAAGCATGCAACAGAAACGGGACTAACACTCAAAGTGAAGCTTATTTTTGCTATCACTTCAGTGTTGCTCTTTTCTATCGTCTTAAACACCACGCTAAACTATCTCAACTTTGAAAAGAGACTGAATGAGACTTCAGACTCAACCTACCAAATCGTGCTTGAGGAAACTCATAATGACATAAACCAAGCAATCAGCCTTGGTTTACCTCTCGCGTCGATTACCAACATTCAAAACCTGCTAGAGAGAAGAATTCAACTGGTTGAAGGAATTTCTCATATATCGGTGACTTCAGAGTCAGGTGACACACTTTTCGGTGCAGGAACGAAGATCGAACGAACAGAACGTCAGTTAAAGCTTGATATCTATAACACCTTCAATGTTAAAGAAGGCGAATTGTCACTTCATTACGACACTGCTCCACTCAATTTGATTAAAACGTCTCTACTAAAAGAGCAAATATTCATTGCTGCATTCTGGCTTTTCATAACAGCAGGTCTTGGCTTTATAGCGGTTAGAAACTTATTAGATGTATTTTTGAAAAAGGTGAGCCAAGCTCGGTCTGCTCTGTCATCCGATGATAAAGAGACTAGCTCGCAAACATTAGTAAGCATTACCAAAGCACATCAGATCATTAATGCAAGTGCGGCTCGTTCACAATGGGCAAGATGGACAGCGAAACACTTTCCTATCGTCATCATCAGTATCACCGTAGGCTTAACGGTGGTTGCTAATGTAGGGCTCTCCTATCAATCCATGAACTCTTTTTCATCAGTCTATGAAAGCAAACTAGAACAAAAGTCAAACCTCATTGGCGACACCCTCTCTAGTGTCATCGAACGCCTAGTAAACAATGACATTCCACTTAATAGGCTAAACGGTCTTGAAGAAGAATTTTCAATCTATACCCATAGTCATCGAGAAATTCTCTCAATATCTTTAATTAACAATGGCCAAGGTGCGTATCAATATCCTGAGCACTCTGTCGGTGAAGGTAGCGTACACACTTCACCAATTAACAGCATCGATAATGTATACGTAAAAGTCGTGACTGATGACAACATAATCCTGAACTTACTTAAAGAAAGCTTTATGGATATGGTGACAGTATTAATTGCTTCCTGCTTGGTTGTTATAGAGATCATCCTTTTTACTTGTCATTTTCTAATATTAGCGCCTTGGCAACAGCTTAAGCAGGTTTTCATGGCCGTCAACCGTGACATTGTAAATCACTTAGCAACCATTATTTCAAAAGACGAAATAGGGTTGTTACTTAAGAAATTGAATAACAGTGTTATAAAGCTCAACCCAAATCAGCCAAACAAAAATCTGTTTGCTCTCGATTATCGTTTTATACGACTACCACTCTTTTTACTGGTGTTCGCAGAAGCCTCTTCACTCGCGTTTTTTCCAAATTTTGTCTCTAGCTTACCCAATAACCTAGATTGGATACCTAAAAGCCTAGAGACCAGTATACCAATATCTTTGTTTATGCTCTGTTGGGCACTTTCTCTTCCATTTGCTGGCTACTGGTCTGATAAAGTAGGTCGACGAAAATCATTAATTACTGGCGCTATCATCACAGCTGTCGGCCTTTCTCTTACTGCTTTTGTCCCTAATATGCTGACACTACTGTTTGCAAGAGCAATAACAGCCGTTGGGTACGGGATTGTCTTTATTTCAGCGCAAGGTTATGTCACCGATACAACACACGATGGAAACAGAACTAAGGGCATGGCAACCTTCCTGTCTGCATTCTTCTCTGGTTCACTGTGTGGTGCAGCTATTGGCGGAATAATGGCTGACAAGTTAGGTTTCTCTACCACCTTTTTATGTGCCGCGATGCTTGCTCTAATGAGTGCGTTGTTGGTCTGGTTCTTTTTCACTCAAAGAGAATCTCAAAACAGCAGTAAACCGGTTCGTTTATCTGACTTTAAAGTTCTGTTAGGTAATAAATACTTCGCTCTTATCTGCCTTTTCAGTGCAATCCCCGCAAAGATTGTTTTGACTGGTTTTCTTTATTATATCTGCCCTGTCTATTTACAATTTTTGGGAGAAAGCAGCTCTGTTTCAGGGCGAATTATGATGACTTATGGGCTTTCACTTATTGTCATCTCCCCTCTTAGCGCAGCCCTCGTTGATAAGTATCGCAACAAAATGGTGTTTATCGTCTGTGGAGGTCTGCTTTCTGCGGTCGCTCTAATCAATATTCTAATACTGCCGGGGACGTATGGTCTCTTAATGATCGTAATTTTCATCGGTGTCGCTCATGGCATCTGTGTATCACCTCAAATCCCACTCGTAATAGAGCTGCTTCGCCATCAAGGAATAGACAAGGGAAAAACAATCGGGATTTTCAGGTTAATTGAACGAATTGGCAATGTGGCGGGGCCAATATTGGCAGGCTTTATTCTTAGCTTATTCGGTTTTGAAACGACCATACTGATCTTTGGTTTGACTCTACTCACAAGTTCCATCGTATTACTTAGCCTCTATACGCTGTTTACCAAGTCAGACAAACAGCAGCTGGAGGCATCACAATGATTCGACCTCTGTTAGCCATAGTATTAATCGTGCTGCCATCGCTATATTCTCCTATTGTTTCAGCCTCAGAGAAGAGCCATGTAGTCATGTTGCTATGGCGAGGCGTGACTGATGCTGAGAGAGGCTTTATGGAGTACCTATCTAGTAAAGTCGATGTCGAGTATACAATTCTTGATGCCAATCGTGACAAAGCAGCGCTGTCTGAAAATATTCGCTCTATCGACAAACTCGATGCGGATCTTGTTTATACCTTCGGTACAACCGTAACGCTGTCACTTCTTGGCACTATCGAATCTCCATCTAAATTCCGCTCAGGTAATATTCCCGCGGTATTTAGCATCGTGAGTGACCCTATTGGTTCAAAGATTGTTTCTGAGAAATCGGTTTCTAGAAACTTCACTGGCGTAAGCCACATTGTCCCTCATGACGTACAGTTTAAATCCATCAGCAAACTTGATGGAATAGAAGCAATTGGAATTATTTATAATCCACTCGAAAACAACTCTGTTGTCACCGCCGAAAAAATGTTGGCGTTATCTGAACAATATAATAAGCGTGTTGTTTTGTATCCATTAACCATTAATCAAGGGCAACCTAGCTTAGGTTCAATTGACGATATCGTAATCAAAATGGATAACGATGGTATCGACCTTGCGTATTTGCCGCCCGACTCATTTATCATTTCGTCAGCAAAACGAATCGTGAATACTATGCATAGTCATAAGATCCCGACGTTTTCTTCTACTGAAACACCTATTCGAAACTCCCAAGCGTTAATCGGGATTGTCAGTCGTTACTATAATGTTGGTCAATTTACCGCCTACAAAGCCGAACAAGTTCTCACTTCAAGCATTAATATCAGAAATATCAGTGATATTCCTATTGAGCCATTAAGTCAGTACTCATATATTGTTAACATTGGAGCAGCTAAACAATTAGACTATTACCCTCCGGTATCGGTGTTAAAAATATCTGAACTTATAGGGAATAACAGTGATGATAAATAGGTTTGCCTTATTGATATCCTTATATATTTTAGGGATAAATAATTTAAGCGCTGAAGGTGTGACTAGCCAAAGTAGCCTCGGTCAAAATAACTTTGGCCCTACTCGCTTGTTGTTAACAACTCAGGACTGGCCACCATACCAAGAGTATAAAAATGGGCAAATGCAAGGTTTAGCACTTGGTAAAGTAAAATGCGCACTGGGAAAAATGAGCCAGCCTTACCAAATTACAATGACTTCGTGGTCAGAGGCTCAACTAAAGGTACATAGTGGAACACAGCATGGTTTCTTCGTCGCAACAAACACTCAAGAACGAGACGAATATGCGACTCTTTCAAACGCGATTTCTGAGCAAAAACTATATTGGTACTTCGGACCTGGTGTCCCAGCAAAAATCGATGAGCTTTCGAAGTTAAACCTTAAATTTTCAGCAAAATTTGGGTCAAACAAGTGGTTTTGGCTAAAACGTAATGGATATAACGTCGTAAAGCAGCCACGTGATGCTAAAGTATTATTAAAGCTACTAAAAAGCCGAGAAATCGATATAGCTTTAGAAGATAAGCTTGTTTTTGATTCTGAGATAAAAACAGCGCAATTACCCACTGATTACTTTCAATCAGAATTGCTAGAGACGAAACCCATGGGCGTCTATTTTTCAAATCGATTTTTAAGTAAGTACAGCGGTTTTCTAGATAAATTTAACCTTGCCGTTGCGAAGTGTGCAGAGTAGCAAATCAAAAGACAGAACTGCAAAGAATAGTAGCAGGCAACGCGAGGCCGTAATTAGTGAGAGACAATATGAATGAGAGACAGTACTAATGACTATTAGTGTTCATTTAATTTCTATTCCTGAAGATGAAGTAGTCACATCACGAGTTGTCTACTTACCTGAAAATGGAGGTGAGTTTGGCCGCTCTCCTTCTTGTGATATTGCTTTGCCAGACCAAAGTAAGCGAATCTCTCGCGTACACGGTCGCATTTCTCTAGGCGACAAAGGTTATGTCGTTTCAAATCTAGGTAAAAATCAATCTTCACTGAACGACAAGCTATTAGTTTCAGGTAAGGAGTATCCACTTAACGATGGTGACATCCTTGTTATTGAAAAATACACTATGTTGATAAGCACCTTAATGAGAAGTAATAACGATTTAAAACAACCTCAAACAGATGATTTCAATTTAAATGAGCCTGCATTTTCGCTGAATCTAAAAGATGATAATGTCGACTTTCTGGATCAAGTAAGTGAGCCTCCAGCAAAACAGCGTAACGCCAGTTTCTCCCAAACGAATGTAATGAGCGACGACCCGTTTTCTTCTGACCCTTTTGAAGACTTCACGTCCGCTGAAATTGAACCTCACATTGATGTTCAAGCAAATGTCGAAATTCATGAGGTGAGCCAAGAAGAGATCCAGTCTTCAACATCTGATTTAGAGTATCTGCCAATTAGTAGTGGCGACCAATCGACGCAGTTAGAGGAAACACTGAATAAACTTGTTTCGTTAACAGAAAAGAATCAACAATACTTGCAGAACCCGCCTCTGCAACATGACATTCTTTTTGAAGCTTTAGAAAAAACCGTTGATCAGTTCCTTAATGAGTTTGCTCCTCAACAGTTAGAGCATCAGTTTAATAATTATATCTCTGGTGGATTGTTCTCGAGTAAAGAAAAAAAGTACTGGCGTATATACACGAAGCACTTTGAGCATAGAAAAGATAACGGTGAGTTTCGACGTCAATTCAAAGCCCTCTTTATGGAGAACATGCAAAAACAGGGAGAAGAGAATTGAAAGCGCAGTGGTTAGCATTAGCACTCTTAGCAATATTTATGTTTGGCTGCTCTTCCGATCCAGTTCCAACTTACACATCGCATAGTTTCGCAATAAGAGCAGATGACACGATCAATCCATCGAATTCCAGTAAAGGCAACCCAGTCGTGGTTAGGCTTTATCAACTAAACGAAAAACAGGCGTTCTTACAAGCTCAATTTATTGAACTCTATAACCAAGATGAACAAGTGCTATCAGCGAGCCTTATTTCAAAACAAGTGCTCCCAATTGTAATGCCAACGAGTACCAGCACCATCGATATTGATATCAACAAAAATACATTGTTTCTCGCCGTGCTAGTGGAGTTTGCTGATTATCAACAAAGCGAACCTAAAGTAGTCAGCGTACTACCTGCCGATGAAGAGCAATATTTACAGCTGAACTTATCGGGAAACAAAGCAGAATTTGAGGTTATTACTCCTGATACAGGATGGTGGTAACAGTCTATGAATATCAATAAAAAAACAGTCTCTAAGAAGCAGTTAGTTTAAAGAAATAAGTTGTCTCAACGACATAGGGAAATAGCGTGGACGCATTTAAAAAAGTAGTATGGCAAGAAGGAATGTTTATCGCTCCTCAGCACTTTCAGCAGCAGGATCGTTATGTACAAAACTACATTCGCCAAAATGTCGAAACCCTTGCTGGTATATCTCCATTTTATGGTGTGACAGAGTTAAGCATCAACCATGACCTACTAAAAATAGGTAAACTATCAGTATCACACTGTAGCGGTTTATTCCCTGATGGTACTCATTTCGATTTGTTAAACGAAATAGTGATTGATATCCCGCAGGGTACAATTGAAACCATCGTTTATCTAGCATTGCCTATCTCACTGCAAGGCAATAATGATTACAGCCAGAAAAACAGCGACCAAAGCCGTTACCTAACTCAAGCGATCAATGTCTTTGATACCTCTACCTCTGAAAACGCAAATGTCGAAATAGATGTAGCATTACTCAACATCAGCTTAAAGTTTAACAGTGACGATGTATCTGGCTTTACCTTAATCCCTGTTGCTAAAGTACTTGAATGCAGTGAATCCGGTGATGTAGTTCTCGACCGCTCGTTTATACCAGCGAGCCTGCATTACGGGGCATCTCTACTTTTAATTGAGCGCATCAAAGAGATCCACGCCTTAACAAATAACCGAGCAAATAACTTAATTAAACGTATACAAGCAGGACAAGGGCAGAAAAGCGCTCAGTCAATGATGCAAGACTACCTATGGCTACAGGTTCTGAATTCATGGCTTCCGTGGTTTGACTTAACAATTGCAAATCCTAAGCTACAAACTCATGAGCTATACAGTAAGCTAAAGCAATTTGAAGCTCAGGTATTGGCTCTTACGCCAGCACTACCCGATACCTGTAAGCCTCTAAGTCAGAACGATCTCTACGAATGCTTCAATCCGTTATTTTCCAATCTTAGAAATATGCTCACCCTTGTGCAGCAAGACTCTGTATTGGAATATCACTGGGATATGTCGTTATTTGAAAAACGTCGCTTACTAAGAACCATCATTAAAGATACATCTGCCGTATCCAATCGCCGTTTAGTACTCAGTGTTAAGTCCAATATCAATAGTAGCGACCTTAACGAGCTGTTCCCTGTATCAGCCAAATTAAGTAGTAATACGCGCATTGTTGATATTGTTCGGAACTCATTATCTGGAATCACAATTACGCCTTTACCGCTCGCTCCTAGCGAACTGAAACCGATTCAGGGTGTTTCCTATTTTGAAATAGATAGCCTTGATAAAACCTGGACAGAAATGTTAGACAACCGAGATGCACTCGCGATGCACGTCGACGCCCGAATATCTGAACTTGAAGTCGTGCTCTACGCATTAAGGTAATGATATGGAATTTGTAGACGAAGATACGCTTGTTTGGGATAAATCGAATCAGACTTTTTCAAAGCCTGAGGATATAGATACGCCGACACAACGCGTTCCAATTCATTCAGATTCAAATCAAACGGCCTTTTTGCAGAACTTTGATAAGGCGGAAAATCAGCTGTTGAATATCAGCAGCTCTCTTCTTGCGACGGTTCTTAAAATATCGACGATGCCAGAGCCGTATGATCTTACCTCTCTGCGAGAAGAGATCATTCATGACATCAACAACGTTAAAGAACAAGCGAGCCAACTCAGCTATCCCATTGCAGTCATTGATAAACTCTGCTTTCTTTACGCAGTCGTCATTGATGAGTTGATAATCTACACTGACTGGGGCGAGCAAAAAGGATGGGAAAACAAAACTCTGTTAAGTGAATTGTTCGGTATGCGAAATGGTGGCGAGCTGTTTTTCAACGTCACTGAAAAAGCGATTCGACAACCACATAAAATGATCGATTTGCTTGAGATAATCTACATCTTTTTAAGCATTGGTTTCAAAGGTCAATTCAGAGAGCATGGCAGCGACCAACTCAAGACATCAATTCATCAGTTAGAGCAGTTGATTAGTCAGTACCGTCAATCCAGCCATATATACTGTCACACAAAAGTGTCATTACCCAAGATACGTAAACCCGCAAGAAAAAGCCGCTACGTTATCTCTACTGTCTTCTATCTAATGCTTATTTTGACAACCGTTGGGCTTACTCAGTATTGGTATAACGAGACTCACCCACAGCGAGCTCGTGATTTTTCCTACCTTGGAGATTTCAGCCAACGCTATATTTTGTCGAGCCAAACCAGCGATATTATTTATATCAGCACTGAGGAGGATATTGACAAGCAAAGTGAATATTCCATTAAAGCCATCAGTGTTAGTGACATGAAAGCCATTAACGCAAGTAACAGAAAAACCACAAGCGTTGAACCCACAGATAACGTGTTTAAGAGTGCCAGTAGCGAGATACCTTGGTTAGTTCAACTCGCAACATTTTCATCGAAAGCTAATGCATCCGCATTTATTAAACAGCTATCAGTCTCCACTTTTGAGCCAACTATCGACGAATATAAAAGCTATTTTCGAGTGATCGTCAGTGCGACATCGTCGACACAAGCGAAATCAATAAAGAAATGGTATCAAAGTAACGACAACATCAACGCCATCATCGTAAAGAACGAACAATAACAATTAAGGATGAAGTTTATCTATTATGCCTGATACGAAATCATCGCAGAAAAATAGCAAGTCAAAGCGAGTGATCATCTCCCTTATCGTATCGCTACTTGTCTTGGTTATAAGTGGCGTCACTGCGTGGGCCTTTAGTTGGCTTGCTCACTTGGTGGCTGTTATCTCTGTAAGTATGCTCATCGCATTGTTATTTGGTTTATTCACCTTCTGGTTAATGTCACGGCCTAAAAAGAAAACAGCTGACGATAACCAACAACGAATTTTACTTAAAAAACGCCAAAAGCTTCTCATCACTCACTTTCACCGAATGATGAGAATACAAAGTCGAAAGAAGTTACGTTTAAGCCGTTACGACTTACCCATCTACTTTTTATTGAGTCAAAACCCTCAACAAGACAAACGAATAATCAGTCAAATGGGGTATGAAGCGTACAAGTTGGATGATTTTGGAAATGACATAGAGTTCCCTATCCTATTTTGGCAAAGCGAACACTCTATACTAATGTCAATTAGCCTTGGCGACGATCAACACCCCGAATACATTAAGACCCTTTGTAAATGTTTAAATAAATGGCGTCCTCGTCAGGCCATTAATGGTTTGCTGTTAACAACAGATATTGCTTCACTGCTGACTAACGAAGAGCAAGTCACTCAAAATGCTGATGAATTGAAATCCACGATTCAGACCTTTAATCACACGTTCGGTTTAAACTTACCAATTTATAATGTCATTACTAACATGGGCAGTATCAGCGATTTTTGTCAGTTTTTCTCTTCATTCGACGAATCAAAACGTAATGACGTACTTGGCGCTACCTTCCCATACCAAAAACATGGTGGCATCGATTCCTACTGGTTTTCAGACGAGTTTGATCACTTAACTACTCAACTGATTAGCAATGTAAATACCGCACTGGGTAATCAGCTCAATCAAGATTTCAGGAACTCTATTGTCTCTGCGCCTTTCCAGTTTGGTCTACTGAAACAGCACTTGTGGACGTTCTTACAAAGGCTTTATCGAGGTGAACAATTAAGTGACGGCCTTCAATTTAGAGGTTTCTACTTCACTCATAATGGTACAGAACAGAATCAAAAAGACATTTTAGCGAGTGTTGTCAATCACTCACTTGGTAACGATGAGTACCTTTCCAACCCTCAACTCCCTGTTAACCAAACGCTTTTTTCACAACATTTAATGACGCATGTTGTGCTAAACGAACAGGAACTTGTTGGAGTCAATAAGCGTAGAGAAAATGCTCTCCTTTTTGCTCAAACTTTCTATAGCTTATTTTGGGCAGGGCTTTTGGTCGCAACTCTAACTTTGATTAAGTTCAACTTTGACGATCAAAGCCAGCGTGAGTTAAGAGCAGATCAACTACTCGAGCGTTACAAAGAAGCGATTTCAGCGTCTCCATATGACATTGAAAATATGTCAGACAACGTTCCTAACTTATATTCACTGTATCGAATCTACGCTCTCTATTTAGAACCAAAGCCTTGGTATAATCTTCCATTCCTACCCTCACCGACGATTGAAAAAGAGGTCGAGCAGGCCTACTTTAATGAATTAAAACAAGTTCTTATTCCTTCAATGGAAAACACGCTTGAAAAGGATCTGTTCGTATACGTTAACCTAGAAGACCAAGCTAAGACTCTAACATTACTTAATAACTATCGATTGCTGTTCAATCCAAATCGAACTAACGTCGAAGAGCTAAAAAGCTATTTTATTCACACACTCCAAGAACAAGGTGAAGCCGATAGTGTTAATACCGCCCAGCTTTCTCGTCTACTTAATGATGCATTTGAACAAAATCTAATTCCAGTAAAACCTAATGTGGCTCTTGAGTCTTTGGCGAAGAAAGTCATCAATCAAACTGGGGTCGAGATGTTGCTTTATGAGCACATCGTCAATCTAGATCGGTTCTCTAAGCGTGTTGACATAACCACTGAGCTTGGAAGTAACTTTGACCAAGTCTTTAGCTTCCCGCCTCAGTTCGTGGGTTATTTAGTTCCCTATTTATACACACCATCCGGGTTTAACGAGATTGATCTATCGGTTGACTCTCCGTTAGTTAAAGAGGCTATTCAGGCATACCAAGGGATTGCGGGAGCGGCACCAAGTGCACTGGAAATGTATCGTATTAGCCGTGACCTAAAGCAGATGTACCAGCAGGATTACATTAACTATTGGCGTTCGGTTGTTCAAAACATCGACGTAAAACCGATAAGCAACCCAAGTGAGCTACATCGGACCCTTACCGTTTTGGCAAATCCAAGTGAAAACCCACTTTCACTGCTTTACACCACGCTTGCTAAGTATACTTCCGTTGAAATCGAACCCGTTGCAGTAGAGGGCGAAGAAGCGGTCATCCCAGAGCAGGATACGGATAAGAAAGAGGCTGCTCGTCAAATATCACTGAGCTTCACTGCTGTACATGGTTTAATTACCGTTGATAAAGCCAATAACAAACCTATCGATTCTATATTAGCCTCGATTGCAGAGACTCAAGTCTGGCTAGACAAGTTCTATAAGAGTAATGAACCACAAAGCCTCGCATTTCAAACCTTGTCGGCCTCATTAAAAGCTGATAATCCAATCGGTTCATTAGCAACCGTCGCAACAGATCAACCTGAGTTGATGAAACAGATCCTTGATGGCATCAGTCAACAAAGTAACGAAATGCTGTTATCTCTGACTCATGAGTACCTGAATAGTTCGTGGGCATCTGAAGTCTATCAACCGTACGAACAGACTTTGGCGTCGTTCTACCCATTTAGCCGAAAATCATCGAATGATGCGAGCGTCGCCGATGTATTTGCCTTTTTCTCGAGTAATGGGATTTTTGATACTTTCTACGCAACAAAACTCAAAATGTTTACTGAGACAGAAGGGTCTAGTCCATTCTTACCGGGGCTATTACCTAGCTCTGGTTTGGCACTTGACCCAGATTTATGGCAAATGATCAGTAAAGCTAAGGATATTCAGCAAGCACTATTTCTATCCGATCCAAGTAAGGTTTCTGTCCAATTTCAGATTAAAGCGGTAGACATGACCCCTGATTTGACTGAGTTTTCCATTACCAATCAACAGACAATTTTTACCTATCGACACGGGCCAACATTTTGGAGCCAATTAACGTGGGCAGGAGAAGAACAACTTGAAGATGCGCTCGGTGTTAAGTTAAGTGCGCAAGCTCAATCAGTAGCTCAAGAAGAGTTTTCCGGGAACTGGAATTGGTTCAGATTAATAGAACCTAGAGTGAAGTCAGCTACGTCACAAAAAACCCAAATCCAATTTGATTATGGTGACAGTAAAGTAACCATAGCAATACGAACCCAAGGACAAGTGAACCCATTTGTGCCGGGCTTCTTCGCTGGATTTTCTTTACCTAGTGGAATCTAGCACATTGGTAATGTCGACCAAGGAGAATACCCTCGTCGATGAGCGCTACATCAGTGCGGCCAACTTGCTGGAAAAATCTGGCTATCAATTTATACGTGCTCTTCGAGAGCACGTTTATTTTGCCTCTTGTAAGCAATACGGTGACGTGGTCATCAAGTTCGCGTCAAGCGTCTCTAGCCGACATGGCTTAAAGCAGGCTGCAGAGTTTCTAACACGCTTTCCATCTCAATATTGGCCTTTACTACTTGAATACAATGGACACAAGCAAATTGATTGGATTATTTACCCTTTCATCGCGGGCCAGACATTAACCGAGCAATTAAATGGTATGGCCGATACGAGCACCGAAGGAGAGAGCATTTCAACAGATAGACTCAATTCACTTGAATCAGCGGTGTATTCAATTCACAAATATGGCTATGTACATTGCGATATCAAACCAAGCAATATATTGCTATTGGAATCTCAAGAGGTAATGCTTTTAGATTTTTCTTCAGTCACTGTAATAGGAACAGAACAGCACTCTCTCGCTTTCCAATTCTATAGCCCTGAGTTTTCAAAACCGCGTTCTAACCTCCCCCATCAAAAAAGTACAACTCATTACAACCCGGACCATCCTCATTCATCAGAGATCATCACAACGACTGATGATTGGTATTCAGTTCGCGCAACACTTTCAAAACTATTAGAGCACTCTACTGTACCGGTTCAATCGTTACCGAGTCGCTACCACTTCCTAACACGCTAACAAGCACTACATTTTGTGTTTAATAGTCAACACTCTACGCCACCCCAAAAATATAATTCCCAATAAACCCAACCAAGCGCCAGATCACCTTTTTTCGTGAACTTTATGAACAAAACCCTCTAAATGACCGATATTCTTTTTATCCACACATTGCAGACAAAAAATTAACATACACGTAACCTTAATCACATCTACATTGTTATTCCTCCTAACGATATAGAAAAACATAACGATAAGTACGTCTCTATTCGATTCGTGCACCTACATAAGGAACGTGAAACATGTTTAAGGTATTAAAACCAACACTAGCGGCATCGATCATCGCTGCATCATTTTCTTTTGGCGCTATGGCCGCTGATATGGAAAAAATCCACTTCATCATCCCAGGTGGTGCTGGTGGTGGTTGGGATATGACTGCACGTGGTACAGGAGATGTTCTAGTTAAATCTGACATTGTTGAAAATGTATCTTTCCAAAACCTATCTGGTGGCGGTGGCGGTAAAGCAATTGCACACCTTATCGAAACAGCAGAGCGTCAAGAAGACACTTTGATGGTGAACTCAACACCTATCGTAGTTCGTTCACTGACTGGTATTTTCCCACAATCTTTCCGTGACCTAACACCTGTTGCAGCCACAATTGCCGATTACGGTGCTATCGTTGCTTCGGTTGATTCTCCATACAACACATGGGAAGACGTCGTTAAAGAATTCGAATCAAACCCTCGTAAAGTTAAAATCGCCGGCGGTTCTGCTCGCGGTAGTATGGATCACCTCGTTGTCGCAGCTGCGTTTAAAGGTGAAGGTTTTGATGCTAAGAAAGTCCGTTACATCGCTTACGATGCTGGCGGTAAAGCAATGGCAGCATTGTTATCTGGCGAAACTCAGCTTCTATCTACAGGTTTAGGCGAAGTATTAGAAATGTCTAAGTCTGGCCAAGTTAAAATCATCGCAGTGACGGCTCCTGAGCGTCTTGCTGCAGCTCCAAACATTCCAACGCTAACAGAATATGGCAACGAAACTGTATTTGCTAACTGGCGTGGTTTCTTCGCAGCACCAGGCGCTAGCCAAGAGAAGATCGACGAATGGAACAAGGCTCTAACTAAGATGTACAAAACAGAGCAATGGGAAGTGGTTCGTGACCGCAATGGTTGGATTGACAACTACAAAGCAGACAAAGACTTCTATTCATTCCTAGAAGATCAAGAGAAACAGATGGGCGACCTAATGCGAGAGCTTGGTTTCCTGAAGTAACTGCTTTCCTTAAGAAAATAGTATTTAGCACTACTATATAAGGGCTGCATGCGACTCTATATTCGCTATAGCCCTTCATAACACCCAGTTTTGCCGTGTACGAGTTGAACCCCAAAACTCCTTTGTTTATTACATTGTTGTTTATGTATTTAAACATGTAAGCCCAATTGACTAGCAGCAATCAGCTTACTTTTTCGTTAGTGTTTAGGTCTTCAGTATAGCTGACAGCTACTCATTAACTTGCTCGTACGCGGCCTTTTATTTCCTCAAGCAAATGGAGTTGGATATGTCGGATTCGCCAACTAATTTTTTCAGTAAAGAAAACTTACTATGTCGCGATAGAGTCGGGGCGATTATTTTCCTTTTGGTCTGCCTAGTATATGGTTACCAAAGCACTCTCATTCCCCTTTTCCCCGGGGACGAATATGAACCTTTCACGGCTAGAACCTTACCCACTCTACTCACATTTGCTGGTATTGGACTTTCGTTGATCCTCTTAGTTACAGGACAAAAAGACCAAGATAGCGGCGCTGTTTCTGATTTTGACTGGAAACTGCTTATCGCATTTTTATGCTTGATGGCTCTTTATGGCGTTGGGCTAACTTACCTAGGGTTTGTTCTTGCAACCAGCCTATTTCTGCTTGCAGGGTTTTACTTGCTCGGAGAACGTCGGAAATCAGTATTACTTGGCGCATCTTTTCCTTTTGTAATCGCCTTTTATCTACTTCTGACAGAAGCTCTTGATGTATATCTTGAGCCTGGTCTGCTATTCATTATCTGGTAATTAGGATTAACATTATGTTAGACGGAATTTTACAAGGACTCTCTACCGCAGTAATGCCAATGAACATCATGATGGTGGTAGTTGGTTGTTTTGTCGGTACTTTTATTGGAATGCTGCCCGGTCTTGGACCAATTTCAGCCATCGCTTTAATGATCCCTATTACATACGGCTTAGACCCTTCTTCAGGTTTAATCTTAATGGCCGGTGTTTATTACGGTGCGGTTTTCGGTGGTTCTACTTCATCGATACTAATCAACGCTCCGGGTTGTTCATCCACCGTGGTGACAGCATTTGATGGCTATCCAATGGCGCAAAAAGGTCAAGCCGGAAAAGCATTAGCATTAGCTGCCTACTCTTCATTCACTGGTGGCACGTTATCAGCAATCATGCTTTTAATCGCAGCACCCGCACTAGCTAGTGTCTCATTGAGTTTTCAATCTTCTGATTACTTTGCACTGATGATACTTGGTTTATCTGCCGTTGCCGCATTCGCTGGCCCAGGTCAGGTAATTAAAGCGTGGATGATGACCATTCTTGGTTTAATGCTATCTACGGTTGGTATTGATAAAGGCGTCGGTGTAGAGCGATTTACTTTCGGCTTAACTGATTTGATGGATGGCTTTAGCTTCTTGCTTCTAGCAATGGCAACTTTCGCTCTTGGTGAAACTTTAATGGGCATATTAAAGCCACAAAAAGACACAAGTGATGCAGAAAATAAGGTCATGGCTGATATTGGTAGCATGAAGATAACTAAGGAAGAGTTTAAAGAAGTCGCTCCTGTTTCAATCCGATCTTCTATTCTTGGTTTCTTTACAGGTGTTCTTCCCGGTGCTGGCGCGACAATCGCAGCCTTTCTAAGCTATGGAATGGAACGTAGTTTCGCTCCAAAAGATAAGAAAGAAGAGTTTGGTAAAGGAAGCATTCGCGGTTTAGTTGCACCAGAATCAGCAAACAACGCCGCGTCAAGTGGTTCATTTGTTCCGCTACTGACTCTTGGTATTCCTGGTTCAGGTACTACCGCTATTATGCTTGGCGCTTTAATCTCTTATGGTATCCAACCTGGTCCACGTTTATTTGTTGATCACCCAGACGTATTTTGGTCAGTTATAATTTCAATGTACTTTGGTAACATTGTATTGGTTATTTTGAACCTTCCACTGATTCCATATATTTCAAAGTTATTGGCAGTACCAAGGACGGTTCTTCTTCCAATGATTCTGTTTTTCTCAATCACCGGTGTTTATTTAGTTTCATTTAATACCATGGACGTGTTCATCATGCTAATCATCGCTATGGCAGCGATAGCACTACGATTGGCCAATTTTCCACTAGCGCCCTTACTACTTGGCTTCATATTAGGTGGTCTAATGGAAGAGAATTTACGTCGAGCGCTAATGATCAGTGACGGTGAGCTAAGTTTCTTGTGGGAGCGCCCTATTACACTCTCATTCACTATAATTGCAGCTCTTGTGCTTGTTAGCCCAATAGTTATCAGCTTCATTAATAAGTTAAGAGCAACACCAAAAGAAGTAGAACAATAAATAAGTACTCATAAAAACAAGTAAGCATAAAAACAAAGGAGCATATACGCTCCTTTGTTTTTATTTACATGTTATCTTAAATAACCAATTTATTAATCAACAAGTTGCATCACCTGTATCACCCTAACCCTGACTCGCTACGACCTATTTTTGCATAAAATTAACTAACACCTTAAAAAATGAGATCTTAGTTCAAAGCGAAAGTGAGAATAGTGTCAGAATAATTTCTCCCTACTATTATTTTCTGTCATTTCTCTTACTATACTGTCACCTAGTAACACGCATTCTTCTCTCACCACACAGTCCAGCAGGCGTTATGACCATTAATTTATCATCGTTAGTCATACCCACTCCGCTTAAGCACTTTTTACTTATTGTTATCCTGCCTTTGGTGGCTATTACATCAACGTCTATCGTTGTTACTATGAACTCGATTCAACAAGAAATGAACGATAACGCTAAGGCTTACCAACTGTTATTAGTAAGTACGATTAGCGATCTTCAATCCGATAATCTTGCCGCAATAAACGAGCCAATTGATTGCAACGAAATGCAGGAAAATCTGATGTTTGAAAATACATCAAGAGAACTTATCGTAGTAAAAAATGATATTGCGGTTTGCTCTTCTAAGCGCGGTATTATTAATATTGATTTAAGTCCATTTATAAAAGCAGAGGGTAACGATGATGGTGCCGCGTTCGTTGATATAAATAAAGATCCCTCGCAGCGAACCTTATTTGTTGTCAATACTGAAGTTAATGATAAACATTCTGGTATTTTCTCGATAGTAAATACAAATCACCTACTTGAAAAGTTTACAACGGTAGCAAATAGCCAATCTAGCTCAGTAACATTAAAGTTCCGAAATAAGTTTTATCCACATCATAGTTCTTTCTCCCCTAAGAATACCCACGCATACAGTCGATCTGAGCAATTTAATTTTGATGTGTTAGTTGAAGCGAACTCTTCTTACGTGGCCAATAATCTAGTACTTGCATGTATCAGAGCCGTTGCGGTATCTCTGCTAGTATCTTTGATTATCTTCCTCTCAATGAAAGGTTTTCGTAAGCGTTCAACTCTAGTGGATGATCTAAAAAAAGGATTAGTCCGTCATGAGTTTTTCCTATGCTACCAGCCACTCATTAATTCGGCCGATCAAAATATTGCCGGCGTAGAGGCGCTAATTCGATGGAATCACCCAAAGCTAGGCTTAATTCGACCAGACGTATTCATTCCACTTGCTGAGCAGCAAGGTCTTATTAATAGAATCACTGATTATGTAATTGAAACAGCGTTGCAAGACTTATCTGAACTTCCAAGTGACAAGCTTATTCACTTAGGGATTAACGTTCCACCAAGTTACTTGCACCAACACAAGTGCATTGATTTACTAGATTCATACAGAGAGAAGTTTCTTAAGATTGGATACATACTAACAATAGAAGTCACTGAAAGGCAGATGTTAGATGAAACTGGCCGAGATACTATTAAACTGTTAAGAACAAAAGGTATTAAGGTGTCTATCGACGACTTTGGTACAGGGCACACTTCACTTTCTGTTCTTCAATCCATTAATTTTGATTACTTAAAAGTGGATAAGTGCTTTATTGATACCATTGGCATCGAATCAGTTAGTGCACCAGTATTAAACGCCATTATCGATTTGGGCCATAGACTTGGAGTAACCATCGTTGCTGAAGGAGTTGAATCAATACATCAAGTAAACTATTTGATTGATCAAAATGTTGCTGTTCTACAGGGCTACTACTTCTATAAACCACTACCTTTGCCTAAACTTAAACGCTTGTTTGAAGAGAAGGCAAGTTAGTCCTTAAAATCCGCGATGTTTCCAAAACTGTTGCTCGTCTTTTGCCGTCAAGTGGAACGTTTTCTCTGCGACTACACGGCCTTGTAATTCGATAGTCATGCGCCACTTACCCAGTTTATCTTCCAAAGGCTCCCAGACGGTATCACCTAGGTAAAAGTCATAGTCGTTACTATTGATATACTCTTCACCGGTGAACGGCTCTAGAGGCTCTCCTTTTTTGCTCAATATGCCCGGGTGATCTATGCAGAATGAAAACTTTTCACCTTTGGCTTTTTTGATATTGATAATAAGGCCAAACTCAACATCAATTTCAGCAGGCACATCGGTTGTAAACTCTTGGATTTTTGGTAAGTGTTTTGAGCGAGAATCCCATTGAGTATAGATTCCATAGGACGTTATTTCGATTACTGGCGATCGTTTTGCCATTGCTGCCACCGTTTGTTCATTTTAAGAATTGTCTTTTTGTCCACACCATGAATATTCTCATACGCTCCCGTACATTCAACCACTTCAAACTTAATCCCATGCTGAATGGCCAATTTGTAATACGGTTGAATCTCCCAACGGCGTACAAACGTATTGGATACAACGACACTTTCACCATTTAGCACAGCCTGTTCAACTTGGTTAAAGCACCACTGATGCGCTTTTGAAATCAGCTCTGCATCATAACGGTATTCACCTTTAGCGTTTACAAAGTACATGTCTGCTTCAAAGTGTGGAATATTCATTGAGTGTGCAAGTGTAGATTTCCCTGAGCCAGGTAAGCCACGGATAAGAGTCAACGTCTGAGTCATGATTAATATTTCATAGCGAGCAAGTATGAATAGTAACGCAATTTAGATTGAATTTGCTATCGACATCTCATTCCGATTGCGCTAAGTTTGGATGTATAGACGTCTAAAACAATAGCTAAGGGAGAAAAGCTGTGCCGATTAAGATCCCCGATCAACTGCCTGCATCCGATGTTTTAAGAGAAGAAAACATCTTTATCATGCCGGAATCTCGCGCCTCTACTCAGGAGATCCGTCCTCTAAAGGTGTTGATCTTAAATCTTATGCCTAAGAAAATTGAGACTGAAACTCAATTCTTGCGCCTATTATCAAACAGTCCACTTCAAGTTGATGTAGAGCTGTTGCGCATTGATGACCGCCCAAGTAAAAATACGCCGACCGAGCACCTTGATAATTTCTATCGTCAATTTGAGATGGTAAAAAACCGTAACTTCGATGGGCTGATTATTACCGGTGCTCCTCTTGGTCTCGTACAGTTTGAAGATGTGATTTATTGGGATCATCTTAAAACGATAATGAGCTGGGCAAAAAGCCATGTAACATCAACGTTATACGTATGCTGGGCTGCGCAAGCTGGACTAAAACTACTCTACGACTTACCTAAACGAACCCGGAAAGATAAATTATCGGGTGTTTATCACCATGAAATTCATCAACCTTATCATCCTGTTTTACGTGGTTTTGACGACACTTTCTTAGCCCCTCACTCTCGCTATGCGGACTTTTCGACAGAATTTTTAGAAGAACATACCGACCTAGATATTCTTGCAAGCTCTGACATTGCAGGCGTTTATTTGGCAGCAACAAAAGATAAGAGAAATGTTTTTGTTACTGGTCACCCTGAATACGATGCTTTAACACTGCATCATGAGTACATTCGTGATCTAGGAGAAGGCATGGAACCAGCGATGCCAATTAACTACTATCCGAATAATAATGCGGATAATAAACCCTGTGCGAGTTGGCGAAGTCATGGTCATTTGTTGTTTTCAAATTGGCTTAATTATTGTGTTTACCAACAAACACCTTACGATCTTGATAAGTTTAGTGAAGACCACTTTACCAAAGATGATTAGTCTTAGATTTATCTTGTAACCTGCTGTTACTTATTAAGTATTTAGTTAGTAACTAATGGACAAAACGGTCACGAATGTGGCCGTTTTTTTATGATTGCAAACTTGATCGCATTGTTTTTTATTAACCAATCATCGTAGAAGTATTCGGAATATTATGAGCTTGCTAATAAGGAGCGCTCAATGAAGAAGGTATTTTCTGCGATATCACTGCTGTCACTAGCAGGCTGTATTACAGTGACTGATGGTGGTGAACCGCCTACCAAAGCATCAACCATTGAAATGGCTGAGACACGCGTAGCTTTAGGATTAGGTTACCTAGAGCAAGGTAATATGATCAAAGCTCGAGAGAATTTTGAAAAAGCACTTCAACACGCACCCAACTACTATCGCTCGCAATTAAGCATGGCGCACTATTATGAATCAGTCGGTGAGCCACAAGCCGCAGAAAAAACTTACAAGCGTGCGCTTCGCCTAGAACCGAACAACGGCAATATACTCAATAACTACGGTACTTTTTTGTGCAAACAAGGAAGCTTCAAACAAGCCGATGACTACTTTAATCGAGCCATAAAGCAGCCATACTACTACCTGATTTCTGGCAGTTATGAAAACGCCGCTCTTTGTTCTTTAAAGGCAGGAGATATCGCTAAAGCTAAAGGTTATTTTGAGCGAACACTTGATCACGACCCGAACCGAGTAAGATCAACACTACAGTTAGCCAAAATCGAAATCGAACAAAACGAATTTACTGATGCGCGAATAAGATTAATGAAGTTCCACCAACGTTACGGTTTACGGCAGCCATCTTTGTCATTACTTGTACAGCTCGAAACTAAAGCAGGAAATGCGGCATTGGTTGAAAAGTACCAACGTCAACTAGCGCAGATAATCGAACGAGAATCATAAAATTACGCAATTTGAATTTCAGGTATTACTAGGATATAGAAGCGATGTACTCGCATTTATCAAAGAGCACCATACTCAATAGCAACTCAGCTTCAACTACCTTTCTTTCATAAGCCACTCGCGTACGAGTGGCTTAGAACTCTGATATCCAGTATACGAACAACAACTTACTATTAATAAAACGCTACCGTACTACACAATGCACCGAGAGCGTCTCAAGAACTCTTTGAATGTTCAATCAAAGAGGCATCTTATAAGTGAAATATCACGTTACATATACACCGGCTAAAAAATCAAACTGCACCTTATTTTAAACGATATAAATTGATAATCTCTACCATAGATATGGCCAAAAAGTTCTTTGTTACTGAGTGATATAACACTAATCATAAGCACTAAAGCACCTATAGATCTTGGTTATATTTATACCTTTCTTTCCAATTAATAAAAATTAGCAAAGTGCTGTAGTCGTAATACTTTGCTGAAAGTACGTCAGGCAGACCATCGTGATTTCATTACCTCAGCTACCTCAAAAATTACATACACCTATTTGGATATACAGCATAAGCGATGGGCGTGTAATCTGGGCTAATGACTCAGCTTTAGACGTTTGGGAGTCCGACTGCCGTGAAGAACTTTACTCTAGAGATCTTAAAGGCGAAATGTCAGAGGCTGTTTCAGCTACGTTACTGTACTATCGCTCTTTATTCGAAAAAGGCGAATCTATACAAACTTGGTGGCACCTCTCTCCAAAAAACAAAGTTAAGAAAATCTTGTTTAATTTCTCGGGTATAGATTTAGAAAATGGCGAGAAAGCAATGCTTGCTGAGGTACTAGCTTTTAGCGAGCACTCCGATAACTCTATTTTATTTGATGCTGATGGAAGTACCATTAGCTTTAACGATTCATTCACTCGTTGCTATAAACCGACATTTACTACTCTAGGAGAGTTTATTGGAAACAATGCTCTCGCAGATTCATGGATAGATAGGATCAGGAAGGAAAAGATAGTACATGCCGTCCACAAGAGTTTCATCGGAAAACGTCACCACTGGTTCAATCTAGAAATGCGTTGGTTGGATGACAAACAACAAGTTCTAATGAATTTGATCAATATGGATGATGAAAAGCATGCATATCATGGAGCGATACATGAATCTGATCATGACTTTCTTACCCAAGTATTAAATCGGAAAGGAATTATTAAGAAAATTGATAGCTCTCCTTATATAGAAAAATACTGCGTACTATTCATCGATATTGATGGATTCAAATTAGTTAACGATAGCTATGGTCACCCTGTTGGCGACCAACTACTTCAAGAAATCACCCACAAGATAAAATCAATACTACCCTGTGGTGCGACCCTAGCCCGTTTTGGAGGTGATGAATTCATCATATATTTACCTGACGTATGCGGGGTAAAGTTCGCACAGTCTGTTATTCATCAATGCAATCAACCTATCGACATCGAAAAAGTTGGGCGAATAAATGTAGGGTGTAGTATTGGTATCGCAGACTTTCCAAACCATAGCCAATCTTTTGAGCAACTCATTAATTTTGCCGATGTGGCGATGTTAAGTGCAAAAGAGAGAGGCCGTAACAGAGCTCATCAATTTGCACCGACGATGCTTAGCGAGCTACATCGAAAATCCACGCTTCGACAACAAATGGCCATCGCACTCGAGGAAGATAAATTTAACCTAGTTTATCAACCTATCTTCGATACAAAGAGTGGTCAGCTATCTTCGCTTGAATCATTAATGCGTTGGAACGACCCACTACTTGGGGAGGTTTCTCCTTCTGAATTTATACCTCTGGCGGAACAAGCGGGGCTTATGCCCTTAATAGGTTTATGGGTGATCGAAACTGTATGTAAACAACTCAAAGATTGGAATAAAAGCCGAAACTGGGCTGTTCATATCAATTTGAGTTCCTACCAACTGTCTGAAGAATTCCCAGAACAAGTAATGGACATTTTAGATAAGTTTAATGTTCAGACTGACCAGATAATTTTTGAAGTGACTGACCTACTCATCATTGACGATAATGGACAAAGCTATAAGTGCTTACACGCTCTACAGGCTAAGGGCTTTAATCTACAACTTGATGACTTTGGATCTGGGTTCTCAAATCTAGACAAGATAAATACACTACCCATTTCTGTCATTAAATTAGATAAGCAATTTATGAGTGAGCTAAATCCCTTCAATAGGGCGGTTATCAAAGCGATTAAGCTCGTTTGCGAATCGAGGAATATCCCCGTTATTGCGGAAGGAATCGAAACAGCAGAGCAGTTCGATTATTCAAAAGAAAGTAACATCGATTTTTGCCAGGGTTTTTATCTAAGTCGTCCAGTGACCCCGAATCAATTAGATCACTTTGTCACACAACCATGCAGAACTCATTAGCATAACTGACAAGTGCCAACGACGACAAAAGAAGCCTCACTGCTTCCCATTTTTCTTACCTTGTTTATAGGGAGTATTTATTCTTCTGTGCTCCCTATACAGAACGCCAACAAAGATTAGGAAGCCAACAATACCGATTAATCCAAAAGAATATAACAAGCCATCGCAGAGCCAGTCGGGGTTACAAGGCATATAAATTTCAATGTCCATAACCCGCTCCCTTTCTTATCGTATGATGGTTAACTTTTTAGTTTCAGCCATTGTTTTCGCTGAGTTTCACTTTTAAATGTCCAAGCGACGAAACGACTGATCTTTTGTCCCTGGCGCATTTCCACAATTTGCATGTCAACTGCGCCAATTGCCTCTACGGTTTTCTGCATCCACTTAACGTTCTCTTTTTTAGAGATCAATGTAGTAAACCATAAGACCTGAGCAGCGTACTGTTTACTTTCAATCGCCATATTTTTAATGAACTCGGCTTCACCGCCCGGGCACCAAAGCTCTGCTTTTTGACCACCAAAATTAAGCGTTGATGCTGTCGTTTTCCTATTGGCATCATCCAACTTAAGCGTGCCTTTTTTAACTTTATTCGCCTTCAGATTTTTGATTTTTCTTTGTGTACCCTGCTCTGCTTCTTGGAGGGATTTATGAAATGGAGGATTACAGGTGGTGATATCATAGAACTCACCCTTCTTGATAATACTTGCAAAAAATGACTGACTATTGGTTTGTAAGCGACACTCAATTTTGCTTTTTAATCTTTGATTACGCTGCGCAATCTCATTTGCGTTCTGAACTGAAACCTCATCAACATCACTCGCTACACATTGCCACCCATAGTCAGTCGCGCCAATAATTGGATAGATGCAGTTTGCCCCTACACCAATATCAAGCGATCTCACCAGAGAATGCTTTACTGTTTTGCACTCTTTAGATAATAATTCAGCGGCTCGATGAATATAGTCTGCTCGCCCTGGAATCGGAGGACAAAGGTAACCTTCAGGAATATCCCAGTCAGACACGCTGTAATGATGAGCCAATAGCGCTTTATTCAGTAACTTAACTGAAACAGGATTTGAGAAATCGATACTCTGCTCGCCATGAGGATTCAATATAACGCAAACCTTTAGCTCGGGAAGTGAAGTGATGAGCGCATCAAAATCATAGCGACCATGATGCTTATTCCGCTTGTGTAAGCCAGCTTCGCTTTGAACGGTCTTTATCTTCATCGCTGAACTATCAGATTCATTCTTCGTTTTTTTTCTTGTTGGTTTCATATCGATATCACTTATCTTTTAGTTCTTGATAGATCATAAACATTCGAGCATCTAGTTCCAATTGATGGTAATCGGCTTCCATATGGCAGCAAAGTTGGTAGAAGGCTTTATCGTGACTCTTTTCTTTAATATGAGCGAGTTCATGGACAACGAGCATGCGAAGTAATGGTTCAGGCGCGGTTCTAAATATGCTCGCGATGCGAATTTCATTCTTCGACTTAATCTTGCCTCCATGAACTTTACTGACATAAGTATGAAGGCCGAGCGCATTATTAATAATATGGATCTTGCTATCGTAGACCACCTTACTTAGTGGTGCCGTTTTTTTCATGTAGCGGTTTTTAATTGCCATCGTATATTCAAACAGCGCTTTTTCACTTTTGATAACATGGTTTTCTGGATAGCGTGATTCAAACCAAGCTACCAGTTTATTAGAAGAAACCAACTGTTCTATTTGAGAAACTATATGCTCTGGATAGCCCTGAACATAACGGAGTGAAGAGTGCATAGATAGGGTAACGATGATGATTAATGGCCGCTAAGTTTATCGGATTTAGCCCTTCGAATCATTGATTTTGTCCGTCTACTTTTCTCGATGAGTGTTTTCCGATAAACTCCTGCGCATAAAAGCTCCCCATGTACTGTTTAATCTATTGAGAATCCGTTATGAAACGTATAGTCCTTTATGTTGCCGATAAGTGTCCTCACTGCAAAGACGCCCAACGCTATCTCGACTCTAAGGGAATAAAATACCGACTCACCAATGCAAAAATGCAGCGTGGTCGTAAAGAACTACAAGCTATGGGTGCTCGTTCAATACCGGTTCTTAAAATCGGCGATCAAGTTATGGTTGGCTGGAATCAAAAGAACTTCGATAAGATGTACAACTCCTAAATCGAGCTTCAATTTCCCCTAGACATACTGCTTAACAAAGTCGATAAACGTTTTATCGGCTTTCGATTGGTATCCCTCCTTTCTCCATGCTAAAACGAGATCCATTTTTACTGGTTCTTCAAATGGAATGCCTACCACTCCAGGCTCGTGGTTTGTCACTAAATTTAACAAGGCCGAGATAGCAAACTCTCGTTTTACTATATTGAGTATCATAGGAATCAAGTTCGTTTCAAAGGAGAACTTAAGGTCATAGTCTCCTTCTCGTGACACCTTATCGATGAAATCGCGATGGAAGTAACCGGGCTTAAACATCACCAATTCATGTTCAAAAAACTCAGGGTATGATATTGATTCGTGGTTAGCTAACGTGTGTTGTTCAGATACAACTGCCACCATCTCTCCAGTCATCAGGTGATCGACTTCTAAATCTACCGGAATATCCTTATTCACAACGACGCCTATATCGAGTTCTCCATTTAATAACATCTCCCGAATGGATTGAGTTCCCGCATCCACTAACGTGAGCTTTAGGTTTGGGTAAAGGGATTTAAACGCCATCAATATTTCTGGAAAGAAGTAAGATCCCATCATGCTAGGTGCCCCTAGGCGTACCTCTCCTTTTTCAAGTCCTATCAATTCATCCATGGCGAGCTTTGCATCATCGAGTTGCTGCAAAATACGCTTCGCATGCTCTAGAAGCACTCGCCCTTCATGGGTAAGCTCCACTTTTCTGTCTTGCCGCTTAAATAGCATGACACCCAATTGCTGCTCAAACTTCTTAATGGAAATACTTAAAGCAGGTTGAGCGATATTCAGTGCTTTGGCTGCCATCGTAAAGTGTCCGTACTGAGCAACCATAGCGAAATGTTTCAGCTGTCTTGAATCCATGGTGATATATTATTTATATTGACTATATATTATTAATATATTTTATTAATCGAAATTTCACTGCTAATTTGATCACATACTCACCAACTAATATCTAACACCCAGATGTATCAACAAGCAGGAATCCCCATGGTCGAATTTGGTAGTGCAAAATATCGAAAAATCACACTGAGCCTAGCGCTAGGTTCATTTTTAGTTTTTTGTAATCTTTACCTTTTTCAGCCGATTCTTCCTTTACTAGCAGAACATTTCTCTGTTTCTGAAACACAGATTAATGGTGTATTTGCTGCCTCGACGTTTGCCCTATCCATTTTTCTCGTCCCTTGGGCTATTTGTTCGGAGTCATTTGGACGAAGAAAAGTGATGTTAATCGGGCTGTTTTCTATGCCAGTTATCGGCGCAATGATGTTAATCAGCGATAGCTATTGGTTATTACTCATTACTCGTGGCTTGATGGGAATAGCGCTTGCTGCCTTTGCATCTGTGGCAGTCGCTTACATGGTAGAGGAGCTCAGCCCTGCCGCATTTGGCCGTGCCATAGGGGGTTACATTGCTGCTAACTCTCTCGGTGGTATCTTCGGCCGGGTACTCGGCGGTACTTTAGCCGATCTATTTAGTTGGCAGTATGCTGTTACCATCATGGCTATCGTTACTTTTGTGGGAGCGATTATTGTTAGCGCTATTTTACCTAAGCAGGAAAACTTCACTCCGCAACGTGGGCTGTTCTTCCACCATAACCGAGCCTTAGTCAAACACATTATAAACCGTACGATTTGGTTCGCTATGCTCATTGGCGGTGTGAACTTCGCGCTGTTTGTTAACTTGTACTCAGTCATGGCGTTTCGCTTAGTCAGCGAGCCTCATTATCTGCCCATCGGCCTCGCCTCATTAATTTTCCTTTGTTACCTAGCTGGAACCATCAGCTCCAAGCTAACCGGGCGATGGACACAATCCAAGCAGCCACTGTCAGGTATGGTCACAGGTAGTATCATTAGTATGATTGGAATGTGGGTCGCTTTGAACGATACACTTCCTATGATGTTGATTGGGCTCTTACTTATTAGCTTTGGTGCTTTTTTCACCCACACGCTCGCCTATTCTTGGGTAAGCCAAAAGGCGACACACGCAAAAGCCACGGCTACCGCTTTATATCTCATGCACTACTATATCGGGGGCAGTTTAGGCGGTTTCTTTCTGATCTATTGCTGGCAGCACGGCGGCTGGATTAGCGTTGCAATGGGAGGCATGGTTTTATACGCGTTACTGTTCTCACTTTGCTACGCTCTTTATCAACGCACAAAAATTCAGGCAATTCAGGTCACAGATGCAGCGGCTAATACCGTCAGGCCATAGAGGCTATTCTTCGTCTCAATTTCTGCTATCCTGTTGCAAAAATTAGTTAAGAATCTCTAATGAATAAATATGAATTGGCTGAGAAGCAAACAGAGCAATGGTTAGTGGATGTAATTGTAGGGTTAAACTTGTGCCCATTCGCACACAAACCTAATAAAAATAAGCAGATCAAAATAGCGGTAACGCCTGCGACAACTGAAGAGAAACTTCTAGAGTTTATCTTAGATGAGTTTCAAATACTCGATAGTAAAGATCCTAAAGAATTAGAAACAACACTCGTTGTTATCCCTGATATGCTTCAAGATTTTATGGACTATAACTTCTTTTTAGATTGGGTCGATGGTCTTATAAAGCAGCAAGATTATGAAGGCATCTATCAAGTAGCCACCTTCCACCCGAATTACTACTTCCATGGCACACAGCCGGAAGATACTGAAAACCTAACGAATCGTTCGCCTTACCCTACTCTTCATTTGATAAGAGAAGAGTCTATGGAAAAAGCGTTAAAGCATTACCCTAATCCTGAAGCAATCCCTGACACTAATATTGCTCGAGTTGAGGCTTTAACACCTGAAGAGAAATCCAAACTATTCCCTTACCTAATTAGTTAACAACTTAATAGTAAAGACATCGAAATTGCGCTAATTAGAAAATAAAAAACAAGCAGATCAACCCGAACGTATAATGCGTTCGGGTTTTCTTTTGTTCATGGGTAAAGCCTACTGCATTGGTTGTGGTTGAGGTAACTGACAGGTTAAGTTATAGATCAAAGCTGGGTTAATTAATCTAGGTTCCGCCAGTTGCTCATCTCTCTCTTCTCGGTGACAAATAAACTCTTGTTCTGTCGTTTCTTCTTGGATAAAACAGTTCTCATGCTTCTCTTCACCAATTGTGGTCATGTGGACCAACTCATCCGCCGTTTTAGGGTAGTTATGGCACAGATACACCTTAGTATCATCGTCCATATCATAAAGCTTGGTTAATGAATGAAACATCTGTTTGGCACTGCCGCCGGGGAAATCAGCTCGCCCAGTACCATGATGAAACAAAGAGTCCCCAACAAACACTGCATCCCCTACTTTATACGTTAAGTCAGCCGGTGTGTGCCCTGGGGTATTAATGACTTCCAAATCTGAATCGCCGAAGCCAAGGTGCTCGTGATCCAACAAATAGTTTTCAAATTCGTACATCTCACTCAGTGCTAAATCGTCTTTCCATGTTGCGTACACTTCTTTCACTGCATCTGACACATGAATAGGTGCGTTGAGCTTTTCATGTAAGAAGAATGAACCTGTCAGGTGATCCGCATGAATATGTGTTTCTAGGATTGCTGTGACGTGTAATTGATGTTTTTCGATGTAATGCAGAATCATCTGAGAAGACTCAAAAGTCACCTCTCCTGTGGCTACATTATAGTCTGCCACAGGATCTATAATGATCGCTTCATTCGTTGCAATGTCGGATACTACGTAGCTGATTGTGCCTGAAACGGGATGAAAGAAATGCTGAACTTTCTGCTTGGCCATGTCGCCCCCTAACGCTAAACGTTAACGCTTATAATGGATTAAACTGATACCGAGATCGTATTTATGAGTGTAGTTTGCAAAGCGATAATCGTCAGTAATTGAGAAAGCTATCAACGAAAAAAAACCAGTCATGATTAATGACTGGCTTTTCAAATTTCATATCGAAGGTGATAATTTCTTTTTATTTCGCAACGTTACCCGCAACGTTTAGTGCATCCCATGTGCGAGCAAAAGGAGGCGCGTAAGCGAAATCTAAGTAACCTAGTTGTTGAGTCGTCATCTTAGCGGTAATCGCAACAGCTAACGCATTAATACGACCAACTGCACCTTTCTTACCGATAATTTCACCACCCAAAAGTACTTTTGTTTCAGGATGGTAGAGTACTTTTATCTTAATGTCTTCTTGACCCGGGCAGTAATCTGTTTGGTTCTTATCTTTGATGATTGACGTCTTGTATGCGATGCCATGTTCTTTGGCAACCACTTCAGAAATACCCGTACATGCCAACTCAAGGTCCAGTACTTTCAGGCATGACGAACCTAAGAAGCCATCAAGGAACGTGTCTTTACCTGCAAGGTGATCAGCCATCATACGAGCTTGCTTATTGGCAGTTGTCGCAAGTGGAAGATAAACCATTTTGTCCATAGCAATATGGTAACTCGTTGCACAATCACCTACTGCGAAGATATGTTCATCTTCTGTTTGGCCAAATTCATTCGTTAATAGCGCGCCATTGTCATATTTCGGCAAATCAAACGCTTCTGTATTTGGCTTGAAGCCAAGTGACATGATGACAACGTCTGCTTTTACAACGCCATCATCCGTTTGAATCTCGTAGCCACCGTCTTTAGCATCGGAGATGCTTTGAACGCTACAGCCTAATTTCAGGTCAGCGCCACTTTCGCGGATATCAGCTTCAACCGTATCAATCATTTCTGGGCTAAATTGACGGCTCATTACCGTTGCTTCGCGCTCGATGATCGTTACGTTTTTATTTAGGTGTTCTGCTGCATCAAAAACCTCTAGGCCGATAAAGCCCGCACCGATAATACAAACGTTATTCAGTTCTTTGTTTTTGAATGCTTCTTTAACGGCAAGTCCATCTTCCATACTTGTTAGTGTATAAACATGCTCAGAATTGTACTCACCAAAATTAGGTACGATTGGACGAGCACCAGTACATACGATCAGTTTGTCGTACGCCAATTGATATTCTTCTTGGCTGGTTTTAATCGAAACAGACTTGCTGGCTTTATCTAAACCGATAACTTGAGAGTCCAAGCGAAGATCCAAACCTGAAGCAATAGCTTGCTCTGGAGTACGAGAAATCAAACGTTCAGTATCGTCAAACATACCCGCTGTGAAATATGGCAAACCACAGCCACCAAACGAAACGTAATCACGCTTTTCAATAACGATGATCTCTTCACTTGGTTGATTTCGTTTGTATTTTGCAGCGAAACTCATACCAGCGGCATTGCCACCTACGATTACTGTTGTCATCTTTTATTACCTATAAATAGTAAACAAAAATAGCTCCCGAAGGAGCTAGATTAAATAGTGCGAATGATTAAGCCACGACTTCGCTGTCTGAAGATGGGTTTGCATGTTCAGCATTGTATGCTTCTTCATCCATAGTGCCATTCTTCTTAGCCGTTAGAACACCCGACAGCATAGAGCCTGAGATGTTAAGCGCTGTACGAGCCATGTCAATCAGTGCTTCAATCGATACTAGGATTGCAACAACCGTGATGTCTAGACCCATGATAGTCAGTACAGCAACAGCTGCGAATGTAGCACCGCCACCAACACCTGCGATACCGAAAGACGCGATAGCGATTACAGCAACCAGTTGAGCGATGAATGCGAAGTCTACAGGAATACCCATAACTTGAGCAGACATGATAGCTAGCATTGCTGGGTAGATACCTGCACAACCGTTTTGGCCAATACTTGTACCGAACGTTGCTGACATGTTCGCAGTTTCTTCATCGATACCCATGCGTTGAGTTTGAGTTTCAACGTTTAGCGGGATAGCTGCCATGCTTGAGCGAGAACCGAAACCGAACACAAGTACAGGCCAAGTCTTCTTAACAAACTGCATTGGAGACAAACCAGTGAATGCAACCATACCGATGTGGATAGCGTACATTACAAAGATTGCAGCGTAGCTTGCTACAAGGAAGCGACCCATTTCAGCAAGAGCAAACAGATCGTTTGTCATCATGAACGTTGTCATCAGAGCGAATACACCATATGGAGTAAGCTTCAAGATTTCACGTACCATAGACAGTACAACTTCTTTGGCAGCATTGATGAAATCAACAAAGCTTTGTACTTTTTCAGGACGACGAGTTCTTACTTGCAGGATACAGTAACCAAGGAACATACCGAACAGAACAGTTGAAAGCGTAGATGTTCTTTCAGAGCCCGTTAGCATGTCGAAGATGTTCGCTGGGATAATAGATAGAGCAAGACTTGCTAAACCATTGTTCGCCATTGATTCTTGTGTAGAAGCAAGGTTTGCACCACGAGCGTCCATTGCAGCGCTTGAACCTACAGTGCTAACAAGTGCGTTTGCATCAATACCGAAGATGTAAATTGCAGCAACACCAATTAATGCAGAAAGACCACACGTTACAATAAGAACGCCGATCACTTTAGGCGCGATACGCGACAGTGCACCACCACCTTCTACGTTCATGATTGAAGATATCATCGCTACGAATACAAGCGGGATAACAATCATTTGTAGAAGTTTGATGTAGCCTTTACCAAATACTGAGATTAACTCAGCGAAACCGTTTACTGCTTCATTACCAAAGCCTAACGTCAGTTGAATAGCGCCACCAAACAGCAGACCACCAACTAGTGCAGATAGAACTCGGAAGTTGAACGTTTTTTTCTGTTTCTTAAATTTAGAAAGTATGACGTAAAAGGCAAAGAACAGAACACTAAGTGCGATAAATGTAAAACTCATAAGATACTCCAACCAACCCTGTGATTACTTACGATAAGCAATGGCTTCAACTTCAACCAATGCGTCTTTTGGTAAACGAGCAGCTTCAACACAAGAGCGAGCTGGTGCGTTTTCCGTTCCAAATACATCTGAATACACTGCGTTAAATGCAGCGAAGTTTTCCATGTCTGATAAGAAGCAAGTAGTCTTGATGACAGTATCAATGCCAGCACCACCCTCTTCTAATACCGCTTTTAAGTTTTCTAATGACTGACGAGATTGCTCAGTGATTCCACCTTCAACAAACTCCATCGTTTCAGGAACTAAAGGAAGTTGACCTGAACTAAATACCAAGTCAGCAAATGTCGCACCTTGTGAATACGGCCCGATAGCTGCTGGCGCTTCGTTGGTATTAATGATTTTCTTCATTATTGATACACCTATATTTTGATTATTAATTGATTAAAATTTCTGATTTGAATTCGCGTAGATATTTGTAAATCGCTTGGCGCGTAATGCCCAAACGTTCTGAAACTTGTGTGGTTGTTTCCTTTAACTCGAAAACACCGTTATCAAAAAGACGTTTTGCTATTGCTTTATTGCGCCCTTTAACAGAGACAGATGAATCATTATCAATCTCTTCAATAACACTGCTTAACGCTTGCTCGATAACATCAGTAGCGTTAGTACTAAAATTTTCATTGACCATAGAGGTGGTCACCGAGACATCGGGCATTAATGTTTTAATGATTTCTGGAAACGGGAACGAAAGATTCATATTGATACAAAGCATGCCAATCGCTTTATTGTCGTAACCCGCCAATATGCAAGTCGTTGACTTTAAAAGTGAGCCATCGCAGCTATTAGTGAAGTAACTCTTTGGTGATACGACGCCTGAATTTTCATAATCACGCCACATTTTTAAACCTAGATCGGTAATTGGAGCGCCAATTGCACGGCCAGTATGATGGCCATTAACGATCTTAACGACAGACTCTTCGAAGCTTTCAAACGAATGAATAACAACTTCACAGTGAGGGCCGATCAGATCAGCTATGGTATCTGCCAAGCGAAAGTAGTTAGTCAAAGACTCTCGATCTTGTTGAGAAAACATCACTTGCTCTAGCATTTTACTCATCCGTTTACATTAATTTACTCTATGAGGGGTAGACTACCCAATTAGTAGTAATTCAGCAAATTTCAGTAAACTATTTTCAACTAATAAAAAGTCTAAAATTGAGCTAAATCAAGGTATTTAGTGCTGATTTTAATCAATTAATTGATAAAGATCTCACTAATAGTGTGGATATAGTAAAGAATTGTTACCTTTACCAAAGTTTACAATATTAAACTATCAAGGATAAAAGTGACGCAAAATGCGCCCTAAAATGGCCTTAATACCACCAATAATTACTTTGGGTCGCTTGCCTATTGAGAAAATGAGCAACTAAAGTTAACAATATTAAACAGACTCCCTCATAGGTTGAAATAAAGAATGACTTTAAAAAAGTACCGTTATTACAGCGCTTCTTTATTCTCGACTTGTATATTGGCGATGCCTCTTCTTTGCTATGGCTCTAGCCTAACCTCATCAAACACTCATTCGATTAATCGCGAAGGTGCGATTAACATAAACGCTATCGATTGGTGCCCTCAGCTATGCGATCATCAAGATCAACAAGGCTATGTCATGGATACTGTCAATGCAGTTTTCATTGATAGCCCTTATTACATAGTTTCTACCACTTATCCGTGGAGTCGAGCTATTCAAGGCGTCTTCGAGGGAAAATCGCTTGCACTTCTCTCTCCAGCTAAAAGTGAAGCACCTGGTCTTCGCTTTCCTAATAATCCAATTGGTGTACAGAGGATGTGCTTTTTCGCCAATCGTTCATCGTCTTGGCAGTATGATGGATTAGAGTCGCTTGAAGGGTTGCGTATTGGTATCGCTTACGATACCTCAATCGCCGAATTGAATGATTACGTCACTCACAATAAAGGTCAGTTTAGCTTCTTTCCTTATGATGATGATTTTATTACACGTAATTTAAATATGGTAAAACAAGAGAGACTCGACACCTTCCTCTTTACTTATAACTCAACCATGTACACGATTGCACAATTAGGTATGGGTGAAGAGATAAAATCAGCAGGCTGTGTCTCAGCAGAAGCTATTTATATGGCTTTCAGTCCCGATCCGGAACAAGCAGAAAAGGTAGATAAGTTAATAGAGTATTTTGATACAAAGATGGGAGAATTACGAAAAACAGATGCAATAGATACGATTATGAAAAAGTATGGGTTGGTAGATTGGCAGCCCTATCTATAACAATAGAATGCCTAAAAAACCCAGCCAGAAACCAAGTATTTACCTTCTACAAACAAGCAACATATTCCAACACAAAAAGTGACACAAAAAATATAAAACCAGTTTACTCAAAGACTTAGCAAGCCCATTTAAGTTCATTTTTTGTCGTTAGCCTCAGCGGTAATTCAACTGAATAATACCCACGAAAAAATCAATAACGACACCAATTAATTTGAACCTCTGAGGTACACCCAATGAGCACGACTCTCGAATCCAACAATCAAGAAATCACCGGCAAAGCAAAATGGCTGAGCTTAGGTATTCTTATTCTAGCTCAACTAGGAACGATGCTAGATAACAGCGGTTTCGCTGTTGCTACGGAAGCACTAATCTCACAACTTGGCGCTACCATGCCAGAAATCCAATTTGCTAACGCTATGTACCCGCTGATTGCTGGTGCGGGTATGGTTGTTGGTGGCCTTACAGGTCTATTCATAGGCTGGGGCCGTCAACTTCGATTAGGTGCACTTCTACTTGCTGCTTCTGCTTTGATTGCAGCATTTGCTCCTAATATGGACGTGCTAATTTTTGGTGGTCGTGTAGCAGCTGGTCTTGGTGCGGTATTCTTAGTACCTTCAATCCTTGCGCACGTTGCAGGCCTATACCAAGGTAAAGACCAAGCAATCGCGTTTGCTGGTATCGCTGGTGCCGTAGGTCTTGCAACAGCTGTTGTTCCTCTAGCAATGGGGGCGGCACTTGACGCATTTGGTTTTACTCCTTCATTTATGGGTGTTACCGCTTACTTCATCATTGTGTTCCTAGCGACATTCAAGCTAGATGCAATGCCTAAAACGAAGTTCGAAGGTAAATTCGACCTAGTCGGCGTAATCCTTTCTTCTACTGGTCTACTAGCAACAATCGTTGGTCTACTTAAGATTTCTGAGTGGGGCCTAATTGCACCAATTTCAGACACTAGCATCATGGGTATTTCACCTGCACTTCCGCTAGTTGCATTCGGCGCAATCACACTGTTCATTCTAATGAAGTGGGAAAAGAGCTTCGAAGCGAAACACGGTACAGCACTTATTCCATCGACGTTTGTTAAGAACAAGCAAGTACTTATCGGTCTTTACCTGTGTGCTATCGTATTCCTAATGTTCGGTTCTCTGTTCATTAACATCGCTTATGTTCAAGTTGTTGGTGGTGCTTCTGCAATGGCCGCAGGTCTTCTTATGACTATGTTCGCTGTTGGTATGATTATTGGTACCGTTGTTGCTCCGGCTAAAATGGCTAACATGACTGTTCGTTCAGTTTGTCTACTAGGCTTCGCTATCTCATTCGTTGGTCTGGTTATCGCTACATTTGGCTTTACTGAATCAGGTGTTAACCCGCTACAACATGCTGGCCTAGCTATCTTTGGTTTTGGTGTTGGTCTTCTTATGACTCAAGCGTCTATCACAGTAACAAGCGCTCTAGAGCAGCGTGATGCTGAGCAATCTGGTGGTATCCAAGCAACTTCGCGTAACGTAGGTCAAGCATTTGGTGTAGCAGTATTAGGTTCGGTTCTTATGTTCTCACTTACAGGTGAAATCAAAGACAACGTAACAAACCACGCTGCGCTATCGGCTGAAACAAAAGAAGCAGTACTTGCTATCCCTGCTCTACCGTTTACAAGCACGACTGATTTTGAACTTTTACTTGCTGAAGTAACTGAAAGCAAAGAAGAAGCAAATATCATCCTTGCCATTAACTCAGAAGCTCGTCATAGCTCAGCAATCAAAACAATGTTTGCTCTTATGCTTATCGTAGCGTCTGGCCTAGTGATTTGTCGTGGTCTTCCGCGTAAATCTCTGATGCAGAACAAAGCGTAGTGATGCGGTAACCACAGCCCAAAGCTTTAAAGGCTATGCAGTTCAAGTTAATCCCTATCACAATGTGGTAGGGATTTTTTCTATCAAACGATTCTCCTAGCCTTTGATTGCATCATCGAACAACGCATCAATCTAAAGTGCACCACATCCACTTAAACATCATTGATGTCTGTTAATTCACTAGGTTGAGTGAGATCCATCAGCAATCGAAAGCACGCCTCCACTGCGTGACTCCCTATCAAAAATGCCTAACCGTTAGCCTCAGTATAAAGGCTTAACACTCATCAGAAGCCTTCGATTTATGTTGGTACAGAGCCATAAAAATTCATCAATAGGCTTCTTTTACGCGTAAATACGATTAAAAACATTCAATAAACAACGAAAGACAACCATAAGTACCCTCACAAGAAAATACGCTAAGTCATTGTAATTACGAAAGTTAATAATGATAAAATATGACTTAGATTTTGTCTCATTAGTTTGGTTTCCCAACTCATTTCATATCGTTAGTATCCAATCGTACTTTGAAATCCAATACACAGACGGCTGAAGAACTATAGATTCTCAACGGATCAGTTCACAACCAATAAATTTAGTGACCAGCATAAGCGATATCGACAATGCCTATTAAATTTTTCAAGAAACTATTCGCATCAAATAATGAGCAAAGCTCATCACCTATTCATCAAGTGGAGACTTCTACAATGGCTAATCAATCCCTATTTTTTGGCGGCTCAATCATTACAATGAACGACGATCAACCAACGGTTGAAGCACTATTAGTTGAAAATGGTAAAATCACCGAAACAGGCAATAAAGACGCACTAGTCGCACAGTATCCAAATGCCACAATGGTTGACCTAGAAGGTCAAACTTTGATGCCGAGTTTCATTGAGAATCACTCTCACATTCTACTTTGTGCAAACATGGAACAAATGACCGACCTAAGCTTCTTCAAGTATCAGGTTCAAGAAGAGATGATGGCTGCTTTCCATGCTATGACACCAAACAAAGACGGCTGGTTGATGGGTATCGGTTGGGATGTGAAAAAACAGGCTATCCCTACACTTGCTGAAATCGATGCAGCACACCCTGACCTACCAATGTTTATCACAATGCAAGGTCACGGCGGCTGGTTAAACAGTAAAGCATTTGAAGAGCTAGGCATTACTAAAGAGAGCGAAGCTCCACAAAACTCTCAATATGTAAAAGACGCTGACGGCGAGTTTACAGGTATGATTTTAGGTCAAGCCGCTGTTATGCAAGCTTACAAAGGAACATTCCCTGCCCCGTTAGCTGAAGACGTTGTAGCTGTATCTGCGAAGTACGCAGAAGAAGGTATCACAACAGCTTCTGATCTTATGATCATGGCACCAAAGAACTTAGCGACGATGGTTGAAGCGTCAAAAGACGAGCAGTTTAAAGTTCGTATCGTTGGCGGTATTGTTAACAACTTCCCTGAATTCCCTCAAGTCATCAGCCAAAAAGATGAATACAAAACGGACAAGTTCCGCATTGGCTTCCTAAAAGCATTTACTGACGGTTCAGTTCAGGGCGGCAATGCATCAACGGCAATTGAATACCAAAACGAAGAATTCAAGAACATGCCTCGTCCTCTTTGGGGAACACAAGATATGTTCAACCAAACAGCTCAAGCGGCTACCCAACTAGGCGTAGACTTCATATTCCACGCAAATGGTGAATTAGCACTTGAAGCAGCACTTGATGCAGTAGAACACGCACGTAACTCTGCAAAAGAAAATGGTATTGATGTTTCAAACTTCATCTCATGCGCGCACCACCTGTCGCTAACAACTCCTAGCCAATTCGAACGTATGGTTGAGCTAAATACCCGCCCAAGCTTCATCATGGGACACCTATACTGGACTGGCGGTCAAATCATTCACGATTATTTCAAAGCAGATGATCTTCACCACACATTTAAAGTAAAAACAGCTATCGAGAAAGGTCTGCGCCCGACTCTACACAACGATGCGCCTGTTACTCCAACCAAACCTTGGCAGTCAATTAAAGCAGCCGTCACTCGTGAAACATACTCTGGTGACGTTCTAAACGCTGAAGAAGCTATTTCAGTAGAGCAAGCTCTAAAAGGCTACACAATTTGGGCTGCTGAGCAGTTTAAAATGGAAGCTGATCACGGCTCTCTAGAAGTTGGTAAAGTTGCTGACATGATTATTGTTGATAAGAACCCGCTAAGCATTGAAGCTAACGACCTTGATACTGTTAAAGTTCAGGCGACTTACATGCAAGGTGAAGTTACTTACAAAGCGTAATAGACCGCTTAGACAGCATGTAAAAGTCACATGCAAGTAAGATAATTAAAATCCCAGCCTCATTACGGTTGGGATTTTTTTGGGTTTTATTCACATGTAACGACTACAGGGTGATTAATTATACGAGTACTTTCTATCTTCTATCTTCTATCTTCTATCTTCTCGTTTTGCTTATCGTACATCACACAAGACTAGTCACTTTATTTCTCATGCATAGCTTATTTTTATATTAGTCGATTACAAGCCGTAGATATAAAAAAGCACCGCATCAAACGACTGCAGTGCTTTCCTATCACTTCAATTTATGGCGACATTACGACGCCTTTAATCGCTGGCTTTTTACCGTTCACGTTTAAGTACAACTCGAAGCTTCTCTCCAAAACCCAACTTCAAGTACAAAAACATTTCATCATTGCTAATCGACCAAGCCGTTCCACTAATTAATGTCCCCTGTGCTGGTAGATCTCGCCCAATATAATCTTCTAATTGCGCTTTATCGGAATAACTAGGATTTAACAGTGAAAATATCAGCTCTTCGTCATTTCTCTCAATAATCATAACGTCGACAGTAATGTTACCCTTTAACACGTCACTACCGTCGTCAATTGAACTTAGACTAGAAATGAGTCTCGCACTCTCGTTACTCGCGTTATCAACGATGAGTTGCATGTCAATTTCGATTTCGCGCTCTGGATATTGCACAACGGTGCTACCAGTCCAAATACCCAAATGAGGCTTTGTTGGCGTATACGTTATTTTTTGTACAAACATACCCATAGCAGCGAAAATCAGCCAAAGAGCAACAACAATAATATACTTAAACTTCATTAGCATTTTGTTGCCCCATCTTGGCTTTCACAGAGAACAATTTCATTATTGTCTTCAATATATATGGTCATGTTATTTGTACCCGCATCTCGAGAAAACACAGGTGACTGTAATTCACTTGCTGTCATCTGCTCCGCTTCGTAGGTTGTCACCTCTTTTAATTGATAGCCTTCATGGCCAATTAACATCGATATGCCATAACCAACGATAAAGGCAATAACACAACCGCTAGTGACCGCCGCTCCCCAAAATCGCTGCTTAGTTTTTGTCGTTTCTAACAGTTGTTTTACCGCGGCTGGATTTTCAAAACGCTTAAGCTGGATTTCATCACTTTTAGAAAGGCCTTCAAAATTGTGCTCACCACTATAATGTTGTGCCATAAGGTGAGGGTTGGCATTTGAATTCACATCAGTTTTCTTTTCAATCTCTACCTGATCGGGTGGCGATGATAGTAAGTACCCTTGTTTAGAAATAGTACGAATAAGAGAGCGATTATTATCTTCCAGTGATTTTCTTAATCGTTTGACGAGCTGATTGATTGTCGCATCCGTTGCGTAGGTATTTTGATACAGCTTCTCAACGATTTTTTCTCTTGACGTTACTTCAGGAAAGGTCTCAATTAAAACATTAAGTAAAGCTGACTCTTTAGAGCGCAGCTGGCATATAGAGTCATTTTTTGAAATAACGCCAGAAGTCATTGAGTATAGATAATCACCGACTTGATATACGGGAGCTTCGAGTTTTAGTTTGGTCATATAATAATTCTATCGAATGCGATATCACATATTATTCCATTTATTTTTATTTTATTCATAAGTAATCATTGCTCCTTTGATATTCATCACGACTATAAAGGTGATTTTTTATCAAAGCAAAATAGTATTTTTTATTTATACTTCAAATGACTCTCTGACGCCTAACATGCAGCACGAGCACCCTCAAAGCACCATATCACAAACCACGTAAGTTATTGATTAAACAGAATTAAAAAATGACACAATGTGACTTACATTATGTCCGATTAGTTTCCTTTAATGAATTCACACGCAGGAATAATATGAGTGTGTGATTCATATAACAGTCAAAAAATAAGGGTAACCTATGACCGACTCTACAAAGAAAGAAGCAAAGCAAAACATGGCGAGCACGCCAGAAGAAATGGTAAAAATTCTTGCTAACGTATCATTTTTGAAACCAGAAGAATTGTCACAACGTGTTCAAGCGCTTCATGAAGGCCACTTTCCGACTCTTTCTATGGATGAAAGCCCTAGACCATACCTTGATGCAAGTGAAGACCCTCGTGGTGATATCAACGCTGATGACATTGAAGCATTCGCTATGAAGCTTGTTGATATCTCAAAGAAATCTCGTGAAGATGGCAACATTCTTTGGGGCCGTATTCAAGGTACAAAATACGAAGCAGAAGCACAGACTCTTGTTGCTGATACTCTACGCTCATACGGCGTTGAAGATGTGCGTGAAGACTTTTTCCCTATCCGTAATGCACAATGGGAACCTACTAAGAACGAACTAACGGTTATTGCTTCTAACTCTTTAGAAGAAGGCGAAACCGAACACAACTTCGAATACGCAGTTACTCCTTTCCCTTCTGGTTTAACGCCTGAAGCTGGTATTGAAGCTGAAGTTGTTTACGTTGGTCAAGGCACTGCTGCTGAGCTAAACGGTCGCAACCTTGATGGTAAAATAGTTTTACTACAATGCGATTTCTCAGCTGGCGGCCCAATGTACTCAACGGGTCGTACTGCATACTCTCGCATTGCGGCTGGTACGTACGGTGCTCCTGCAGGTATCGTTGCATGGTGGACCCTACCTGGTTCTAAGCAAACAGCAACACGTATTGGCGCTATGGGCGGCGGTGACAGTGTTGGTGAAGCTCTACCGTGGATCTCTATTGGTTACGACGATGGTTTATACCTTCGTAAACTAATCGATCGCCAAACAGCAGAAGAGCCAGTTAAGCTACGTATGTGTGTTCAAGGTAAGATGGAAGATGGCCGTCACCGTAATTCATCAAACGTTTATGGCTTTATTCCTGGTACAACAGGTAAGTCAGTTGTGATGACATTCCACACGGATTCATACTTCTACGGTTTGCACGACAATGCTGGTACCGCTGCAATGGTAATGGCAGCTGCTAAGCACTATGCGAAGCGTCCTCTTGAGCAACGTGGCCACGGCTTAGTTGTCCTTTCAGTTGGCGATCACGAACACCCAGGTGTTGGTGCTACCGATAAGTTCATTGAGCAAAACCATGAATTCGTCCGTGATGAGATGCTAATGGTACTTCGCCCTGAAAAGTTAGGTCTTATCGCACTAACTAAAGAAGGTCCAATCCAGAGTAAGAGTAACCAAGCAATCCCTGCAATGCAGATGATTACTAACAAAGCTCCAATACTTCTTAATGTATTCGAGCAAGCAGTAAACACCTACGCTCTTCCAACAGCAGATTTTTACTATCAAGATCCTGCTGCAGATGAGACTCACTTCCACCCACCGTTTACTAAGTTTAATGACTTAGATGCAATTTCGACGGGTTGGGCGATTTCGAGCTACTCTTACCACTCAACGATTGATTACGATATGGGCCTAATTAGCTTTAAGCTTTTAGAGAAGTACGCTCGTGCACATATCTTCATCATTGATGCATTAGCGGATGCAACTAAAGAAGACATTAAGAAAGATGGCCATGAACTGCCTACTAAATCGATCTACTCTTCTGACCTATTCAAGTACTTCTACGGTAACTTCTAAACCTGTCGTCTGAATAGCGTTTAAATAATATAAGGCTGCCACTTTTGGTGGCCTTTCTCGTTTTAATAACACTAAGAGATGATGGAGATGTGTAGCCAGCCAACAATAGTAAACGCTAATGTATTAGTGGCAATGGGCTGTAAATCGTCCAAATGCCCTTTTATATGTGAGTCATTGATACAAGTGAATCAACACTAGCAAAGCTTATCCACATTAATATTCCTTTTCATAAATTCAATCACACCGTTTAATCACTTCAATCATTGATGGTACGAAACGAAAACCCATAATAAGCAGTGGTATCTGATCAAGTATTTTAAAATTCGCAGTACTCCCCTCAAGAATTAGAGTATGCAACCAGAATCACTTCATTACAGTTATTTTAACAATCATACAATTAGTTACGATTAACTCCTTCAACCTCTGAATTATCATCTCCCTTCCCTTCATGTCATAACAACCCTAATCCCTTGATTTACATTGATATAAAAGCAACAAAAAGTGACTTATCTTTTGTTGCTTTAGGTTTGTTTCGTACGTATTACAGCAGCGGTAATATCGCCTTGTTTTCAATCTGCATCTGACTATTTGATCACATCTGTTTGTCTTCTCTTGTCAGGTAAGTATAAAAAATCCAAGGTGAATTAAAAATGAAAAAGATATATCTAGCAGCCCTACCTCTTACTCTATGTATGAACCAAGCAGTGGCTACAGAAGGCGAAGAGGTTCAAGATATGTCAAACCCTCTAGCTGTATACACGCAAGGCGGCATCGGTTTTAGCAATAAAGGCGTTAACCTAAAAGTTGGTGCAACTTACACAACTGGTGTAGACACTGAGATGGGCATGAACATCTTAGAAATAAAAGGATTTGCTGGTGATATTTTGGGCTGGGATGGCTCTAGCAAGCGTAATGACACAGTAGACTCTATTCGCTACCGTGATTTCGTGGTTGACCTAACGAACGGTCGTGGCACACAACTAGACATCGCTTACTCAACGTCTTCTGACGCAAATGGCGGCGCAGCCGAAACAGGTACGGCTTCTTACTCAATGATTCAAGCGCTTCCTGCTCTTGGCCCTGTAAGCTTCTTCCCACTTGCTGGTGCTGGCGTTATGTTTGCTAATAACACTCCTTTAACTGGTAGTGACGGTTACAGCATTCCTGGTACATTCGGTGTTGTTGGTATGTACACGAAAATCACAGTAACGGATAAAATCTGGCTGAACTTTAACCCAATGTACATGCAAACCTTGTCTGGTTCAGAGACCTTTAAAGACTATGCATTCATACAGGAAGGTCAGACGAGCGGTGATAGCATTCTAGTTCACGAATTCACAGCGTCGTACCAAATTCAACCTCGCTTTAACATTCGTTACTTTGCGAACTGGAATGAGCACACTGATTTTGCAGACGGCGATCACCGCGTAGAGTTTAACTACCAATTCTAATCTACCTAAAGAGCTGGCCCATGTGGCCAGCTTTTTTCAATTTTGGCTTTAATAAAAATGCATAAATACATTGTACGTGACAAAAATCGATTTCTTGTTCAGTTTTAAAACTGAGGTGGATTATTACCTATGACTGATATTATTTATAAAAATAAAACTCTACTACTCTTCTCTCTTTGCTTGGCGCAATTTAGTTTAGCGTCTGACATAGCAACCTTCTCGATTGCCACTAGCGCTCTCATGTCTCACTTCAACGCCAATGGTAACGACCTAAAAACTGCCGGTGCGGTATACCCGCTCATAGGCGCATCATTCATGCTCATTTGTAGCATGATAGGGTTATTCATTGGCTGGCGACGCCTACTCATTTTCGGTTTCTTTATTGGGTGTATATCTACTGCTTGCCTTTTATTAGCCCCATCTGTTGAATTCTTAATCTACGTTGCTCGCCCCTTATCTGGGCTGGCAGGCGCATCTATTCTCCCAGCGGCTCTTGCACTGGTTATCGGGCACTACTCCCCCAAAGAACGCGCTGTAATATTCGGCTCAATGGCCGCTGCTACGGGTGTTGCCGCTGCATTAATTCCTTTAGCTTCGGGCTGGCTATTTGATACATTCAGTTGGAGAAGCGGTTTTTATCTTCAAATGGCGGTATATCTTGTTGGCTTACTTTGCTCGACCTTTTGGATCCCACCGCTATTTAACGCGAAACCAAAAAGATTCGATTACTTTGGAGCCCTGTTATGCTCGAGTAGTTTAATCTTGATTGTGTGTGCATTGTTGGCGATACCAAACTGGGGACTGATTACCAATTCATCTAGTTATAATTTGCCTCAAGTTTTTGGTTCCATTAGCCCTGCTCTTTTAATGTTAATCGTTGGTTTGGTCGTGTTTTCACTCTTCTTACTTCACGAGCTTAGATTTGAACAACGATATGGCACCGCTTTATTACCTATCTCTTGGTTAAAAGAGAAAGAGTTATTGAAGGGATTAAGCCTATTACTGATTATGTACTCTATTTTCGGTGGGTTTAACTTCTCTGTTGTTGCTTACCTGCAAATAGCCGCTAATTTGTCCGCCATTAAGACTGGTTCAATCATTTTAGTTTTCGCTGTTGCGATGATAATGTCCTCAGTCGTCGCTCCTATTGCTTTCAAAAATCAACTGCCAAAATTTTTATGCGCTATTGGCTTTGGTCTATTTTTTGTTGGTAGTTATTTGTTGAAAATTTCAACTAGCGAAGGTGACATATCTTCAGTGATCTACCTAGCGATGAGCATTTGTGGAATGGGCATTGGTATTCTTTCTTCTCAAACTCCAATTGTTATTACTCAAGCTATTGGAGAGAAAGGTGCCGCACAATCAGGAGGAATACAGGCTACAACGCGCAATATAGGGCTTGCCTTAGGTATTGCTGTGGTGGCTGGCTCTGGGCAAGCAATGCTTGAGAATCACGTTAGAGAACAAATCAGCGATAATCAGCACGTATCGGAGTCCGTTCAACACTTAGTGCTTGAAGCCAAATCAATTCCCTACGCTAATGACCTAATGGTGATCGAGTATTTTCAAAAATTGGGGACTGAAAATGACGAGATTAATACGATAGTTGCAATTAATAATGATTCAAGAAACCTCAACTTCACCACCTCAAATAGAGCTATGTTGATACTCGCTATTCTCGGAGTATTGATTTCACTAAGGTTGTCTCAAAGTGCTTCAAAAGAGATAGACCTCATTAAAACGACAAGTTAAGCCCTATTAATAAAATCGACAGAAACTAAAAAGGAGTGCATATGCACTCCTTATTCATATCGATCTATAGCTTAGTCGCCAAGCGACACGTCACTCTTAGGCTATAAAAAGACCACGCTATGCGTGGTCAATTGATCAGCTACTTCTCAACTTTAATGTTTTCAACACGGGCTTTTAGTTTTTGTCCCGGTCTAAATGTAACAACACGTCGAGCAGTAATAGGAATGTCTTCGCCAGTTTTAGGATTTCGACCCGGACGTTCACTTTTGTCTCGTAGATCAAAATTACCAAAACCAGACAGCTTTACCTGCTCGCCACTTTCGAGTGCCTTTCGAACTTCTTCAAAAAACACTTCAACCGTTTCCTTGGCATCCCGTTTACTGTATCCAAGTTTTTCAAACAGGTTCTCAGCCAAATCGGCCTTTGTGAGCGCCATAAAACTCCCCTTAAAGCTATGTTTAACATTGCTGCTATGTGCAGCGCCAAAGCATTTTGCCTAGCCAATCAACAACATATCGGCTTTACCTTGGAAAGTGTATGCCAAGCTTCTGATTTTCGCCAACTTTTTTATAACTCGATCATAAGACAAACTAGTTTAAGTCACGTTAACTGCTCAACACTGAAGAATTAAATGCCAACATAAACATAAAAATACGACCAATAAAGAATAAAACACCAGAAAAAAGCAACCAGACAAACCAATATGCCATTTCGGTAAAATTAAGTTTTTTTGCATTTTTTTGAACTAAAAGGACAGATTTCGTTAAAAATTAGCACCTTAGTAGTATCTGCTTTTTAACTTTAACTTATTAATAATCAACAAGTTTCAGATAAAAAAAGAGCCTACTAAAAAGTAGGCTCTTTACTAAATTTCTGAAATTTCTTCAGTCGAGTTTCTTAAAATCTAGTCGCGTAATGCTGCGCCAAATTGCTCTGAAATTTTTGCAACAATAGCATCAACGCTACCAGCGATATCAGCTTCTTCAAGTGTGCGCTCTACAGACTGAAGTGACAGTGCAATAGCAAGGCTCTTCTTGCCTTCCTCAACGCCCTTACCAACGTAAACGTCGAATAGTTTAGCGTCAGTTAAGAACTCGCCACCAGCTTCTAAACACGCATTAACGATGTCGCCAGAAGCAACTGCTTCATCAACAACAACAGCGATGTCACGACGGTTAGCAGGGAACTTAGATACGGCTACGGCTTCTGGGATAACACGAGTATCGATAGCAGACCATTCGATCTCAAACACAACCGTACGGCCATTCAGACCAAACTTACGCTCAAGCTCAGGGTGAACAGTGCCAATCACACCGATCTCTTTACCGTCTACGATGATTGCTGCAGATTGACCTGGGTGTAGCGCTGGGTTCTTCTGTTTGCTTTCAACAGAAAGAGCCGCAAAGCTGAATGATTTCTCATTTGAAGACAATTCAAGAACTGCTTCTAAATCACCTTTAAGGTCGAAGAAATCAACCGTGTTAGTTTCGATGTCCCAGTGCTCTTCACCGCGTGTACCAGCAATAACACCTGCAAGCATTGGCTCTTGGCGCATACCGTTTTCTGCAGACTCACATGGGATGAAACGTAGACCGTACTCAAACAAACGAACACGAGACTGTTGACGTTTTTGGTTATGAACAACCGTATTCAGCAGACCTTGAACTAAACCAAGACGCATTGCTGCCATATCCGCAGAGATTGGGAATGGAAGAATAAGCGGTTCAACGTTAGGAACAACTAATTTCTGTTGCTCAGGCTCTACAAAGCTATACGTGATTGCTTCATGGTAACCACGGTCAACAAGAAGGTTGCGTACACGCTTAAGCGGTAGGTTAGCTTCTTTGTGGTCATTCATTTTGAGTGCCGCAGCAGGCGCTTGATTTGGAATGTTATCGTAACCGTAGATACGACCAACTTCTTCTACCAAGTCTTGTTCGATAGCGATATCGAAACGCCATGTTGGTGCTACTGCAGTCCAACCTTCAGCCGTTACTTCAACAGATAGACCAAGACGCTCTAGAATCTCAGCGACGTCTGCATCTTCAATGTGATGACCCAGTAGGTTATCAAGCTTAGTACGACGTAGTGTTACTGTGTTTGCTTTTGGCAAGTCAGCTTCAGACTCAACAGCAACAACAGGTGCAACTTCACCGCCACAGATTTCTACAAGAAGCTCTGTTGCGCGTTCCATTGCATTTGTTTGTAGTGCGTAATCAACACCACGCTCAAAACGCATTGAAGAGTCAGTGTGTAAACCGTATGCACGAGCGCGACCACGAATATGGTCAGGTGCAAAGAATGCACACTCAAGTAATACGTCTTTAGTTTCAGTCGTAACACCTGAGCTTTCACCACCAAAGATACCGGCAATCGCTAGCGCTTGGTTATGATCAGCAACAACAAGTGTTTCTGCGTTTAGTTCTGCTTCGTTTCCATCTAGAAGAGTAAGTTTTTCGCCCTGCTCTGCCATACGAACTACGATTCCGCCGTCAATCTTAGCAAGATCAAATGCGTGCATCGGCTGACCTTGCTCTAGAAGAACAAAGTTAGTGATATCAACAACTGGGTCAATTGAGCGAATACCACAACGACGCAGTTTCTCTTGCATCCATAGTGGAGTATCAGCTTGAACGTTTACGTTCTTAACTACACGACCAAGGTAACGAGGACATGCTTCTGTCGCTTTTACTTCGATAGAAACAACATCATCAATCGCTGGAGCAACTGCTGTCACTGCAGGCTCTGTTACGTCTGCACGGTTTAATACGCCAACTTCACGAGCCATACCGCGAATGCTGAAACAGTCAGCACGGTTAGCAGTTAGATCAACGTCAATTGTAACGTCGTTAAGTTCTAGAAGCTCGCGTACATCCATACCTAGAGTAGTGCCTTCAGGTAACTCAAGGATACCGTCAGACTCAACATCAATACCTAGCTCAGAGAAAGAACAAAGCATACCGTGTGATGGAACACCACGAAGTTTCGCTTTCTTGATTTTGAAGTTACCAGGAAGAACTGCTCCTACCGTTGCTACTGCTACAGTTAGACCCAAGCGACAGTTAGATGCACCACAAACGATGTCTAAAAGCTCTTCTTCGCCGATATCAATTTTAGTTACTTGAAGTTTGTCTGCGTCTGGGTGCTGGCCGCACTCAACCACTTTACCAACTTTAACGCCAGTAAATTCACCAGCTACAGGAAGAACATCGTCTACCTCTAGGCCAGCCATTGTAATTTGGTGTGTTAGCTCATCAGTAGTCACTGAAGGGCTAACCCACTCACGAAGCCATGATTCGTTGAATTTCATAGTGTCTTTACCCTTGAATTACTTGAACTGTTTAAGGAAACGTAGGTCGTTCTCGAAGAACGCTCGTAGGTCGTTTACGCCGTAACGAAGCATCGTTAGACGTTCAACACCCATTCCGAATGCAAAACCAGAGTATTTCTCAGGGTCGATACCCACACTACGAAGTACATTAGGGTGAACCATGCCACAACCTAGAACTTCAAGCCATTTACCGTTCTTACCCATAACGTCAACTTCAGCTGAAGGCTCAGTAAACGGGAAGTAAGATGGACGGAAACGCACTTCAACTTCTTCTTCAAAGAAGTTACATAGGAAATCGTTCAAGATACCTTTTAACTGCGCAAAGTTAACGTTCTCATCAACTAACATACCTTCCACTTGGTGGAACATTGGCGTGTGAGTTTGATCGTAATCGTTACGGTAAACACGACCCGGTGCAATGAAGCGGAATGGTGGTTTGCCATTTTCCATTGTACGAATCTGAACACCTGATGTGTGAGTACGAAGCATAAGATCAGGGTTGAAGAAGAAAGTATCGTGATCAGTACGTGCTGGGTGGTCGTCTGCAATGTTCAATGCATCAAAGTTATGAAACGCATCTTCAATCTCAGGACCAGATTCAGTGCTAAAGCCTAGCTCACCGAAAAATTGTTCAATACGTTCAACAGTACGAGTAACTGGATGCAATCCACCGTTCTCGATACGACGACCCGGTAGGGTTACATCGATAGTTTCAGCAGCAAGTTTTGCTTCTAGCTCAGCGCGTTGTAATGCGTCTTTGCGAGCAACGATTGCTTGCTGAACTGCGCCTTTCGCTTTGTTGATCTCTTGACCAGCAGTACGACGCTCTTCAGGTGGTAGTTTACCAAGGCTTTGAAGCTGAGCTGTAAGCTCGCCTTTCTTACCTAAGTACTGAACTCGCACTTCATCAAGTGCAACCAATGACTCTGCCGCGTTAATCGCAGTAGTAGCATTAGCAATAATCTCTTCTAGATGTTGCATCGTTTCCTCATCTACCTATGACTTCCTACATTGGAAAGGCATAAGTGGTAGTGTCCATAAGGGTCCCAGCAAGGGATTCTTGGGCATTTTCAAATAGCTGTACATAGTAGCGAAACCACCATCTAAAGCCAAATTGAATTACCTATATCTCAATCTATTGATGAAAAAAACATCGTCAATGATTGAAAAACTCGGTAAGCACTCCCATTAATCTTATACAACATCATTTTGCATCAGAGTCCCTTATGCTAATCATCAAAAAATTACAGCCAGAGCACGACAAATCCATAAAAGAGATCATTACTAAAGTCGGCGAAGAATATGGAGCCATTGGGGAAGGCTTTGGCCCTGGTGATGCGGAAGTTTCGAATATGAGCGCGTACTACACAAAAGAAAAACGTAGCCATTATCTAGTCGCAACTGTAAACGAAGAAATTGTTGGCGGTGGAGGCATTGCACCGTTTAACGATTCTGACGACACCTGTGAACTAAAAAAACTATTTTTATTATCAAGCGCACGTGGATTAGGCGTAGGAAAACAATTAACCTTAGAGTGCCTAAGTTACGCGAAATCACTCGGTTATACACACTGCTACCTCGACACATTGTCTAGCATGAAGCCCGCTATCTCTTTGTATGAAAAGTTAGGATTCGAACATTTGAATAAGCCTTTGGAAGGTACAATCCACAGTAAATGCGATGTATGGATGATCAAAACCCTCTAACTTAACGATCCCTAACCTTTGATTTATTGTAACCCTATAGGCTCACAGTCACGAATACTTAAGAGTAAGGCATCTTCCAACGCCTTACTCTTTAAACCTAAAAGTAATACTCTAAAGACACCTCTACAAAATCATCTTTGCGTGCGAAATAGAGCAAATCGGTCGGTGTTTCATTTTCAAATAACCACGCATCTACTTGCCACTTAAGCTGATTAGTAATTCGGCTTGAAGCTTCCAACTTTGCGCTGTATACGTCGCTATTGTCTAAATCTTGCGTAATACCCGTTAGTACCTCGGTACCGTCTTCATCATTTAACGCCAATCGAACACCTGCAAAAATATCATTCTGATTTGGCGTTTGCGCATTATTGCCACGACTGTCGTACAGGTACTCGGCAATTAACCCCACGTCCCAATATGACTCAAAAGGGCCAACTATGGTGTATTCAAACCCAGTTGCAAGACCCGTATGATTATCAAAACTATCACGGTAGATTGATTCAAGCTTTAAAAGCCAATCTCCCACAATACCTTGTACATCTAGACCGACTTGGCTCATTTGTGCGTAATAAGGTTGCAGTGTTAACGGAGATGAGCCCGTGTTTAACTGGTAATACGGATCACGGTTAGTCCCATAAAAATAACTAAGGCCGATATCCCAGTCCCCCAGCATCTGGCTGTAACGAAAAGCAGTATCTATGTGCTTCTCTTCTCGCGAAGATTCGTACAATGCCTCATTTGACACGGGAAGTGTGGGCCGAATTCGCCCATCAACCCCCGCGAAAGTCCGCTCTCGAAAATAGGGAAGAACCAAAGCGTCTAACGTGCCCCACTCCTTGATGGAGGTAAAATGAACCATTGGCTGACCTAGCTTATCTTCGCCGTCCAACGATTCAATGGCGTCTGCTTGGTTAATGACATCCACCAAATGACTTGATTCGGTAACCCCCCAAAACACTTTACCTACGCCAGCACGCAGTTCGTAATCGTCCCAGTAAGTCAGATACAGAGCTTCACGAATATCCCCATGTGTTCTTTCATCATCCAAACTGTCTAGGCGATAAAATGGAGTAAAGGTAAAACTTCCATTACTTTGTTCTGACTGCCAATAAAACTCAGGGGCAACAACAATGGAAGATTGCCCTTTACCCTGCCCCTGTTCACCTGACGAGAAAAACTGACGATGCTCTACATTCACTTGACCACCCACTTCGATCTGGTCCGCTAGGCCAAGCGAATCATCAGCGTGACATTGTAACGCCAGAAGCCCACTACTTGCGATGGCTAGTGTCGCCCCTAACTGGTTGAACGACTTTCGACTCCTTTTCATATCGTTACTACCTTATGCGCTTCAGCGTGTTTTTCTGGAAGTCACTGTCATTAAGACCCGTTTGAAATGCAAGTTCACTCGTCGTCAATACAGTGCTTTTACCCGTTTGGTGGTTTTGCATCGCCATCGTGTGTGCGCGCCAGTATTGATCCAGATATTGCTTATAGTCAGTAAACGTTAAAGTCTTCAGCAGCGCACCTTTACGGTCATAAAACTCAACTTTTAAAGGGCGATATTCCAGTTTCTCTAGCCAAACAACTTGCTTGGTATAACCGGAGTTCTTGTCTGTTGGTATCTGCTCTAGAACGAAGACCTCTGTGCCGTCAATTACTTCATCATTGAGAAAATTAAATGAGTACTTTTCAAGTTCAAACGAGCTTAAATCTTCGTAAGCAAACTCACTCCCCATAAAAGGACCGGATTTATTTCTTGAAGAGATACGCTTCACGCGCTTCAAAGCGGGTAAATATAGCCACTGGTCATCGGCTTCAACAGTATGTGAGTGATTCAAGAATGCCGTACCTTTGACATCTCGTGGCTCTTCAAAAATAGTTAGCCCTTTGTCCCCATCACCTTTAACTTCTAATGATTTCAGATGCATCAAACGTGTACTACTTTCTCCTTGGGCATTTTTTAGTAACATCTGCATCGTTGCTACTGAATCACCCCATCCTTCATCTCGATTTTTTCGCTCTGTAGCGATCTCTAAACCTATCTCTATATTTGCTGAAGCAGGTAGTGAAGCACCAAAAGAGGCCATCACGACCAAAGTGGCTTTAGCTATCCAAGATGGTATGTGTTTATGATTTAGTTGAGTATTTAATACGTTCATCATTCATTCCTTGTATTCGTCTAAATTCAATCGTTTGATGCCCATGTACGCCAATTCACTTTCTATACCTATAATCAATTGCTTACATGGACACTGATTCAGAGTTTTCTATGTGTTGGTGATAGGTTTATTAGGCATCAAAATCTCTTGAGTTTCAGGTACTTCAAGTTCGCGTTCGTACTCTTTGTTATCGAACAGCATCAATAGAGTTGGTAAGAATAGGAAGTCCACCACCAAAGCAATAAAGACAACAATCGCACTGAGTAAGCCCATATCTGCATTGAGTCTGAATGAAGACATGGCTAAAACCGAGAACCCAGCAACCAGCACTACAGTGGTGATCCAAAGTGCTCGCCCTACTGTTTGAAATGCGTAACGAACGGCTTGTTCAGCATTTTGTCCTTGCTTACGAGCGCGTTGATATTTAGATAAGAAGTGAACCGCATCATCAACAACAATGCCGAGAGTTAAAGTCACCACAACAGATAGACCAAGGTTAATTTCACCTGAGACTAATGCCCAGATACCAAAACCAATCAAGGCTGGTGCTATGTTAGGCACAATGCTGATGATGCCTAATCGCAAAGATCGTAACGCAAAGATCATGAGTGCAGAAATTAATATGAGCGTAATGGGCAGTGTAGAAAGCATACTCGCCATGTTGGTTTCACCAATGTGTGCAAACATCAGCGACGGACTAGACGCAACGACTTCATATTGTGGCGCATTGGTTTTAAACCATTCGTACATCCGTTCTTCTAACTCGACCAACTCAACGCTACCAAGGTTATCAATCGTTAAGACCATTTTGATCGACGATTTATCGACGTTGATCTGGTTGTTCAGATCCAAACCATAAGGCAGAGACATTTCATACAGCAGCAAGTATTGTGCGGCTAATTCTCTGTCCAGAGGTAATTGGTAGTAGCGATTATCGTCGCCGTGCATATTTTTATTCAGGCGTTTATATACATCAGATAACGTCGCAACATGGTCCGTTTCTGGTTGAGAACGTAGCCAATCACTAAAGTCTCCGACTGTCTGTATAAACGTGGGATCAGCGATACCTTGTGATTCGTTTGTCTTGATCGCAATGCTTATGTTAGTCATACCGCTGATACGTTCTTCCATAAAATCAGCAGCACGACGAAACTCACTTCTTTGATCAAAATACTTAACTGAGTCGTCATTCACTTTATTAAGAGGAATCAAAGCGGCTGAGAACACAATGGCGACCACAGATAACGGTAAAAGAGCTTTGCGATTATTCACTACAAAGTTACCTAACCCATCCATGAATCGATTTGAAGCGGTGTTCTGATTCTCTTTCACTCGCATAGGCAACCACTTCAACATAGCAGGCAATAATGAGACAGATAAGAAACACGCTATCATCACACCAAGTGCAGCCAAGTTACCAAAATCTCTGAGTACCGGTGAATCTGACATATTCATCATTAAGAAGCCGATGGCGGTGGTAACAGACGTAATAAGAATGGGCATGAAATTTACGGCAATACTCTGATCTATTGCGTATTGCTTTGAATAACCGTTCTGCATATTGTGACGCATGGTTGCAATAACATGGACACAATCCGCTACGGCCAAAGTCATCACCAGAGTTGGGATATTAACCGTCGCCGTACTAAGGAACATACCAGCCCAACCAGACAGACCCATCGTGGCCGCAACTGACCCGATAATAATGACCAACGTTGCGATAACGCTGAATATCGATCTCAACATCACGGTCAGAAAAACTAAAATTACGACCAACATGGCTGGAACCAGTGTCGATGTATCAGACTGAGCCGACTGCATGAACGCATTGTTCATCGCTATGATGCCGGCTTTGTGAAACTCAACATCTGGATATTCAGTTTGATAGTGGTCAACGATTTGATTAACGCTTGCGATGACCTCTTGAACTTCCGCTGTTTTATCTACTTCTGGAAGCTGAACCGTCACATTGACAACGGTGACATCACCTTTGCTAGAGATTGCAGAATTAACTAAAGCAGGTTCAGTCAGCGCAATACGTCGAATCTTTTGAATCCGTTCCTCGGTTAAGGCATTTCCCTCATACAACAAATCTTCGACAATAAGGTCGTCTTCTAGTGCTTCAGTATGTTGAAAGTTAGCTAACGAATCGATACGGCTTGAGTAAGGAACTTGCCAGGCGTCTTTTGTTATATCTTGAACCAGTGTCAGCATTTCAGGCGTGAAAATATCACCTTGTTTAGGAGCAATGACAATGGATAAATTATCAGATTTTGCGAATGTCGTTTGAATCTCATCAAACGCTACAAGTTGTTTATTTGAACCTTCGAAAAATATATTGTAATCACCCCGAAAGTACAGATTTTTTGCACCCAAAGTAGCGACAATAACGAATGATATGGTGGCAAATATCACCCAGAAAGTGAGCCTTGTTGGTAGTGTAAACCAAGCATTTATGTTCTTTAGTGGTGGATTAGATGGTTTCATCACAGTCTCCGTTTGTGACGTTTCGTCAACTATCGCCATTAAAAAACCAGTTTATTGACTGGTTAAAAAGCGACACTAGCGTATCAATAAAGACCATTAATAAAATACGGGCTTATTGACGAATCGTCATAAACGGTGATTTAAAAACCCATTTAAAATGGGTTTTAGTAATGAGAGGTTTAGTTAACGCCCAACTGACTCTAAATAAGCCACTTCTTCACTAAACAACTCGCGCTCTACGCGACGCCAGGTTTTGCGGTAATCCCATTCCGTAGAAAGAGGTTTCCAACCTAGGCCATCAAGCAGCATGTTTGCATTATGCAGCACCGAAAACGGGTCCTGTAAGCGACTGATACAATGGCTATTAGACGCATTCTGCGTTAATGCATTGGAACCAAATGCTATTGACCAGTTTGCAAATACTATCGCATCAGAGCCTACACCAGGAGAGAACTTTAAGTCGCCAATTTCAGCGGCCAAATTGGTTAATTCGTCTGCTTGAGCGATAACCATCTCTTCCAGTTTATTTAACTCGGTAACTCGTTCTGGTAAAGCTTTTTCTAATACCCAAGGACTCTTGGCCATAATTGCACACGTTGACAGCACTGGCTCCGTACGAGCATAAATGCGAAGAGCAACATGCATTGCAATGACTCTCTCTCTGGTATTACCTTCAAACTCACCAATCCGAGCAAACAATAGAGCTTCAGTTCTTAACGAATGTATACATAGCGCTAAAATAACATCTTCTTTACTGCAAAAGTGATTGTAAATCGTGCCCTTAGAGTATGGGCTGGCAGCAGTCAGCTTATCCATTGTTAGGTTTCCAAATCCTTGCTCTTGAACAAGTTCTTTTGCCAACAAAGTTAACTCGACTTCTCGATCTGCAATCGCCTGTTGTTTTTTGGACAAACCAAATGAACAACCCTGCGACTTCTTTTTATCACTTTTATTACAGCTAAAGCCAAACATGTTATTCAATCCACTTTCGTTAATACCTCTAGACTCTCTAATTGTAACACGAATGCAAAATGTGTGTACCTCACCTTTTATGACTATTCGTCATTTTTGACACATCGTCATAATAGATCATTCATTGAGCAGATCAAGTGTTTTGTGGTTATTTATTTGTGACAGTTATTATTGTACGGAATCTAGTCATCCCTATGAGTGGCTTTTTACAAGTCCAAATAAAACGTTCGTAAGTAAAACAACTAGGAAAAGTACACAACTAAACTATTGAGTCTGCGGCGTAAAATAAGAAAAGATCGAGGAAAAGAAATGTGCAATCCGATAACATTAGCATCGTGCATAATGAGTCAGATACAAAAAAGCCCTAGCATATCTGCTAGGGCTTTCTGTTTATTTGGAGCGATACATCGGGTTCGAACCGATGACCTCAACCTTGGCAAGGTTGCGCTCTACCAACTGAGCTAGTATCGCATTGCTACATTCGAAGAACGTAGACTTGAATAGATGGTGCCCCGGGCCGGACTTGAACCGGCACAGCGCGAACGCCGAGGGATTTTAAATCCCTTGTGTCTACCAATTCCACCACCAGGGCACGCAAAACTTGTTGCGATGCTTCTAATTAATGAACTCTTTCGAGTCAGTTAGACACCATCTTGATACCGCGTTACATTAAACGTAAACACCACATCATTTATATTTGGAGCGATACATCGGGTTCGAACCGATGACCTCAACCTTGGCAAGGTTGCGCTCTACCAACTGAGCTAGTATCGCAAATGGAGGCGCGTCCCGGAGTCGAACCGAGGTCCACGGATTTGCAATCCGCTGCATAGCCACTCTGCCAACACGCCGCCGAACCTCAATCATCACGCTGTTTAATGCGTTCCTCTTGGGTACGGGATGCATTCTACGGATTCAGTCAGATGAGTCAACCCTATTTTTTATTTTTTAAATCGTTTGGCTACTTTCCATTCAATAGAGCTTATTTTGAACATTTTCATAGCGATAATTAGCTGAAATTTAGTAAGTAAACTAGTTAAAACTAAGGAGAAAAACAAAAAACGGGCCAATGCCCGTTTCTTCTATTGATGCTCTTCGCTAAGTAAATCGTCTTTCGCGGCCATTAAGTACTGCATCATTGACCAGAACGTCAAAATCATCGCTATATAAATGGCGGCGTAGCCTAACCAAATCATCCAATCGTCGTATTGCCAAATGAGAACCCAGAGTGCAAACATCTGAAAACCTGTTTTGACCTTCCCTATCCAAGAAACGGCAACACTGGCCCGTTTACCAATTTCAGCCATCCACTCTCGGAGTGCTGAGATAATGATTTCACGAGCAATCATGACAACGGCAGGGATAGTAATCCAAAGCGTATGGTACTGATCCGTGATCAATATTAATGCCGTCGCAACCAAAACTTTATCCGCGACTGGATCGATAAAGGCACCAAAGCGCGAGGTTTGACCAAGCTTTCTCGCAAGCATACCATCAAGCCAGTCAGTAAACCCAGCCACCCAGAATATCATGGCTGCTGCAAAAGGGGCCCAAGTGTAGGGTAGATAAAAAGCCACGACAAATACTGGTATAAGAAAAAGTCGTAGTAGAGACAAAATGTTAGGGATATTAAAACGCATATTTTTATAAGCTCTTATTCATTGCGCGTTTATGTTGCGGGATTTTTACTATTGTTTCAATGCTTGATAAATGTTTTCTGCCAAAGAATGGCTCACACCCGGCACTTTGGCTATTTCTTCGACAGTTGCACGCTTTAATTCCTGCAACCCCCCCATATATTTAAGCAAAGATTGTCGACGTTTAGGTCCTACGCCTTCAATCCCTTCTAATGGACTGGTTCGACGAGTTTTACCACGTTTAGCACGATGACCAGCAATGGCATGGTTATGGCTCTCATCTCGAATATGCTGCATTAAATGAAGTGCTGGTGCATCACTTGGAAGATGAAACTCTTCACCTTCAGTAGTAATCAACGTTTCAAGACCTGGTTTTCGAGTGACCCCTTTTGCAATACCAAGTAATTTCGGGCGCTTAGGCCAATCATCCCAATATTGACTTACGATCTCTAGTGCACGATTGAGCTGACCTTTACCACCATCAATAAAAATAATGTCGGGAATCTTATCAACATCAAGCTGCTTTGAATAACGACGCTCTAATACTTGGCCCATTGCAGCGTAATCATCACCGCCCGTAATCCCCGTGATATTGTAACGACGATATTCTTGTTTGACTGGCCCTTCGTGATTGAATACAACACATGAAGCTATAGTGCTCTCTCCCATCGTATGAGAGATATCAAAACACTCCATGCGTGAAATACTTTCGACGTTTAACACCTCCCTCAGTGCTTTAAAACGCTGAGAAATCGTCATCTTATGGTTTATCTTGGTTGTAATGGCCGTTAGTGCATTAGTATTGGCCAATTTGAGATAGCGACCACGTGTACCTGTTGCATTAAGGTGGAAGTTAACCTTTCTACCTGCAATGCCCGTCAAAGCTTCTTGAATGGATTCGGTTTCTGTTACTAATCCGCCATTAAGCACAATTCGATTCGGTACTGAACGCGCTTCATTGTGGCTCAAATAGTATTGACTAAGAAAACTGTAGAACACTTCTTCTTGAGTCGTGTTGTTCGGAATCTTGGGGAAATGGCTTCGACTGCCAAGAACCTTACCTTGGCGTATCATCAAGATATGAATACAGGCGATACCATTCTCTTGAGAGAAGCCTAAAACATCCATATCTTCCATGCTATCGTCAGACACGAACTGCTGCTCTTGTACTCGACGAATTGCTTGGATTTGATCTCGAAATTTAGCGGCATCTTCAAAATTAAGTGTAGAGCTCGCTTGTTCCATTTTGCTGATCAGTAGTTCAAGTACCTGCTGATCCTTTCCTTGCAAAAAGAGACGTACATAACCCACTAATTCATCGTAATCTTGATTCGAGATGATGCTAGAGACACAAGGCCCAGCACAGCGTCCAATCTGATACATCAAACAAGGACGAGTACGGTTGCTGTAAACGGTGTCTTCACACTGCCTTACTGGAAAGATCTTTTGCAAGAGATGAAGGGTTTCACGAACCGCTCCTGACTCAGGGTATGGTCCAAAATACTCCCCTTTTCTTTTCTTAGAGCCTCTATGCATCGAAAGTCTTGGATGCTTGTGAGAACTAATAAAAATATAAGGATAGGATTTGTCATCACGCAGTAATACATTGTATTTCGGCAAATACTGTTTGATGTAGTTATGTTCGAGGATAAGAGCTTCTGTTTCCGTGTGAGTAACGGTTACATCAATTTTATCAATGTTAGATACGAGTGCTTTCGTTTTCTCACTGTCGACTGTTTTTCGAAAATAGCTCGTAAGACGTTTTTTAAGATCTTTTGCCTTACCCACATAAATGACAACAGCCTCGGCGTTATACATACGATAAACACCGGGCTGATTTGTGACAGTTTTTAGAAAGGAAACAGAATCAAAAGATGTGGACACTATAACGTCTCTGTATCGAGCATCCCGTGCCTTATCGCTAAGTGAGTCAGTTCGACATCCCCACTGATATCTAATTTATTAAATAGACGATAACGATAACTATTGACTGTTTTAGGGCTCAAATTCAATTGCTCAGAAATATCTGTCACCTTTTGACCTTTAGTGATCATCATCATGATCTGAAGCTCTCGCTCCGATAGATCGGCAAAAGGGTTCTCAGAAGCAGGTGAGAATTGACTCAAGGCCATTTGCTGTGCGATTTCAGGGGAAATATAACGTTGACCGCTATTCACCATCCGAATTGCATTGACCATTTCATCGGGGCCAGCACCTTTTGTCAGGTAGCCTGCAGCTCCGGCTTGCATCACTTTTGTTGGAAACGGATTCTCCGTATGAACAGTCAAAACAATGATTTTAATGTCTGGATTAAATCGAATGATTTTTTTGGTCGCTTCAAGGCCACCAATACCAGGCATATTCATATCCATTAAAATGACATCAACATGATTGTTGCGACACCATTTTACTGCATCCTCACCGCTCTCAGCTTCCCCTGCTACGTTCATACCACGGACGTCTTCAATAATACGTCGTATCCCTGTGCGAACCAGCTCGTGATCATCTACAAGGAAAACACTTATCAAACTTGTATCTCCACACTCGTTAATTGGCTCTGCACCCACCTAAGGTAGTGGATAACAGCTTCGTTACTTATTTTTCTTAGCTACTTACTTGCATAGTTACTTACTTACACAGTTACCTGTTTGCATAGTTACCAATGTTTTAGCCACTATGCCTACTCATTGCTAAGTTTAACTTATTTAGGCAACCAAGGTTACTCTGATAGTCAAAGTAACTCTGAATATGTGCCCAAACACTAACTTTAGCAAGTATAAGTTCACTAACTAATTCACTCAATCCATATGAAACTAGGATTAAACGACCCAAGTACACTAACAGAAATTAAAATTGAAAAGGAGATCTTAGTCCGACTATTTAGTCTTTTTCCCTGAGATATAAACCACTTGGTTAATATACAAACAAAATAAATTCATTGATCGGGATATACCTTCCTCTCTCATCTAAGTTTGTTACTATATCTCGCATTCGAACGTATCAGTACATTGATACATACACAAATTAAGGCTAATTTTTTGAGTGTATCGCAAGGCTTTCTTTTAACCCGTCAAGCTAGGGATATTGCTAATCAAACTCAAATAGAGTTATGGCTAGCAACGCCACAAGGCCCCACTCAGTTGATCGTCACTCAAGAAAAACCAGTATTTTTTATCCACCAGCATCAAGAAAAATCGGCACTGACGTTATCACAAAAAAAACAGCTACATGTGACATACAAACCATTAGCACTACAAACCTTTAATTCAGAACCTCTCACGGCTTGTTACTGTAATACCACTAGAGAAAGTCAACAAGTTGCTTCGATTTTAAATAGTAATGATATCACTACTTTTGAATCCGACATACGCCTTGCAGATCGCTATCTCATGGAGCGATTTATACGTGGAGGTGTCGAATTTACTGGCAAGACATCCAACAACCGGTCATATACAAAAGTTACTCAAGCTAAATGTCGTCAAGGCAATTACTCTCCTGAGCTTAACGTTGTCTCTCTAGATATTGAGTGCTCTGAAAGAGGTATTCTCTACTCCATTGGGCTCGACAGTGTGATGGACAGTCGAGTTATCATGATTGGTCCAGAAGAGCCTAGCGAGACAAATATAGAGTGGGTAACCGACGAGTCTGAACTGCTGAAAGCACTAATTTCTTGGTTTGAACAGTTTGACCCAGATGTGATCATTGGCTGGAATGTTATCGATTTCGATTTCCGTTTACTGCATAAAAGAGCTGAATTTAATAATATTAAACTTGTCCTTGGCCGTGCAAAGCAATTAAGTTATTTCCGAACCTCTTCGACCACTCAACAAAGCTTTATTACGATTCCCGGCCGCGTCGTAATGGATGGCATCGACACTCTAAAAACCGCTACCTACCACTTTCGATCTTGGTCCTTAGAGTCCGTTTCTCAAGAAATGCTTGGTGAAGGGAAAGATATTCATAATGTTCATGACCGAATGGATGAGATCAATCGAATGTTCCGTCATGACAAGCCTTCGCTTGCCAAATACAATTTACAAGACTGTGTCTTAGTTAATCGCATTTTCACTAAGACCCACCTGCTTGACTTTGCCATTGAACGGTCACGTTTGACGGGTGTAGAGATTGATCGTATTGGTGGTTCTGTAGCAGCTTTTACAAACCTTTATCTACCACAGATTCATCGTTCAGGCTATGTAGCACCGAATCTGGAACCAGAAAACTGGATAGCTAGCCCCGGTGGTTACGTTATGGACTCACAGCCGGGCCTGTATGATTCCGTATTAGTTCTCGACTTTAAAAGCTTATATCCATCGATCATTCGCTCTTTTCTTATCGACCCAATGGGACTTATTGAGGGATTAAAGCAGGATATTGGGACGGCCGAAGAAGAAGCTGTCCCCGGATTTCGTGGCGGTCAGTTCCACCGTACCGAGCACTTTCTTCCACAAATGATCGAAACATTGTGGCAAGCCAGAGATGTTGCGAAGAAAAACAACGAAAAGGCATTTTCTCAAGCCATAAAAATCATCATGAACTCATTCTATGGTGTACTGGGTTCTTCTGGTTGTCGCTTCTTCGATACAAGGCTTGCTTCAAGTATCACTATGCGTGGGCACGAAATCATGAAGCAAACTAAAGTACTCATTGAAGAAGAGGGTTACCAAGTAATTTATGGAGACACAGACTCCACGTTTGTCTCTCTTAATGCCGTTTGTACGCAGCAACAAGCTGATGAAGTAGGCCTCAAGCTCGTCAGTAAAATCAACACTTGGTGGACAGCACATTTAATGGATGAATATCATTTAACATCCATCCTTGAGCTAGAGTACGAAACCCACTATAGAAAATTCCTGATGCCGACCATACGCGGAGAAGAAAAAGGATCGAAAAAACGATATGCGGGTTTAATAGGGAATGGAGAAAGTGAACAGATCATCTTCAAAGGATTAGAGAGTGCCCGAACAGATTGGACTCCTTTATCTCAGATGTTCCAACAGCACCTATACCAACTAGTTTTTCATGGTGATTGCCCTAAGCAATATGTCGCTCAATTCGTTGAAGACACGTTAGCCGGTAAATATGACGACCAATTGATCTATCAAAAAAGATTGCGACGTAAACTGCACGAATATCAAAAGAACATCCCACCTCAAGTTAGAGCAGCAAGGCTAGCCGATGATATCAACCAACAGCTTGGACGACCTTTGCAATACCAAAATAAAGGAAGAATTGAATACCTGATTACGATTAATGGGCCTGAGCCTAAAGAGTATGTGAAAAGTGCGATTGATTATCAGCACTATATCGACAAGCAACTGAAGCCCATTGGTGATGCAATCCTTCCCTTTATTGATATGGATTTCACTCGCTTAACAGAGCGTCAATTTGGTCTATTTTAGGGCTATTAGTTTCCCTTACCCCACTTTGAAGCACATCATCAGTTCGCTCAATGGCGCTATTACTGTTCCTATTTAGTATATAGGCTTCAAGCTTCTCATAGGACAGTGACTTACTGTAATACCAGCCTTGAATTGAAATTCCATTTTTTCTAGGAATATGATTTATTTGATCAAGGGTTTCGATACCCTCAATGACCGTCGCTAATTCTAGCTCTTCAGCGACTCCTAGAAGCCCATGAAATACCTTACGCCCTTTTTCTCTATCTAGGGCCAATGCAAAACTTCGGTCAATCTTAATCGCATCAATATCATATAAACTTAAATAACCTAATGATGAAAAACCTGAGCCAAAATCATCAATATAGATACTGGCGCCCACTTTTCTAAATGCGTTAATCGCACTTTGAATTGCCCGATGGTCTTTGAGCAAACTCTCTTCTGTTATCTCTATATGAATGTATTGTCCAACAGGCGAAATATACTGACATAGCTCCTCAACAAGCGTAGGATTTAGCAATGTTTCAGGGGTAATATTAACACTCGTTTTCACCGCCCAACCTTGTGAGCGTGCTTTCTTCACATCACTAACAACCTGTAGCACTGCCCATCGGTCAATCTCCTTCATCATTCCAGCTTTCTCAAACCAAGGTAAGAAGCCACCTGGGTACTCTTTGTTACCCTGAGCGTCAATCGCCCGAATGAGCGCTTCACAACCTGTAACTCGACGAGTCTTAGCACAGATTTGTGGTTGATACTCTAAACAAAATTCTTTTCGGCTAATACTTTCCAGCTTTTGTTCTAGGCCTACTTGACGCTGCCTAGCACTGCGAGCAGCCGCAACTCTGTCACTTTTTAGAACCAGAGCTTCTTCTTTTCGACGCGAGTAAACGGTATCAAGAGAGTTAAACTGGATCGTTTTCTCGTAATTATCACGATTCATTGCTAACACAAACGGGCTATAAACAAGTAATGAAACCACAATATTGATCATCTGTAACAGAGGAGCATTAACGTCCCCTCCTGTGACTAGCCAAGAGTTAAAAAAGATAGGACTACTAAACGGAAGCGCAGTTACCGGCACAGAAACATACCCCAATGAAATGGTCATGTACGCAATAAGTAAGTTTAGAACGGGCGCGAGTATAAAAGGAATAAACAACCGCGGATTAAATATGATGGGGAGGCCAAATAAGAGTATTTCATTGATATTGAGTAAACCCAATGGAAGACTTGCTAAAGCAATTAGGCGCATTGGTTTTTGTTTAGAAAAAATCAGCAAAGAGAGAACAAGGCCAAGCGTTGCACCGCTTCCACCAACAAAAACGAACGCGCCCATAAATGAAAAGTTAACGGCATAATCGCTAATATTGCCCAATAAAGCACTATGCTCTGCCATGGGGATCGCTTGCTCTAGTATCGATATCCAAGGAAGCAAAGCGTAGTACCCGTGGATTCCAATAAACCAAAGTAACGAGTTAACTGCTGAAAAAACCACACCGAAAAACAGAGGCGAATCATCATAGTTTACCTCCATAAAAGACAAGATGTTTGCTGCATCAAACGCCAGAACGACTGCGCTATTAACCGAAATTACGGTTATGCCCACCAAGATGGAGGGCAAAATCAGATTAAGTGATTCTCTTACTATCTGACCAATGTGATTACTAGTGACAATCTGAAAAAGACGATGGCGAAAAAAAGCAGCCAAAAGCGGAATTGAATAAAGTGGAGTGACGACTGAAATCACCAACTCGACTACCTCTCCACTTTGTGTTCCTTGGAAAAGTCGATTAAATATGGCCAAGTAGACAATAGAAATCAATGCCACAGGTGGGCGTGGTAATCGCCAATGCATGGCTAAAATATAAGAAAGTGCTGCGGTCAGTAATATTGGGAAAAGGTCGTTGAGATAATAATAGATTCGGTAACACATCTCTATCCAAGGTTGATTAGGACCAAGAATAAATTCGCTCACTGAACCTACAAAAAGCAACAATGATGAAATCATCAGACACGGTAGAATCCAAAGTAAGCCCTCTCGAATTGCCTGAATTTGAACCGCTAAGGTGCGATAAATCTTACCAAGAGATTTTTTAGTTTCTACTTTAGAATCAGAGCCTTTCATTACATCCATTAATATGCACTTGGTTTCTATTGAAATCGGTGACACAGTAACGAACTATCTATTTTTACTCAATATATTTGCGTGGAATATCAAGATTAAGACAATCCGATGTTCCCATATAGTGACTAAGTGTGATTTTGTACGCAATAATATTGCAACGCTCTCAACATAAACGCCAAGTGGAGCGCCCTTTAAAGCCGACTGTTAGCCAATTCTAAATTCAGTTTTTTTATATTGGTCCACCAGCCAATTCCCAAAACTGTCTAATATCCCAACGACTGAGCGTTTAGGAATTATCCTATCGCTAAGTAATATATTAAGCCTCTCAATATCAACCGTTCTTTCTGGATAAAAACGTAGAAATTGCTCACCGCACTTTACGGGGTCATCAAACCACATTTTGTCACGATACATAACGAGTGAGTGACTAGCGCGCAGCAGTTTTTTAGCGATGATGTTCTGCGCTTTGATCTGCTCTTGTGCAGAACTTGAACGGGCTATCTTGTTTCTATATACCGCGACCCAATCTTCGACGTCCATATTCCAATGCTTAGCAATCTCCCAACTTGGTTCATAATCACCAAAACACTCAGATAAATCAGTGCCATAAATACACACTGAACAGTGCTTCAATTGAAAACCCCAAGAAAATATGCTGTCTAACGTCGCGACTTCAGAGCTCAAGACCGTTTTAATCGACACTTCAGTAATGTGAGGGAAACTCTGTTGAAATCGCCATTTTATCGTATTCAATAATGTTGTTTTTGTATCACTGAATGTTCGCTCAGTAACAACAATGACATCAATATTCGACTTACCTGGCTTTGCCGTCTTTCTTGCGACACTCCCGTACAAATAGACGCTATGCAAATTTTGCCCTAGCCCACCTCTTAAAAACTTAACGAGATCGTCAATAGCGGTTTGGTATTCAATTTGAAACGGTTGCTTAGGGTCAATAACAGAAAGAGTCATGAAAAGTATCAGTTATGTTCAATAGTGGAATCAAACTCAATGGTCGCTCAGAGAAGGAATTCAATCAAGATATTCCTTCTTCTAAGTTACTTGTTATAATGGCCGCAATCTAAATACAAAGGATCCCTCTGATGCCTAGAGCTAGTGAAATTAAAAAAGGTTTTGCCATTGAATCAAACGGTAAAACACTACTTGTTAAAGAAATTGAAGTAACCACTCCAGGTGGCCGTGGCGGAACGAAGATCTACAAAATGCGCTGTACAGACCTAGCGACAGGTGCTCGTGTTGATGAGCGTTTAAAGGCTGACGAAGTAATCGAAACAGTAGAGATGTACAAACGCCAATCAACCTTTTCTTACGTGGATGGCGATGAGTATATCTTTATGGATAATGAAGATTACACACAGTACACATTCAACAAAAGTGACATCGAAGATGATCTGATGTTCATCAACGAAGATACACAAGGCATGCACGTTGTTATTGTTAACGACAAAGTCGCTGGCCTTGAATTACCTTCAACGGTAGAAATGGTCATTGAAGAGACAGACCCATCAATTAAAGGCGCTTCTGCTTCTGCTCGTACTAAACCTGCACGCTTTGCAACTGGACTAACGATCCAAGTTCCAGAATACATTGCTACAGGCGATCGCGTGATCATCAACATCGCTGAACGTAAATACACGAGCCGAGCATAATATTATGACTTCTGAAAATAACGAGTCTGAAAACCTGATTTCGTACGATGATGCTATTGACGTTGCTTACGACATTTTCTTAGAAATGGCACCTGACAACCTAGAACCTGCGGACGTAATACTGTTCACCGCTCAGTTTGAAGATCGTGGTGCAGCCGAGCTTGTAGAAACTGGTGATGACTGGGGACAACACGTTGGCTTTGACGTCGACAAAGAGGTCTTTGCTGAGATTCGTATTGGTCTAGTTAACGAAGAGAGTGACGTTCTAGACGACGTATTCGCTCGTATGCTTGTTAGCCGCGATCCAGAAAATAAGTTTTGTCATATGCTTTGGAAGCGTGATTAATTACTAATGTAATTAATCATAGTTAGCTAATTAAAAAGCCGATCTTGTTTCAATACAGTTCGGCTTTTTTAGTGCTATCGGTTTGAATTAGCGTTATCGACTAGCGATTACTACTTAGCTAATTGGTAGCTAATAACATACAACTGTTCAACACCCGGATAAATATCATTGATGACGCCTTTGAGCACTTCTAGAGTCATGTTTTCTTGTTCAGCATGAAAGTCTGTTAGCTGACTAAACAATATAGGTTCTACAGAATCAATTTTTAGCTTACAGAACCACCGACCCTCTTCGAGGGTGTTTACATCGACGACAGCGCCAACCTTATAATCGCTCTCACTTTCATCACGAATCGTGATCGTTTTCGCGCCAGATAAAATATCTTTTTCAAACCTTTCAAAAAAGGTCATTTCTGTAGGGTAAGACATATTCATTTCTCATTATTCTTAATCTATTTGATGGTTCGAGTAGATACGACCAAACCAGTTTAGCGATGGTGTTACTATAACGGTAACAATCTCTTGTTAAGCATCATAAATATCTTAACGACAGTTGCAATCCCTTACTAATTAACTCACTATTTGTATAGTCAATTAATTAGAGTGTTTTTATGCCTGCTTCTCCGTTATACATCCAGATTAAACACTATATTCGCGATAAAATTGACTCGGGGCAGTGGCCCGTTGGGCATCGAATCACTACTGAAATTGAGCTAACCAAGCAGTTTGATGTCAGCCGTATGACGGTAAATAAAGCGATCCGAGATTTAGTCAATGAAGGAAAGCTGCAGCGGAAACCCCGCACCGGGACTTTCGTTTGTAGCGTTCCAGAGAAAGCTCAGTCCCCCCTTCTTGATATTCGAAATATCGCTGAAGAAGTTGAACAAAGAGGTAAACAATATCGTAATGATGTTATTGCTCAGATTTCAATAAACGCAGACGACAGAATTGCTACTCAATTAGGCATCATGCTTGGGAAAGAAGTTTTCTTTAGTAAAATCATCCACTTTGAAGGTGACGTGCCAATTCAATTGGAATTACGTTGGGTAAACCCAATCTACGCCCCTAATTATCTTCTACAAGATTTTTCAGCAATGACACCTAATCAGTACCTTTCTGATAACTGTCCCCTCAGTGCCATTGAACATACCGTTGAAGCTGTTATGGCTGAAGAGGAGGTACGTGTAGCGTTGTCTATGAGCAACAGTGAACCATGCCTACTTCTTAACAGACGAACATGGAGTAAAGAGAACCTCATTAGTACAGCATTACTCTACCATCCAGCCTCTAAATACAAATTAAGCTCTAAAGTTCTTCTAGACTGAAGCATTTTCGACTTCTTTCCGATCACATTTTCATAACATGACTCTTGCTCTGATGTTCATCTTGAACTATTAATTGTATATACATTTAAAGTATCAGTTAGGGCAACACATGAATTCGGTTAGCGAACTTACTCTTATCAATGCTTGTTTAGTCACAATGACGCCCGGTGCGATGGGTTACCAAATAAGCTCTCCTAAAACAGTACAACTGAAAGCCGGTAAGATAGTTTCCATTTCAAATAGTGAGTTAACCTGCAAAGAAGAAGCTCCACAGCGCCGTGTTTATGACTGTAAAAATAGACTTGTTACTCCGGGATTAATTGACTGCCATACCCATTTAGTTTTCGCAGGAAATCGATCCAATGAATTTGAAATGCGCCTAAATGGTGTTCACTACACTGAAATAGCGAAACAAGGTGGCGGCATTTTATCAACCGTTCATGCCACTCGTAATGCAACTGTTGAACAGTTAACTGAATTAGCACTGCACCGCCTCATTGGCCTCACGAATACAGGTGTTACATCCGTTGAAATAAAATCCGGCTACGGCTTAACGCTCGATGATGAAATCAAAATGTTACGCGCCGCCAAAGCACTTGAACATCACATGCATGTTAAAGTCGAAACCACTTTACTAGCAGCGCATACGACACCTCCAGAATACAAAGACAACCCAGATCGCTACATTGATTTAATATGCGAAGAGATCATTCCACTTGTTGCGGAAGAAAATTTAGCTTCGTCTGTCGATGTATTTTGTGAATCCATTGGATTCAACTTGGCTCAAACAGAAAAAGTATTCCGTGCTGCTAAGCAGTATGGTCTTCATGTAAAGGGGCATACAGAACAACTTTCGAACCTTGGTGGTAGTGCCCTTACGGCCGCCTTTAATGGCCTATCGGTTGATCATATTGAATATCTTGATGAAAAAGGGGTTGCAGCACTTGCCCAATCAAATACGGTCGCGACACTTCTTCCCGGCGCTTTTTATTTCCTACGTGAAACACAACGTCCGCCCATCGAATTGCTCCGTCAACACAACGTTCCAATGGCAATTGCCACTGATTTCAATCCAGGCACCTCCCCTTTCGCTGACTTGACTATGATGATGAATATGAGTTGTACGTTATTCGGCCTAACACCAGAGGAAGCATTACGAGGAGTAACCTGTAATGCAGCAAAAGCGATAGGCCATAGTACGACTCGAGGTCAAATTGAAGTAGGTTTCGATGCCGATCTAGCAATATGGGATATATCTCATCCAGCGGATCTCAGTTATCAAGTTGGTATTCCTCGTTTAGCTGCTCGCATCGTTGATGGCGTACTAAGTAAAGACGGAGGCAGCTGTTATGACATTGGTAAATAAAACGACTGAGCAATCTGCGAACAAAAAATCACACACTGTGACTAATCAAGATTTCCATTGGCAAGGCAGACACGATGGCGAGGATGGAGAATTAGGAAAGCGAGTTCATCATGTCATCAAACAAAAGCAAGCATGCGAGCTTCACGCGGTTAAAAATACGATAAGTATTCTTGGCTTCGCTACCGATTCGGGCGTTGCTCGAAATAAAGGACGAATTGGGGCTAAAAAAGCACCCGATCTTATTCGCAGAGCACTCGCAAATATGGCGTGGCATAAACAAGTGTCGATCGTTGATCTGGGTAATGTCATTTGTGAAGATGATTTGCTTGAAGAGAGCCAAGAACAAGCCGCTGAAGTGATTACAGAGGCACTAGAACATACACCAGTAATCACCCTTGGTGGTGGCCATGAAATTGCATGGGCATCGTTTTCAGGTTTGGCGCGTTACTTCCAAAATACCAAACCAGATTCTAAGCCTAAAATCGGAATCATAAACTTCGACGCCCATTTCGATTTACGCGCTTTTGAAAGTGATCATGCCGATATCAAGCCCAGCTCTGGTACACCCTTTAATCAGATTCACAAGTATTGTCAGAAAAATGAATGGGATTTCCATTATGCCTGCTTAGGAGTAAGCCGCGCTAGTAATACAACAGCGCTGTTTAAAACCGCGGATGAACTTGGGGTTTGGTATGTGGAGGATAAACAATTATCTCACATGAACCATATTTATCACCTTACTCAACTTCAACACTTTATCGACAATTGTGACTATCTGTACCTAACCATCGACCTAGATGTTTTTCCTGCTTCAACGGCTCCAGGGGTTAGTGCACCAGCGGCTAGAGGAGTAAGTTACGAAACATTAGCTATGTTTCTAGACCGAATTCTTCATTACCAAAATAAGCTGATGATTGCCGATATAGCGGAATATAACCCAACTTATGATGTCGATAGCCAAACCGCTAGACTGGCTGCCCGACTCTGCTGGGATATCGCTAATGCCATGGCTGATCATGTCTCTTCCAAGCAGACTGAGTAATTACTAGTAACTAGTTTCAAAGACCACAGAACAAACCAATAACGTATAAAACCATAATAACCCTACAACCTATTATAAAGGAGCCTCAACATGACGGAACGCCAGACTGTAGATAAGCGTCTCGACACATCTCGAACTATTCGTGCCCCTCACGGCACACAACTTCGTGCAAAATCATGGCTAACCGAAGCACCACTTCGTATGTTAATGAACAACCTTGACCCTGATGTTGCAGAGCACCCTCACGCTTTAGTCGTCTATGGTGGTATTGGCCGAGCAGCCCGAAACTGGGAGTGTTATGACAAGATCGTCGAAGTACTAGAGAGACTCGAAGATGACCAAACGTTACTGGTACAGTCAGGTAAACCTGTTGGCGTATTTCCAACACATAAGAACGCACCAAGAGTACTTATTGCTAACTCTAACCTTGTCCCTCACTGGGCGAACTGGGAACACTTTAACGAGCTCGATAAGCAAGGTTTGATGATGTATGGCCAAATGACGGCGGGTAGCTGGATCTACATTGGCTCACAAGGCATCGTTCAAGGAACATACGAAACCTTCGTTTCCATAGCCAAGAAGCACTTCAATGGAGATGCTAAAAACCGCTGGATTCTAACTGGCGGTCTTGGCGGTATGGGTGGTGCTCAACCTCTAGCGGGAACAATGGCTGGATTCTCAATGATTGCGGTTGAGTGCGATGAATCAAGAATCGATTACCGACTTCGCACAGGCTATGTCGATAAAAAGGCCACCAGCGTTGATGAAGCACTGGCTATGATCTACGAGTCTGACACTCCTATTTCTGTTGGACTACTTGGTAACGCTGCCGATGTATTCCCTGAATTAGTTGAACGAAACATCACCCCAGATGTTGTTACCGATCAAACGTCGGCTCATGACCCCTTAAATGGTTACCTTCCGCAAGGCTGGAGCATGGAACACGCAGCTTCAGTGAGACTGGAAGATGAAGCAAAAGTCGTCAAAGCAGCGAAGCAGTCTATGGCGATTCAAGTTCAGGCGATGCTCGACCTACAAAAACGTGGAGCGGCAACACTTGATTACGGTAATAACATCCGTCAAATGGCACTTGAAGAAGGCGTAGAAAATGCCTTTGATTTCCCCGGGTTTGTTCCTGCCTACATCCGACCTTTATTCTGTGAAGGCATCGGTCCGTTCCGTTGGGCTGCACTATCTGGTGATCCAGAGGATATCTACAAAACTGACCAAAAAGTAAAAGAGCTTATCCCTGATAACCCTCAACTTCATAACTGGTTGGATATGGCACGAGAGCGTATTCAATTCCAAGGACTGCCTGCCCGTATCTGTTGGGTTGGTTTAAAAGATCGCGAACGCTTAGGCCAAGCATTTAATGAAATGGTCAAAAATGGTGAACTAAAAGCACCCGTAGTTATCGGACGAGACCACCTAGACTCAGGCTCAGTGGCTAGCCCAAACAGAGAAACTGAAGGCATGATGGATGGATCTGACGCGGTTTCTGATTGGCCATTAATGAACGCACTTCTTAATACAGCAGGCGGTGCAACATGGGTATCGCTACACCATGGTGGCGGCGTCGGTATGGGCTTCTCACAACACTCCGGAATGGTTATTTGTTGTGATGGTAGTGACGATGCTTCTGAGCGAATTGCTCGCGTTTTACATAACGATCCAGCAACCGGTGTTATGCGCCACGCGGATGCCGGTTACGATATCGCGAAGCAATGTGCCGCAGAACAAGGGCTGGATTTACCAATGCTTAACGAAGAACTTAGAAAGCTTAAATAAGCAGATTTTGCTAAATCGGTAGCTCTCTACAGAGGAGAACTACAAACGACTATCTATCGTTGTCGATTAATCGTATTCAATCGACAACGACACAATAGAGATTAATTAAAGGATTTATGAAGATGTTAAACTTATTGCTACAGCCTGGGCAGATTAGCTTAAAAGAGCTTCGTCAAGTCAGCCGTACTCCGGTGAACCTTGCTCTAAACCCCGATGCCATTGAAGGAATCGAAGCAAGCACCCGAGTTGTAAATCAAGTTATTGAAGAAGATCGTACGGTCTATGGCATCAACACTGGCTTTGGTTTGCTCGCCAATACGCGTATCGCTCCTGAAGATCTCGAAACGCTACAAAGAAGTATCGTTCTTTCACATGCTGCAGGCATCGGGAAGCTAATGTCAGACGAAACGGTTCGTTTGATGATGGTGCTTAAGATTAATAGCCTTGCACGTGGCTACTCTGGTATTCGCCTTTCTGTAATAAATGCGTTAGTCGAGCTTGTGAATGCACAGGTTTATCCTTGTGTTCCACAAAAAGGCTCGGTTGGGGCATCAGGGGATTTGGCTCCTCTTGCACACATGAGCACGGTATTGCTCGGTGAAGGCGAAGCAAGACATAACGGCAAGATCATATCAGGCCTTGAAGCACTGAGTATCGCAGGGCTATCCCCTATCACATTAGCTCCTAAAGAAGGGCTTGCGCTCCTTAATGGCACTCAAGCTTCAACAGCCTTTGCTCTTGAAGGTCTGTTTGTAGCAGAAGATTTGTTCGCCTCAGCGACTGTATGCGGCTCAATGACGGTTGAAGCAGCATTAGGTAGTCGACGTCCATTCGATCCTCGTATCCACCGCGTGCGTGGACATAGGACTCAAATGGACGCAGCTGAAGCATACCGACATATATTAGATAACAACAGCGAAGTGGGAGAATCACACACGGCTTGTGAAAAAGTACAAGACCCTTACTCTTTACGTTGCCAACCTCAAGTTATGGGGGCATGTTTACAGCAAATCCGTCACTCGGCTTCAACGCTTGAAGTCGAAGCTAACTCGGTATCCGATAACCCATTAGTCTTTGCTGAAGATGGAGATATCATTTCAGGTGGTAACTTCCACGCTGAACCAGTAGCCATGGCAGCCGATAACCTAGCGCTAGCGATTGCTGAAATAGGCAGTTTGTCTGAAAGACGAATGGCTCTACTTATCGACAGTGCGCTAAGTAAGCTACCACCATTCTTAGTTGACAACGGCGGTGTTAACTCAGGGTTCATGATTGCCCAAGTAACAGCCGCTGCACTGGCTAGTGAAAACAAGACACTCGCCCACCCTGCGTCTATCGATAGCCTACCAACGTCAGCGAACCAAGAAGACCATGTCTCGATGGCGACCTTTGCAGCGAGAAGGCTCAAATATATGGCTGAAAACACGCGTGGAATCCTGGCAGTGGAGTATCTATCAGCAGCACAAGGTTTGGATTTTAGAGCACCTCTAAAATCTTCGCCACGCGTTGAAGAAGCTAAGGCGATATTGCGCGAGAAAGTCTCGTTCTATGACAAAGACCGCTACTTCGCACCCGATATTGAACAAGCAAACTCACTGCTCAAGCTTGCTGTTCATAACCACTTAGTGCCAGAGCACTTATTTATCAGTTATTAATTCACTGCGCCTATCTGTTAGTTAGCACCCATAACTAACTCACAAAAAAGGCTCATAATCAGTGAGCCTTTTCTTTTAACTGTTTGATTTAAATCAAAAGCAGACTGGATGGACCATTATAATTCCTATTTTCCTATATAATCCGCGTCAGTTTTTACTACCAGTTGTAGATTATGTTTCTGACTCCTTTTGTTTCAACTCAAGACCATCAATTCAAATTCACACGTGAGCAAGCAAGCCACTTTGCAAAAAAAGTAGCGGGTGACTTTAATCCACTTCACGATGAAGACAACAAACGTTTTTGTGTTCCTGGCGATCTCCTTTTTGCAGTATTGCTACAAAAAGAAGGCATCAGCAAAAAAATGCGTTTTGATTTCTCAGGCATGGTGAACGATGGCATCGAATTGAGCGTTGAAAACAAATGCGATAAAGAGAGCGCATTGGTTGATGAGAAGGGAAAAGAGTACCTTCATATGAGCCGCGAAGGTGACGTTAGCCATAACGCTGCATTTATCGAACATGTCGTAAAAAATTACGTTCAATTCTCTGGCATGAACTTCCCGCATATTATGGTGCCGTTAATGGAAGAGAAGCAGATGATGATCAACTGCCAACGTCCATTAGTGATCTACGAGAGCATGGAAGTTGAATTTGACCGATTAGATTTAACTCACCCAGAAGTTGACTACACTGGCGCAACTTTCGATGTCGATGGCAAGCGCGGTATCGTAACCCTTAACTTCGACTTTAAAGAAGATGGTATTGTTGTCGGAAAAGGCGTTAAGCGCATGGTCGCAAGCGGACTAAAACCATACGTTCAAGAGTCAGTCGATGATCTTGTAAACCGCTTCAACGAGCGCAAAGAGATGTTCTTAGCACAGTTTGCAGCGGCTGCTTAAGCTCGTAAAAACATAGAATTAAAAACACCCGCCAATTGGCGGGTGTTTTGTTTCAGCGACTAACTCAATTGAACTAAACCCATCGCCTAACCCGCTGCTTATAATCCATATACTCTGCACCAAAAATCTTTTCTAGCGCTCTCTCTTCGGGCTTAATTTGAAAATGATTCATATACAGTACAAAGCTATAGCTCATCGCTAAGCTTATCCAGTTCTGTTGCCAATAACCGATGCCAAATAGAAAGATAAACAATCCCAAATACATCGGGTTTCGAGTATAAGAAAAGATACCGCTGTCCACGATAGAAGAAGCGGTTTCTGGCTTCACAGGGTTCACTGTGGTTTGAGCGCGGCGAAACTCTCGTACACCGGATAAAGCGATTACCGTAGCAATAATGAAACAAGATAAAAACACGACCCATGCTAGAGGAAGATAGACATGAGCAAACAACATGCTTTTCTTCATGTAACTCATCATTAAAGCCACAATTAAAAATACGGCTACAGGTGGGATTTTTAGCTCAAATTTATTCATTTATTGCTCTCTATATCCAATTCACGAAACTAAGCATTGGGGTTATTTACGCTCAATAAAAATAGCCCAGAATTTTCATCTGGGCTAATTGTCTATCTAACTATTTACCTATTCACTTAAACATCAAGCGCTAGATCTTTATACTATTTCTAGCAAAGCTTGTAATGGATGCTTCACTTTTTCTTGTTCAAAGCGCTTTACTTGGCTTCGACATGAATAACCCGTAACCAAACATCTATCCGAAGGAAGATCTTGAAGCCTTGGTTTCCAGCTTAACTCATAGATATCTTTCGACATCTCGAGCTTGTCTTTCTCGTGCCCGAACGTGCCAGCCATACCACAGCAACCTACAGGTACAGTATTTAGTACACTGCCAAAGTGAGTGAAAATTTCACCCCACTCTTTTTCAGCATTAGGCATTTTGGTCTTTTCAGTACAGTGAGCAAGCAAGTACCAAGGTTGGGTCGTCGAAGAAGACTGACTTTGAATATCAGCTAAACGTGGCAATAGCCATTCGTGAACCGTCAATACATCAAAATCGCCGCGTTCTTTACCCAAAACTTCGGTATATTCATCTCGGTAGCAAAGCACCAAGGCAGGGTCGACACCAACAAGCGGAATGCCTAGATCGGCCACCAACGATAAAAATGTTGCGGTGTTTTTAGCATTAGAAGCAAACTGCTGTAAGAAACCTTTGATATGTTGCGCTTTACCATTAGGTTTAAATGGTAATAACACAGGTGTCTTACCTAACTTTGAAACTAAGGTAATAAAATCAGCCACGACTTCAGCGTCGTAGTAGCTGGTGAATGGGTCTTGGACAATCAAAACATGATTACTTTTCTCTTGCTTTGATAGACCAGCTAAGCGCTGTAAATCGAACTTATGAGATTTCTCGAACCTTGAAGCGAGCGTTGGCACTGACATCAATGGCGTGTCGACATAACCAACGCTTTTCTCAGTGATCGTTTTGACTAGTGGAAGGTTGATAACCGCATTGACCACTTTTGGCGCTTTTGCCATAAGAGGTAACATAGTTTCGATATTGGCAACCAAGTAATCTTTAGCCGGGCGCTGATAACGTGTGTGGTACAGATTTAAGAAACGAGATCTAAAACTTGGTACATCCACTTTAATTGGGCATTGGCTTGCACATGCTTTGCATGCCAAGCAACCGTTCATCGCTTCATAAACTTCGTGAGAGAAATCATATTCATGGCGCTGATTAACTCTATTTCGCACACGTTCAATCAGCGACTTAACACTTAGGCTACCAGATAAAGTTTTCTGCTCTACATCGAGAATATCGATGCCCTGCTCTGTCAATTGGCGCAACCATTCTCTAACTAAACCTGCACGCCCTTTTGGCGAATGGCGTCTGTCTGCCGTCACCTTCATCGAAGGACACATTGGTGAAGCAGTATCGTAGTTAAAGCACAAGCCGTTACCGTTACATTCCATCGCCTGTTTGAAACTGTCTCGCACTTCTACATCAATTTGGCGGTCATAGTACCCACGCTTAGTGTCAGACACCTTTACAAGCTCAGCGTTACTATCTAGTGGTGTACAAACCTTACCAGGGTTCATTTTATTAAGCGGATCACACGCTTTCTTTACCCGGCGAAGTTCATTAAAGAGCGCCTCTCCAAAAAACTCAGGACCATATTCAGACCGATAGCCTTTCCCGTGTTCACCCCACATCAAGCCGCCATATTTGGCCACAAGCTGAACAACCTGATCGGATATTTGATGCATCAAGCGTTCTTGTTCTGGATCGCACAAATCTAATGCGGGTCTAACATGTAGTACTCCCGCATCGACATGGCCAAACATGCCGTAATTAAGCTCTTTCTCATCCAACAACTGACGAAACTCAGCAATAAAGTCAGCTAAATTTTCGGGAGGCACACAGGTATCTTCAGCAAAAGCGACCGGCTTAGCTTTACCTTTTACTGCCCCAAGAAGACCCACAGCCTTCTTACGCATGTTGTATATCTTACCGATACTGCCAATATCACTGCACGTCTGGAAGCCGATGATTCCGGCTTCGCCATTAAGCATCATGCTTTCAATCTGTTCGGTTAACGCTTTGACTTGAGAGGCAACGTTTTCTACATCATTCCCCGCAAATTCAATGATATTAATGCCAAGCATCTCTTTATTTGGTACATCACGTAATAGATCACTGACGGTATGCCAAACAATATCTTGTTTTGCGAGGTTTAGAACTCGGGAATCAATCGTTTCAACCGACAGTGCATTAGCTTCAACCATAAAGGGAGCGTTGCGTAGTGCCGCATCAAAACTCGAATACTTAACGTTCACCAAAGTACGTGCTTTAGGGATTGGGGTAAGGTTTAACTTAGCTTCGGTAATAAACGCCAAAGAGCCCTCTGAACCACAAAGTACACGAGTAAAATTAAACTGGTCATTATCGTCGATCGCATTCTTTAAATCGTATCCCGTTAGAAATCGATTTAATGCTGGAAACTTATCCAATATTTGTTCGCGATTGTCTCGGCAGACTTTTTCAGTAGCCTCTAAAGCTAGCGACGCTTGAGTTTCAATGTCTGGTTTACCAAGGGAAAGATCAGATTCAAGTAAACTACCATCGCTGAACACAGCTTGAAGAGACAACACATGATCAGAAGTCTTACCGTATTTCAACGATCCCTGCCCTGATGCATCCGTATTCACCATGCCGCCAAGGGTGGCACGATTACTCGTTGATAGTTCGGGAGAAAAGAAATATCCAAACGGACGAACAGCATCATTTAACTGATCTTTAATGATACCTGTTTGAACTCTGACCCAGCCCTCTGCTTGATTTACCTCTAGTACCTTATTCATGTAGCGAGACAAATCAACAACGATACCTTTGGTTAATGATTGCCCATTAGTTCCGGTACCACCACCACGTGGAGAAAATGTAATGCGCTCATATTCAGGTTTTGAACTAACCTTACCTATAAGAGAGACATCTTGAGTGGTTTTTGGATGTACAACAGCTTGTGGTAATTGCTGATAAACACTGTTGTCTGTAGAGACGGCTAATCGACAGGCATATTGAGATTCAATATCACCAGTGAAACCAGAATGTTTTAGTTCTTTTAAGTAGCTGAGTACGACTGGGTCGACATCAGTTTGAGATTGAAGTCTTGGTAACATGTGCTTCCTGCCCCTACAGCGCTGATCCAATCAGCTATGGGTAATTGTAATTATATATTTTTTGAATTACGTCACTTTACAACATTTGAAAACGTGATCAAAACAGATTCTCAATCATAAAATGAAACTAATGCTTTCTTTTTTAAAACTTAAGCTTATAAATGTGCAATGCATTCAATAAATAGCCTTGACGTAGAGTGAACATATAATGAAAAAAAATAAAATTGTAACCACTGAGGATATCCTTCTCAAACTGTGCCAATCAGTAACTGGTGTATTAACCTCAGCGACTGACTCAAAAATCTCTTACTCAGCAATGGTTCAAAAGATCAATAAGACGAGCTTAAAGCCAGACTTCGGCTGCTTTGTTCTTTTTGATGGTGGTTTCTCAGGATTGGTAGTTATCAACTTTACGGCTAAAGCTGCATTAGAGGTTTATACCAATTACATGCGTAACATGGGTATGCCTGAAGAAGAACTGGCCGTTCTACACACTTCAGATGAGGTGGGTGATGTACTTGGTGAATTAATGAATCAACTTGTTGGTGATTTCACCAGTAAAATCCGCAAAGAGCTGCAAACCAACATCACTCAAAATCAACCTAAGATGCTCGCCTTAAACAAACAAGTGATCTTATCGGTTGATACAAACCTAGATCGCCCTCAAGCACGACGAGTGAGTTTTTCTACCGCAGAAAACAACATATTCTATCTAGAGCTCGCAATGGATAAAACCGAGTTTATTCAGTTAGAAGAATTTGAAGTAGCTGAAGACGAGAGCCCTGATTCAATTCTTGAAGCAACTCAGAACAATATGAAAAGCAAAAAAGAGAAGCCAGCAGATAACAACGGCGATGTTGCTAACGATTTGTTAGATGAGCTCGGTATCTAAACACAACATCATATCCCGTAGCTAGCTTACATACTCAACAAGTAGCAACCCCTTACTTTACTCAAGCTTTTGCTCTTGATTTAAGTCAGGGGTTTTATTTTTCCACATAAAGAACCCGCTCTTGGAAATTTCTTATTGGTATTCTTATCAGAGATATTCAGTTTTTGGTCATAAAAAGGTAATATGGCTGACTTTGTAAAAATCGCCTCGACCTTATTAAATATCGATGAATAAACAAAAAGCTTTAAAGAAAATAGCTAAGTGCTTAGAACTTGGTAACTCAGCAAACGTAAACGAAGCCGCTAACGCCATCAAAATGGCACATAGCTTGATGCTTAAGTATGGACTTGATAAAGACGACATCGAATTTATCAAAATGGGTAAGACACAATCATCTCATCTGTTACCTGCAAACATTAGCTCTACACTGTTACGAGTGATTCGAGGAATCAATACTAAGTTTGGCGTTGAAGCTGTTCTGCTCAATCACAAGGGCCTTAAAAGGGTCGAGTTTATTGGCGAAGCCGACAGAGCAATCTTTGCCGCTTTTGCCTTTGACATTATTTACCGCGAGATGAATGAACACACAGGTCAGTTTCGTAATAGCTTCTCTGGCAGTGGCACAGCTTCAGCAGAGGTGACTCGACGCGTGAACTCGTTTGTTTCTGGTTGGGTGGAAGGTGCGTTAGAGAAACTACCCATTATTACGCCTGATGATGAGTCGAACAACAAGATCAATAACTACATCGATAAAGAGTTCGAGAATATTGATCGCGAGACATTTAAACAACAGCTGAAAGAAGCTATGAAAAACCTAACTGCTGATTATGAAGTTGGGCTAAAGAAAGGTCGTAAGCTCTCTGTAAATCGACCTATTGATGGTGCCCAAGCACCAAAAAAATTGAGATAAGCACAATCGCGTTAGTTAGCTGATATGAAAGCGATCTACTAACCCTAAGGGCTTTCATATCAGAGTGACTTCATCGTTTTATGCTGCTTGTGGTTAATCTCAACTAACCTTATAGGATTAAGGCACTTTCCATCAGTACCGACTCTTTAATTAGCAAAGGAAATGCATATCTTGAAGTCGCTGTTCTCAACGTTATTATTGCTGCCAGTACTACTGCTACCAATTACTTGCTTCAGTAACACAATTTCAGATCTCACACCTTTAGCTGAGCAAAATAATGTTTCCGCTCAATTTGATTTAGCGAACACGTACGCAAAATCTTCGGCTGAAGAAGACCTCAATCAAGCATTTTACTGGTATCAACAAGCTGCAAAACAAAACCATATTCAATCTCAATTTTCGTTAGCAACGCATTACCTCAAAGGAATCGGAACAGAACCTGACCTTAACCAAGCTTTGTATTGGCTCACCAAACTTGCTGTTGAAGGCAATATCGACGCTCAAATAGCATTAGCCACAATCTATGAGAAACACCCAGAAAAGCCAAAGAACCTCGACATGGCCGAACTTTGGTATCTTGTCGCGCAGCCCAATAGTGAAAAGGCAGAATCAGGTTATAGCCGAGTATTGGAAGCTAAATTCAATCAACGCAAGGCACAACAAGTCTCATCCCTGGATCAACTAGATGTTGCTTTTGAAATGAGTGATGTAACTGTTGAGTCAACTTCTACATCACCAAAGCCTAGCGATCAAACTTATTCCAACCCTCTTATTGTTATCGGCATCATTATTATTGCCGTTCTAATTTCAATCACGGTTAAACGACGTAAACGTAAAAAGCTGAGCACAGACCTTAACCAAAAACAGATCCTAAAGGAAACTACACAAAATCAAGCACTAATAATTAAACAGCAGAAGCGACAGCTGGAAACTATGTTTCATCAGGTTAAAAAGTTACAGCAATCAAATCAAAGAGCACCAGATGCAGATAAACTGACCATCGCATGTGCCATTTTCGGTTTTAAAGCAACAAAACTTCCAGATCAAAAACAGATTAAAGTTCGCTATAAACAATTATCTAAGTTGTATCATCCCGACTTAAGTGGGAGTGATGAAGAGATGAAAAGACTTAACAGTGCGCTAAAGATAATCGTTACTCACACTAAAAAACCAACCAACGTTAACTAATTGTTACATTTCGTCAATATTTGTAAAACTCCCGCACATCGCCATAAATAAGCTGCGCAAGCGATTCCCCTCTCACACAAGTAACAAAACTTTAACTTCAAAGGGGGAAATATGTCATAATGCTTTTGGAAAATAGATGGCGAACTCAAACAAGAGGGAGAAAATAATGTTCAGCTCAGAAGGTACTTGTGACTGGTGTAAAAAACCTAGCGTACTCACTCAACTTAACTACATTGACGGTAAGTCTAACAACTCATGCAAAGACTGCTACGATCTTGCAGCACTGGATGTCCGCCAATTTAATATTGCTGAACAACGGCAGCTAGAGCGACAAAGCGTTCACTGCTGACAGCTACCACCATTTTCTGACTAACAAAAGCCACTTAAAGTGGCTTTTTCGCTTTCTACTGTTACTAAACCCCATTCGTTGCATAAAAAACACACTCCTAATCAAATCGAAATCACACTTTGTTCATTAAAACGTCAGTTTTAGCTTGATCCTTGGATAAAATAAAACTACTGTATAGGCATACAGTATGTATAAAAGGACAGGATAATGTTGCAGCAACAGACTAATCAATACTCAAAATTCAATACCCTTGCCCAACCAACAAGAGCAATGATTATTGACGATTCAATCATGTATCGCCTATCTGGTTTATCCAATAGCCAACAATGGATTCTTTTTACCGCAGAATGTCCTCGTCCTAACCTTGAGCAGTTCTCTTCATCAAAAGTGAGCTGTAATAAAATTATTCATATGAAACCGTCGCAATCAATGACTGAGTTAGAAACCGTTACCAAGGCTATAAAATCAGGTAACGCGAGTGCAGTCGTCGCCTCTAATAGCATTGATCATATTAACCAAGCCCTATTACAATCTTTAGCATCACACCATGACTGTGAAGTATTTTTCGTTGAAGGCAGAGGCCAAAAGTACCATTAACAAGTTCGACGTCTTTTCACACTCTTTCGCCTCACACGTTGAGGCTTTTTTCTTTTCTCTCAAATATATTCAAGCCAGAACAAGCAACAGGCAAACGTTTGCTTTTTAAGTGATGAGCTTGAAAAGTTCTGGTATGATGCATTCCATATTCACTGTCTAGGTCGCGTCTTTTAACGTACTTAGGCACATTCTCAATGTGACGTTTAATAAAATAGGAATGTCTAATGAGCCTTGCTGATCAAGTCTTAGCCGTCAATGACGATTTACCAATTCGCACTAACAAACCTGTTCACAGTGGTAAAGTCCGCTCTGTTTACTGGTTAACTGAAGAAGACAGTCAACGTCTTATTCAAGAAAAAGGTTATGATGTCGCTCCCGACGCGCCTTTAGCGATTATGGTAATCAGTGACCGTATTTCTGCGTTTGATTGTATTTGGCATGCTGAAGGTGGCCTTAAAGGAGTACCTGGAAAAGGTGCTGCACTGAATGCGATATCTAACCATTGGTTCGATCTGTTTAAGAAAAATAACCTTGCTGACAGCCATATTCTTGATATTCCACATCCGTTTGTTTGGATTGTTCAAAAAGCAAAACCAGTCATGATAGAGGCTATATGCCGCAACTATATCACTGGCTCTATGTGGCGATCGTATGAGAAAGGAGAACGTGAATTTTGTGGTATTGAGCTTCCAGAAGGGCTTGAGAAAGATAAGGTTCTTCCTGAGCTTCTAATTACTCCGTCAACCAAAGGGATTCTTAAAGGTATCCCTGGTGTTCCTGAAGCCGATGATGTCAATATTTCACGTAAGAATATCGAAGATAGCTATGCTGCTTTCAATTTCTCTGGCTCAGATGACATTACAAAATACGAGACTCTGCTAAAGGAAGGTTTTTCTGTAATTAGTAAAGCTTTGGCTGAAGTAGACCAAACTTTTGTCGATACTAAGTTTGAGTTTGGCTATGTGAATGACGCTGCGGGTAATGAAAAACTTATTTATATGGATGAAGTTGGCACGCCTGACTCTTCTCGCATTTGGGACACCAAAGAGTATCAAGCGGGTAATATTGTTGAGAATTCGAAAGAAGGCTTCCGCCAGTTTCTTTTAAACCATTTCCCAGATCCAGACATCCTTCTTAACAAAGAACGCATGCCAGAAAGAGAAGCCCTAGCGCGCAACAATGCCTTACCAAATGACGCATTGATGGATATTTCTAAAACATACATTAGCATTGCCGAAAAGATTACGGGTAAACCTTTACACCTAAGCGCTAACCCTAAGCAAGAGATCATCGACGTACTTCGTGAACAATATGGCTTGATTGACTAAGGTCTACTTAATTAGAAGTTATCTATTTATCTCAACATCGAGCTAAAATAGCAATTGATAAAAAAAGCGCCCGTTATTGCAACGGGCGCTTTTATTTTTGGTGGACACCACTTCCTATAAGAAATGGGCTCCAACTAACTTATACTTTAAATCGACCAATTTCAGTTTGCAGCTCATCAGAAAGTTGTGATAGCTCTGAAGCTTGCACTGCTGCTTGTTGTGCTTCAGATGACAATTCATTGGAAACATCTCGAATCCCAATGGTGTTTCGAGAAATATCGGAAGTAACCGTTGCTTGCTCTTCTGCAGCTGATGCAATCTGAGTGGCCATATCATTAATCAATTTAACCGACTGTTGGATCTGATCAAGGCTAACTGCCGCAAGATTGGCATCTTCAACACTCGTCATCGCAAGATCACGACTATGATTCATGATACTTACCGCTTTCGTGGTTGTTTGCTGCAGTGTATCAATCATAGTTTGAATTTCAGTGGTTGAGGCATGTGTACGCTGACTCAATACACGAACTTCATCAGCAACAACGGCAAAACCACGGCCTTGCTCACCAGCACGTGCAGCTTCAATCGCTGCATTCAACGCCAGTAGATTCGTTTGCTCTGCAACACCTTGGATGGTGGCAATGATGGAATGGATACTGTTTGCGTGAAGCTCCAATTCTTGCATGATATCGGTAGCTGCTTGTACTTCAGATTCCAAACTGTTGATCGATTTGTGTGTTTGCGTAACGCGTGAGCTACCGTGCAAACATGCCGTTACGGCCTGCTCTGATTGCTGAGCAGTATGTTCAGCATTACCAGCAACTTCCTGCGTGGCTGCGCCCATCTGATCAATAGCAGTAGCCACCATGTTGATGTCATCTTGCTGCGAGACAATACGTTGGCTTCTTGTTTGTGACTGTGACAGTGTCGATTTTGCTTGATTAGCTAAAGATGAAGACACTTCTTCTAACCTAACGACGACTTGATGAGTATTTGCTACAAAAGTATTGAAGTCTTTTGCGATTTTACCTACTTCATCATCATATCTTGGTGTAATTCGTTGGGTTAAGTCAGCCTCTCCGCTTGCAATATTTTCCATCGCATCAGAAACACGGCCAAGATCTTTAAATAGGAAGTTCACCAGTAGAGAAACGGCAACCGCGACAAAGCAGACAACAACAAACGCAGTGCCAATAAGGCTCATCAACAATGACTTACTTGATGCTGCTTCTGTTTCGTAATCCATAGCAATACCAAATATCCAGCTAGTACCTTGAACTGGATAGAAATAGAGTAGTTTTTCTTTTCCATCGACGAATATGCGTTCTACTTGGTTTTGTCTAATTGCGCTCTCAATCGAAGACATCGAAAGAGTGTTAGATAAACGGGAGAGCGGTTGAAGAGTTAAGCTTTGATCAGGGTGAACTAAGAATGTGCCATCAATTGATTCTATAAGCATTGCGTACGCATTCTGCCCTACATCCAGATTGATTAAATCCGTCACTAGCTGGTCAATAAGAACATCTGCACCAACAACACCTTTTAATGTTGAGCCCTGATAAATAGGCTCCGCAATAGTAACCAGCAACTCGTTAGTAATCGCATCTTGATAAGCCGTCGTCACGATTTGCTTGTTAGCAACTAATGCATCTTTATACCAAGGTCGCTCTCTTGGGTCGTACCCTGCTCTATTTCGTTCAGGGTGAGAACGAAGCATCTCGCCTTTTACCGTTCCAAAAAAGATATCATCAAATCCACCAGAAACACGAGCCTGCTTCAAAAACGGTACAACATCAGGTTGATTGATGTTGTCGTTAAACGCAGTTGCTATGTTCTTACGAATCTCAACCCACTCAGAAATACCTTCAGAGGCAGTTGAAGAGATGCTTTCAGAGCGGGAATATATGTTGGTACTGGTTTCATCTAAAAGTTTAATTCCAGATAAAGAGGTAAGGATTATCGCCATTAAAACAACGGCGGATACACTGCAGGCTGTTAGTTTATGTTTTAGGTTAAGTGTCATATCTTTTCAACTCAGCGAAATAAAGCGAGATAGTACAGATTACTTGCGGTAGATGCACTAAGTAAGATCAATAATGTTATCTCTGCTAAGTAGTTATTAGTTATTGATAGTTATATTTAATTTACTTAATTTGTGATCGCTCATTCTTGCTTAAATTATGAACAACCGTTTTAGTGAGAACAGACAAAAAAGCGCAGATCCGCAAAATAATGTACTATATAAAAAACGACAAAACGGAATCATACAATGGAAGCAGAACTACTTGAAATTCAAAACTTTCTATCCCAACGCCCTCCATTTGATGACTTACCACAAGAAGTGTTAGAACACGTCACGAAACATGTAGAAATTTCATACTATCGACAAGATACGCCTATCATCCACTTTGGCGATAACATCCATGACTTATACATTGTTCGAAGCGGGATAGTCGAAGTTTTCCGACGTAAAGGTGAGCTATATAATCGACTAGACGAAGGAGCTTTGTTTGGCCAGATGGGGCTTTTAACTAATAACAAGGTAAAGTTCCCCGCAAAGGCGATTGAAGACACATTGCTCTACTGCCTTCCCGAGGCCATTTTCCAAGAACTGTACGACAACCATGACTCGTTCGCTGATTTTGTGGAAGTAGAAGACAATGCTCGCTTAAGACAAACAGTTTCCAACACTGAAGATGAGAATGATTTAACAACATGTAAGGTGCGATCGCTTCTTACCCGCGATGTGCTATTTATTGCTGGAACAGAAACGATACAACAAGCCGCAATAAAAATGGCTGAAGAGAATATCTCTTCACTGCTTATTATTGACCAAAATAAACTCGACGATGATGAAAATGACGATAGCCCTGTCCTAGGTATAATCACTGATAGAGACTTATGTACACGGGTGCTAGCTGAGGGGCGCGATCCTAATGAAGAGGTCGCTAATGTAATGACAACTGAAGTCATATCCCTAGATCATAACGCGTATGTCTATGAAGCGATGCTAACCATGCTTCGTTACAACGTTCACCATCTACCAGTGCTAAAAGATCGCCAACCTATCGGCATCATCGGTGTTACTGATATCGTTCGCTACGAGTCGCAAAACTCCCTACTCCTAGTGAGCAGCATTTTCCAGCAACATACCATTGATGAGCTGGTTCAAATATCGGAGCAAGTAAAAGACAGCTTCGTACGGTTAGTCAACGAAGATGCAAACTCTCATATGGTCGGCACGGCAATGTCGGTAATTGGGAGGAGCTTCAAGCAACGTATTATTGAACTAGCAGAACAGGAATTAGGCCCAGCCCCAATTCAATATTGTTTCCTTGCACTCGGCTCTATGGGCAGAGATGAACAACTTATCGTTACCGATCAAGACAATGCAATCATCCTAGACGATAGCTATGTTCCGGAAAAACATAATGCATACTTTGAAAAGTTTTCAAACTTCATTTGTGATGGCTTAGCTAAGTGCGGCTATACCTATTGTACCGGCGATATTATGGCAACAAACCCAGAATGGCGTATGACACGCAGGGAATGGGAGGATTGCTTCTCTGACTGGATAGATAACCCGAACCCTAAAGCACTATTAAATTCCTCCATATTTTTCGATCTTGATGGGGTTTATGGTCGCTTGAAGTGGGCGGAGCAACTAAATAGCTTTATTATCCGCCGCGCCAAAAAGAACAATCGCTTCCTAGCTTGCCTTGCTCGAAATGCATTAAACCGAACGCCACCACTTGGGTTCTTCCAAGACTTTGTTATGGAAAAAGATGGGCGTCATAACAATTCAATTAATTTGAAACGTCGTGGGACCGCCCCATTGGCAGACCTTATCCGTGTACATTCTCTTGCCGTTGGCTCTCGCTCGAGAAATTCCTTTGAACGATTGGATGACATTATTGATGCGGGTATCTTGCCAAAAGGAAGAGCTCAGGATCTGCGTGATGCAATGGAGTTCATTTCAATGGTCCGTATTCGACATCAAGCTATCGATGTAGAAAACGAGATTGAACCGGATAACAATATTGAACCTGAAAACCTTTCTGATTTTGAGCGACGAAATTTGAAAGATGCCTTCCAAATATTGAGTAACGCGCAAAATTTCTTGAAGTTCCGTTACCAAGCTAACAATAGCTTCAAGTAAGGGAGGAGGCATGAATCACTTTACTCGCAAGCCAACCATAGATTGGACACTAAAGCTAAAAAAGCATTTGGCATTAGCAAAACACCCAGTGCTTCAGCGCTTCTACGAGCAACCTATTCCTGACCAAAACACACCGATAAACGAAGTGGAGTTTTTGGCTGTTGATTTTGAAACCACAGGGCTGGACTCAAAAAAAGATGACATTATCACCGTCGGATTAGTGCCATTCACACTCAATCGAATCTATCTCAATAGAGCTAAACACTGGACCGTAAGGCCTAGAAAACAGTTGAACGATGATTCAATTGTTATCCATGGTATTACTCATAGCGATATCGCTGATGCGCCCGATTTAACCGAAGTTATCGAAGAGATACTCGACAGTATTTCAGGGAATATTCTTGTTGTTCACTATAACCGTATAGAACGAGAGTTTTTAGATAAAGCGCTTCGAGCAAGGTTTAATGAAGGTATCCAATTTCCAGTCGTCGACACGATGCAGATAGAAAGTAACATTCAAAAGCTTTGGGCTGGAGGCTTCTGGAATATGATGAAAGGAATGAAACCTCAGTCAGTAAGGCTTGGGCAAAGCCGTATCCGTTATGGATTACCGCCCTACACGCCTCACCATGCATTAACAGATGCAATAGCGACAGCAGAACTTTTACAAGCACAAATAGCCTACCACTATAACCCAAATCAGCCCGTTAGAGATTTTTGGTTATGATTGCCATTGGTTATAATAAGCCTTGGTCATAGATACTTTTAATTACGGATGTTTTTAAGGTCCTGATACAAGCAGTTGACTCAGTCTCAAAGGTAGTACGTACCCTCGAAAAGCTCTCGTAAAAAGCACGCATAAAAAAACTCTAGCATGGCTGCTAGAGTTTTTTCTATCTGGTGATGTTGGGTTTTACTCCAATGTCACCTCATCAATTCGTATTAGCGCTCAAAACGCTCAGTACGCATACCCATCAGCAAGCTAACACACATCATTAGCAAAATAACGGTGAATGGCAATGCCGTTGAAATGGCCCCGGCTTGAAGCGCTTGTACAGCTTCTGTACCACCGATCCACAATAGAGCTACAGCAATCGCACCTTCCATAAAGGCCCAGAATACACGTTGTAATACTGGTGCATCAACTTTACCGCCAGCAGTAATACTATCGATTACCAACGAACCTGAATCTGATGAAGTAATGAAGAACACAAGAACAAGCAACACAGCAACAACAGATAACAAAGAACCAAGTGGTAATAGGTCAAACATCTGGAACATCGCTAATGATACATCGGTTAGACCTTCTGTACCCAATGCGCCAACACCATTCTTAACTTGGTCAATAGCCATGCCACCAAACGTAGACATCCAAAGGACTGTGAATGCAGTTGGTACAAGAAGAACAGCTGTAAGGAATTCACGAACAGTACGACCTCTTGATACACGAGCAATAAACATACCTACAAATGGAGACCAAGATACCCACCAAGCCCAGTAGAATACAGTCCAACCTTGGAACCATGCTTCATCTTCACGCCCATGAGGGTTACTCAGTGGAATGATGTTTTCAACGTAAGCAGATATTGTCGTTGGTATAGAACCAAGTGTCACCGCGTAGCCTATTAAGCAGACAGCGACGACCAGTACAACGGCTATTAGCATGTTGATATTACTGATGACCTTAACACCACCATCAATACCGCGAACCACTGAAACAACAGCCAGCAAAGTAACAATTGTGATAACGATGATTTGAAGCGTTAACCCAGCATCTACGCCAAATACATGGTGAATACCACTCGCAGCTTGTTGTGCACCTAAGCCTAATGACGTCGCCAAACCAAATAGTGTCGCCAATACCGCTAAGATATCAACAATATGTCCAGCCCAACCCCAAGCTCTATCACCTAAGATAGGGTAAAAAATTGAACGGATAGAAAGCGGCAAGCCCTTATTGTAAGCAAAGAATGCTAAAGACAGTGCAACAACGCTGTAAATCGCCCATGGGTGTAAACCCCAGTGATACATGGTTGCGCCTAAAGCAAGTCGCGCTGCTTCAGGTGTATTCGCCGCAACATTCAATGGCGTTTCATACCAGCCAGTGAAATAGGCAACAGGCTCTGCAACACTCCAGAACATCAAGCCAATACCCATACCCGCTGCGAATAACATCGAGAACCAAGATATTAGTGAGTAATCGGCAGTCGCGTCTTGACCACCAAGGCGGATTTTACCGAATGGAGAAACAATCAGCGCTAAGCAAAATAGTACAAAGATGTTACCTGACCAGATGAATAGCCAATCAAATGCACCAATAATTTTCCATTTAACACCATCTAAAGCAGCTTTTGCGGTTGCAGCATCGGCAAACAAAACGGCAATTAAAAACAGTGCAATCAATCCTGCACTGATACCAAATACAGGGTTATGTACATCGAACCCCCACTTTTGAACATTATCTTGTCCAACTGTGTAGTCAGTACTATCAATACTGTACTTATCAATCCCTTTAGTCATTATTCCTCTCTTAAGCTTGACTCGTAGCCGTTAAAATACGACCAGTAAAAATCACCAAAACATTATCTTTAATGGTTTCTAGTGGTAATAATTTATTTCACTTATTTATTAAATGTATTGCCATTATTGGATTCGGCAGTACTACAAACGAATTGACGTAATTTTACTACAAAATCCTCACTAATTTTAGGTTAAAGCTCTAATAATTTTCTCACTGACAAGCAATTGGCTATAAATAAAACAAAACCTTAGTTTAATTCTAGACCGATCTTACAGGTAAGTTAAATATAGGAATGACCGATTAACTTACTTATTCAAATTCACTGCTTTCTACAAGTAACGCACTTCATTCGCATTTTTAACACACATAAAAAAACCGAGCTATTAAGCTCGGTTTTTAGATTTAGGCTTGATGAACGATTACTCGTCGTCAGACTCTACATCAGCTTGGTCAGCTTCTTCAGATGGTGTTTCACCTGTCGGAGCACCGCTTTCAGTTGAAGTTGTATTCTCATCTGAGTTTTCTTCTGATGACTCGTCATCTAGCAGCTCAGCTTCTTCAACTTCATCGATACGTTGAAGACCAACAACATTCTCATCTTCAGCAGTACGAATCAGAGTAACACCTTGAGTATTACGTCCAACTTGGCTTACTTCAGAGACACGAGTACGAACCAATGTTCCAGCGTCCGTAATCATCATCATTTCATCGCCTTCTTCAACTTGAACAGCGCCAACAACTGGGCCATTACGGTCTGAGACTTTGATTGAAACAACACCCTGAGTTGCACGACCTTTCGTCGGATACTCTGCTAGTTCTGTACGCTTACCGTAACCATTTTCAGTTACCGTTAAGATTTCACCTTCGTTCGATGGAACAATAAGTGAAACAACTTGATCGCCTTCGCCAAGCTTCATACCGCGAACACCGGCTGCAGTACGTCCCATTGCACGTACTTTATCTTCACTAAAGCGAACCACTTTACCTGCTTTAGAGAACAGCATGATGTTGCTGTCACCATTGGTGATATCAACACCAATCAGTGAATCATCATCACGAAGGTTTACAGCAATTAGGCCGTTTGCTCGTACGTTAGCGAACTGATCTAGTGACGTTTTCTTAACCGTACCATCACCTGTCGCCATGAAGATGTATTTTTCAGGGCTGAATTCAGATACTGGTAGAATCGCAGTAATACGCTCATTTTCTTCTAGAGGAAGAACGTTTACGATTGGCTTACCACGTGCAGTACGGCTAGCTTGAGGAAGTTGGTATACTTTCAAGCGATACGTTTTACCACGAGTAGAGAAACATAAGATATTGTCATGAGTATTAGCAACAAGCAGACGCTCAATGTAATCCTCTTCTTTCATCTTAGTTGCACTCTTACCTTTACCACCACGGCGCTGTGCTTCGTAGTCGCTTAGTAATTGGTACTTCACGTAACCTTCATGAGAAAGCGTTACAACAACGTCTTCACGAGCAATAAGCTCTTCCATGTCGATATCGTGGATTGCCGCAGTAATTTCAGTACGACGTGCATCACCAAAGTTATCTCTAACTAGCTCAAGCTCTTCACGGATAACTTCCATCAAGCGCTCTGTACTTGCCAGGATATGCATTAATTCTGCAATTTCATCTAGAAGTGCTTTGTACTCGTCTAGAATTTTTTCATGTTCTAGGCCAGTTAATCTATGAAGACGAAGCTCCAAGATTGCTTGTGCTTGTGTTTCCGTAAGGAAGTATTGTCCATCACGGATACCGTATTCATCTTCAAGCCAATCAGGGCGAGCAGCATCTGTACCAGCACGCTCAAGCATTGAAGCGACATTACCAAGATCCCAACCGCGAGCAACTAGGCCAGCTTTCGCTTCTGCCGGAGTTGGAGCGCTCTTGATCAAATCGATAATTTCATCAATGTTTGCTAGAGCAAGTGATAGAGCTTCTAGAATGTGCGCACGTTCACGAGCTTTTTTCAGCTCAAAAATAGTACGGCGTGTAACCACTTCACGACGGTGATCAACAAAGCACTTCAACATGTCTTTCAGGTTGAATAGCTGAGGCTGGCCGTTATTAAGCGCAACCATGTTAACGCCAAACGTCGTTTGTAGCTGAGTCTGAGAGTAAAGGTTGTTTAGTACAACTTCACCAACAGCGTCACGCTTACATTCAATAACAATACGCATGCCGTCTTTATCAGACTCGTCACGTAGTGCACTGATGCCTTCAACTTTTTTGTCTTTAACAAGCTCAGCGATTTTCTCAATCAACCTTGCTTTGTTAACTTGATACGGAATTTCAGTAACGATAATTGTCTCTTTACCGTTCTTCTCCGTTTCAATATCCGCTTTAGAGCGCATATAGACTTTGCCGCGACCAGTCTTATATGCATCAACAATGCCCTTACGGCCACTGATTAATGCTGCTGTCGGAAAGTCTGGACCAGGAATGTAGTCCATTAGCTCATCAATAGTGATGTCTTCATTATTAATGAACGCTAAGCAACCATCGATTACTTCCGTCAAGTTATGCGGAGGAATGTTGGTTGCCATGCCTACTGCGATACCAGAAGCACCGTTAACCAATAGGTTTGGAATCTTAGTCGGTAATACCGCTGGGATCTGTTCTGTACCGTCATAGTTAGGAACAAAATCGACCGTCTCTTTATCAAGATCAGTCAATAGCTCGCCCGCTATTTTCGACATACGAACTTCGGTATAACGCATTGCCGCCGCTGAATCGCCATCGACAGAACCAAAGTTACCTTGGCCATCAACTAGCATATAGCGAAGTGAAAACGGCTGTGCCATACGAACAATAGATTCGTATACCGCACTGTCACCATGTGGGTGATATTTACCGATTACGTCACCTACCACACGGGCAGATTTTTTATATGATTTATTCCAATCATTACCAAGCACATTCATCGCGAATAAAACGCGGCGGTGTACTGGTTTCAGGCCATCACGCACATCTGGAAGAGCACGACCAACGATGACTGACATCGCGTAGTCAAGGTATGAACCTCGAAGCTCATCTTCTATGTTTACCGGCGTGATCTCTTTAGCTAGATCGCTCATAGAGCCATTATCCCTCTATATTTTGATCGTATATTGATACGTACAAGGTCCGAAAATATAACACACTATTTGTCTATTCGGCATCACTTTCCCCTACCTTTTATCATGTTGTGAGCTTGGTTGTGAATCAAGTGCTGAGAATTTGCACACTTCCCTGTTACCTAGTTGATTAATGGTTAAATTTTACTCATTTAATGACGAAAAACGGCTTGGCTATAGTCACATCTACATAAGTGGTTATAATGCAGGCAAGTGATTAGAATATTATTGAAGTACGGATTATGACAACAAAACAAAATGTAGACCCGAGTGAAATCAAAAAATTTGAAGACATGGCATCAAGATGGTGGGATTTAGAGGGTGAATTTAAGCCTCTGCACCAAATTAATCCGCTTCGCCTTAACTATGTTCTCGAAAAATCAAACGGTCTATTTAGTAAAGTTGTTTTGGATGTCGGTTGTGGCGGTGGCATTCTTGCTGAAAGCATGGCAAAAGAAGGCGCTGTAGTTACAGGACTAGATATGGGTAAGGAACCATTAGAAGTTGCTCGACTGCATGCATTAGAAACAGGCACAACACTTACCTATATTCAAAGCACCATAGAAGATCACGCTATTGATAATTCTCAAAAGTATGATGTCGTAACCTGTATGGAGATGCTAGAGCATGTACCTGACCCTCTTTCTGTCATTCAATCGTGTGCAAAACTAGTAAAGCCCGGTGGACACGTATTCTTCTCAACACTAAATCGTAATTTCAAATCATACCTATTTGCAATTGTTGGCGCGGAGAAATTACTGAAGATAGTTCCGGAAGGTACCCACCATCACGAGAAGTTTATTCGCCCATCAGAACTGATAAAAATGGTCGACCAAACAGATCTCGTCGAGCAAGGAATCACCGGCCTTCATTACAATCCGTTAACAAACAGTTATAAACTTGGGCCAAATGTCGATGTGAATTACATCGTCCACACCCAAAATTCAAACTAAGCCACAATCTTCTTTCTGATTATCTTAGATTTACACGTATAGGTGACATTGTAGCAATGTCACTTATTTCACCGCTTATTGCTTGGTTTTTGTGCGTTAGATTCCAATTCATACAGCTCGATTTAATCCTCGTGTTTTATCTAAAGATCAAGAAAAATATTTTTGTTTGTGGCTACATTTAAACCGATTACAAAACTGTAACTTTTCATGGTCAACTGCTCTCTTTCTTCATCGGTAAGTAGTCACTTACTGTTTTTTTTAATTTTGTCAGTTATCCACAAGTCATCCACGAACTCCACCTTGAAAAACCTATCACATAGCACTATCTTGTAACTCGCATGACGAAGCACCCCTATATGTTGTGTTTTCAACTAGAATGTGTAGAGAGAGCTTGATCACAAAGCCAATACATTATTTATGAGAAATCACATAGAAATATAGCTTTCATCAGTTTTGTTAGGGAACGAAATCAGAATGAATCAACAACTCACTGTCACCAAGCGTGATGGACGTAAAGAAAACATCGATCTCGAGAAGCTACACCGCGTGATCACATGGGCTGCAGAAGGCCTACACAACGTATCTGTTTCACAGGTAGAACTAAGAGCTCACATTCAGTTCTACGAAGGTATAACGACTTCTGACATCCATGAAACAATCATCAAGTCTGCTGCAGATTTAATCTCAGAAGAGACGCCTGATTACCAATATTTGGCTGCCCGCCTAGCGGTTTTCCATCTACGTAAGAAAGCCTACGGTCAATACGAGCCGCCAACGCTTTATGATCACGTTTCTAGCCTTGTAGATGCAGGTAAATATGACAAGCACCTTTTAGAAGATTACACGCAAGCTGAATTCGAAGAGCTAAATAGCTATATCGATCATAAGCGTGATTTAGACTTCTCATACGCAGCAGTTAAACAGCTAGAAGGTAAGTATTTCGTTCAAAACCGTGTTTCTGGCGAAATTTACGAAAGTGCTCAGTTTCTTTATATTCTGGTTTCTGCATGCCTGTTTGCTAATTACCCTAAAGAGACGCGTCTTAGCTATATTAAGCGTTTCTATGATGCAACTTCGACATTCAAAATCTCATTGCCAACGCCAATCATGGCTGGCGTGCGTACTCCTACACGCCAATTTAGCTCATGTGTTCTTATTGAATGTGGCGATAGCTTAGACTCAATCAATGCGACAGCAAGCTCTATTGTTCGTTACGTATCTCAACGTGCAGGTATCGGTATCAACGCTGGTCGAATTCGCGCATTAGGTTCTGAGATTCGTGGTGGCGAAGCTTTCCACACTGGTTGTATTCCGTTTTACAAATACTTCCAAACGGCTGTGAAGTGCTGTTCTCAAGGTGGTGTTCGCGGCGGTGCTGCGACTGTTTTCTATCCGCTATGGCACGGTGAAGTTCAATCACTGCTGGTTCTAAAAAATAACCGTGGTGTAGAAGAGAACCGTGTTCGTCACATGGATTACGGTGTTCAGTTAAACAAGCTGATGTACTCTCGCCTAGTTCAAGGTGGCAACATTAGCCTATTCTCACCATCGGACGTTCCAGGACTCTATGACGCTTTCTTTGAAGATCAAGATGAGTTCGAGCGTTTGTATGTGAAATACGAAAACGATCCTTCAGTTAAAAAAGAGTCGATTAAAGCGGTCGAGTTATTCTCTCTTCTAATGCAAGAGCGTGCTTCAACAGGTCGAATTTACATTCAGAACGTTGATCACTGTAATACTCACAGCCCATTCGATTCTAAAGTTGCTCCAGTTCGCCAATCTAACTTATGTTTAGAAATCGCACTGCCAACCAAGCCACTTTCTAATGTAGAAGATGACCAAGGTGAAATTGCCCTTTGTACGCTTTCTGCATTTAACCTTGGCGCTATTAACGAATTAGATGATTTAAAAGACCTATCTAACTTGGTTGTTCGTGCTCTTGACGCTCTATTGGATTATCAAGATTACCCACTACCAGCTGCATACAAATCGACAATGAACCGCCGAACACTCGGTGTGGGCGTTATCAACTATGCGTACTATTTGGCGAAGAATGGCGTTAAATATTCGGACGGCAGTGCAAACGGTCTAACTCACCGTACATTTGAAGCAATTCAATACCATCTATTGAAAGCCTCTGTCGAGCTAGCAAAAGAGCAAGGTCGTTGCCCTTCGTTCCACGAAACAAACTACGCGAAAGGTTTGCTTCCTATCGATACTTATAAGAAAGATATCGACCTCGTGTGTGAAGAACCACTTCACTACGACTGGGATGAGCTACGTTCAGAAATTATGGAGCACGGCCTTCGTAACTCTACGTTAACTGCATTGATGCCTTCTGAGACATCTTCTCAGATTTCAAATGCAACAAACGGTATCGAACCACCACGTGGATACGTTTCCGTTAAAGCATCGAAAGACGGTATTTTAAAGCAAGTTGTTCCTGACTTCGTTAATCTCAAAGAGAACTACGAACTACTTTGGAATATAGGGCCAAACGATGGTTACCTTCACCTAGTAGGTATCATGCAGAAGTTTGTAGACCAAGCTATTTCAGCGAATACAAACTACGACCCAAGTGTTTATGACAGTGGTAAAGTGCCTATGAAGAAGCTTCTACAAGACCTTCTTACAGCATATAAATACGGCGTTAAGACACTTTATTACCATAACACCCGAGACGGTGCTAAGGACGAGCAATCAGATTCGGTTGCTGTTGAAGAGGACGATTGTGCAGGTGGCGGTTGTAAGATCTAATCTACAATCACTCTCGCTAATGTAATTGCATTGGTAACACAATCTACAACAACCCTATGATTTAACGCCTCTCTTTAAATAGAGAGGCTATAAAAGGAATTGAGGCATTTATGGCTTACAGTACTTTTTCTCAAAATAAAAATGACCAATTAAAAGAACCAATGTTTCTTGGTCAATCGGTAAACGTTGCTCGCTATGACCAACAGAAATTTGAGATTTTCGAAAAACTGATTGAAAAACAGTTAAGCTTTTTCTGGCGCCCAGAAGAAGTTGACGTGTCTAGCGACCGTATCGATTACAACAAGTTACCTGAGCATGAGAAACACATTTTCATCTCAAACTTGAAATATCAAACATTGCTTGATTCTATCCAAGGACGCAGCCCAAACGTTGCCCTTCTACCTCTGGTTTCATTACCAGAAGTTGAGACTTGGATTGAAACTTGGTCTTTCTCTGAAACGATTCACTCTCGTTCGTACACACATATTATTCGTAATATTGTTAATGACCCAAGCGTTGTATTTGACGATATCGTTGAAAATGAACATATCCTAAGCCGTGCTAAAGATATTGCTCGCTACTATGACGAGTTAATTGCGCTGACAAACGATTTCCACCGCTACGGTGAAGGCACACATGAGATCAATGGTGAGTCGGTAACCGTTTCTCTTCATAACCTGAAGAAGAAGTTGTACCTTTGCCTAATGTCTGTGAACGCACTTGAAGCTATTCGCTTTTATGTCAGCTTCGCTTGTTCATTTGCATTCGCTGAGCGTGAACTTATGGAAGGTAACGCTAAGATCATCAAGCTAATTGCTCGTGATGAAGCACTTCACCTTACCGGCACTCAGCACATGCTGAACATACTTCGTAACGGTCAAGATGATTTCTCATTCATGCAGATTGCAGAAGAGTGTAAGCAAGAGTGCTTCGACTTATTCAAAGATGCAGCAGAGCAAGAAAAAGAGTGGGCAGAATACCTATTCAAAGACGGCTCGATGATTGGTCTTAACAAAGACATTCTTTGCCAGTACGTTGAATACATCACAAACGTTCGTATGCAAGCTGTCGGACTTGGTGTGGCTTACCCTGAAGCAACATCAAACCCTATCCCTTGGATTAACGCTTGGTTGTCTTCTGATAACGTACAAGTTGCGCCTCAAGAAGCGGAGATTAGCTCTTACTTAGTTGGCCAAATTGACAATGAAGTTAGCGCAGATGATTTCGAGGACTTCGAACTGTAATGGCCCAACTTAAAATCAACAAAATCACCACGATCGAGTCCAACTCTTCAAATACTCTATTAGAGTCACTAGAGTTAGCTGGGCTTGAACCAGAATATAATTGTCGAGATGGGCACTGTGGTGCTTGTCGCTGTACACTAGAATCGGGTGAAGTGGAGTTTGTTGGTTTTGCTATGGCCTATACAGACAAGAACGAAATTCTACCTTGTATCTGTAAAGCCAAAAGCAACGTCGAGCTAAGTAATGTTCGTTACCGATTGAAAGAAAAGCGAGCGTAATGTCTGGGCAAACGAGTCTTGCCTTAAACGCTAGGTTAATCACAAAGGTCAGCTATAAGCTGGCCTTTTTAATACCTTCAAGAAAAGCGTCAGCGGTAAACATCGAGACAGGCTTGTCCGCAATCTCTCGACCATCATCATCAAACAAAGACAGGCGATAGCCCTGTGCAGTTTTGTAGTTATCATCACTTGGTGCATGCAGCCAATCAGATGCCACATTGCACCCTTCGCTGCTAAGTGCCTCACCTAAAACAACTTTTTGGCTTGCCACTTGATACCAAACTAATATCTTCGATTGAGAAAACATACTAACCTCCTTGATAGAATGCTTGAACGAGATGATAGTGTACAAGTAATCTAGAACATTAGTAGCCTCAAATGTGGGACAAATTCTCGGCACATTGAAAATCATCGACTTACATTTAGACGATTTGTTTATAAGAAATAAAAATGAACAGGTCTATGTAATAAGGTTTAGTATCATCACTTTATTACTGCACGCCACACTGTGGAGGTTTGACAAAGGCCACTTTTGATATAAGTAGCCTTGTAAGTTTTTGATTATATTAAAGCAGAAGGGATAAACATATCTTTCAAAGTCGTCACTGAACTGTACTGAATAAACATCGGTTTTGCAGAAAGGTAACGTCGAAGCATATCGGCAGCAATCGTCGCGATAAGCTCTTTTTGCTCTTCCATTGAATAATGACGATTAAATTGAAGCGTTTGCCCCCACTCCCCTTTTGACGTTGATAACGCAATTGAAAACTGGTTTTCTTCCAATTTTCCGGTCACAAGAGAGACATCTGTTGAGCATTTTTCTCTTGTCGCTCCAGCAAGTGCGAATGTCGCAGCCAATGGATTTTGTTCTTGGCTTGAAACATCCAGTGAACTGCTCATGATCCACGAATGTCCACAATATGGGTTGGCATCAGTATTTGAATGTAGCCAGTTAGACAGCCAGCCATGAGTCGATTGTTCTGAAATGGATATAGATTGCTTTTTCTCCGCAATCAAGTGACCTAAGTGAGCAAGCATATTCTCATCGACACTCACTACATTTGACTCAATCAGCTTATAGATCATCTGTAATACGCGGACTCGGGTGTCCAAATCTTCTTTCGGCGCGAACAACTTCACTTCAATGAATGGAAGGTATGAGCGATAGCCAATCATGTAGTCTTTTGGAAGCTGTATTTTATCCAGTTTATCTGACAATACTGATTCTGAGGTTCCTAAAGTATATAGACGGCTACAGCTAAAGCTTTCATGATCAGGAAAACGTTGCTGCATATCCGGCAGGATTTGAGTTTCAGCCATCAACTCAAACTCTTTGGGAACGCCTGGTGTAAAGTAAAATAAGCAGTCATTTATATGCATTTGGAAACCGCAAGCCGTGCCAATCGGGTTATCAATGATTGTGGCACTTTGAGGAAGCATAGCTTGCTTCTTATTACTTTCCGGCATCGGCACACCACGGGCATTGAAGAATGCCTGCAGCGTCTCAAGCCACTCAGGAAATAACGATAGATCTTCACCAGCAGATGCTGCAGCCGCTTCTGATGTTAGATCATCACTGGTTGGCCCAAGGCCGCCATTAACAATAACGACATCACAATTGAAACTTAACATAAGGATTTCTTCTTTAAGCGCAACCATGCTGTCACCAACAGTAGAGCGCTTATACATTGAAAAACCATTAGCAAAGAAGAGTCTTGATAACCATGCAGCATTAGTATCGACAATATCTCCGTAGAGAACTTCTTCTCCTGTGCTAAGCATTGCGATTTTTGTCATTAACATTACCTATTTTTCTAGTTTTATAACTCATCATCACATACTTTACGCTAAATTATGTAACGATTACTGTGACACTGTAAAAATATCCTTATAACTAAGTAAATTAGTTCATTTTGTGGTTTCTATTGGCTGCTCTTTATAAGATAATTGTGATTAGGATCTTAAAAATCATAATAATGGAGCCACCGTGCTAAAGAAAAACATCGCTGCAATGATGTTATCGTTTTCCGCTTGTGCAAACGCCAACAACTTTAACGTCAATCAACATATCGAGTTTTCCTACACGGTCGATTGTGAAAATAGCTTCTGTATTAATGATAATACCTACTCATACCAGCCAAACCTCTTTCATGAGCAAGAGAGTTTCGCCCTCGCATTAAAAGAGCCAGAACTCAAAATTGAAGATCCAGGTTTACCAAAATACCTAGTTTTACAAGATGAAAAAGACTGGGATTACCTAATGGGCCAGACCTATACAATTTTGGGACTCAGCGTTGCAACCGTTGGCCTAATGACTCTGCTGCCTGAATCCATTACAAAATGGGATGAAGATGCTCGTGATATGAGTGAGCTTGGAAGTAAATGGAAAGAAAACATCAAAGCTGGTCCAGTATGGGATCGCGATGAACACTTCCTAAACTACGTTATGCACCCATATTTTGGCGGTGTTTACTACACAGCAGCGAGACACGCAGGCTTTAATGAATTCGAATCATTCCTATACTCTGCCACTATGTCGACTTTCTTCTGGGAAATGGGTGTAGAAGCATTTGCTGAAGTACCATCATGGCAGGATATTTTCGTGACACCATTCTTTGGTGCGGTTGTCGGTGAGATGATGTTTGAAGCCGAGCAAGACATTGTTAACAATAACGGTGGCGAAGTTTGGGGTTCTGAAAGGATGGGTAGTTTCACTCTATTTTTCCTAAACCCTGTTGGTCACATTCATGGATGGGTAACCGATGCTTGGGGCGGCAGTGCTGAATTCCAATACAGCAGTACACCTTGGTTCGGTAATTCCGGCGCAGCAGCATTTGCTATGGACGCAGGCGCATCTTATGACCGCCAGTTCTACGGTGTAGAGCTAAAAATCGGTTTCTAGACCGTTACAGCTAACCAGAAAAACTCTCAGAAAGCGCCTTATACAAGGCGCTTTTTTGTGCCCGACAACTCGTTCTAGCGTCTGAAAGTTGCTTTACCTTCAAAAATTGACATCCATCAAGTCTTTCCTAATATTTGCTTCTACACTGAAACTATCAATTATTTTAATTAGTTATACTCACTTGGCGTAGGAGATCCATCATGAACACCACATTTATCGTGAATTTTGTCGGGAAAGCCACGCCCGCAACAATTAAACACTTTGCTTCTGTTACTCATGAAAACGGAGGGAAATGGTTGATCAGTAAAGTTAACTTTATTGAAGACCAAGTTGCCGCAGTGATTAAAGTTCAACTCCCAGAAAAAAACTCCGAGATTGTTCAAAAGGCGTTCCAATCACACTCAGACTTACTGGTTCAAATCGTCGATTCTGAGGCTAATCCACACCGTGAAGATACAATTTTTCAACTTCGCCTAGATTCTAATGATCGTGCCGGGATTGTGAATGAAATTACTCACGTACTAGATGGTCAAGGGATCAGCATTTTGGATATGGATTGCCAACGAGTCTTTGTTGCGGGTGGTGGTGGTGTGAGTTCTAGTTTATTCACCGCTAATTTAGCCGTACGTCTACCTAGTGAAATGCAAATTGAAGATGTTGCCAATGAACTTGAATCATTAAGTGAAGATACTCGGGTTATCTTGGAAGTTTAGACAGCATCAATTCTAATCATTTATTAAAGAAACAAAAAAGAGCAGCCATCGCTGCTCTTTTTGATTCATAGCTAATAATTAATCTTAACTACACTAGATCAAAAACTAACTCACACTCCATTGAGATAACGAGCGTTTAAAGTCAGCATAATCAAACTCATTAAGCTTTTGAATCTCACCACTTGAACGTTCACAATAGATAGAAGGCATCTTAAGTCCGTTAAACCAGTTCAACTTTACCATCGTGTACCCTGCACTATCTAAAATGTGCAAGCGTTGGCCTATTTCAAGTGGCTCATCGAAGTTCGCAACACAGAACTGATCGCCAGCTAAACATGAGCAGGAACCAATAATATACTCGTATTCACCTTCTTCATTCGCTTCTAAGATCGTTGCAGGCTCATCGTAGATAAGGGTATCTAAACGGTGAGCTTCTGTTGCTGAATCAACTATTGCTGTTTTCTTCACATTCTCGACAACATCGACAACGGTCACAACCAGATCAGTTGTTTTGGTAACAATAGCCTCACCCGGCTCTAAATAAAGCTGAACAGAGTGTTTTTGTGAAAACGACTTTAGTGCTAAACCCAGTTTTTCGATATCATAATCTGGCCAAGTAAAGAAGACTCCACCACCTAAGCTTACCCAATCAAGCTTGTCGAGTTGCTCACCAAACTGCTCTGAAATTGAATCAAGAAGTGCAGAAAACGCATCTACATCTTTGTTCTCACAGTTCATGTGGAACATAACACCATCAATGGAATCAAATACTGCTGTATCGATATGATCCGCCTGGACCCCAAGTCGAGAAAATTGACGAGCAGGGTTCGCTAGATCTTGCCCTGCATAGCTAACACCAGGATTCAAACGCAAACCTATCGACGCCTTCCCTTCGACAATATGACGATGGGCAGCAAGTTGTGTTTGAGAGTTAAAAATCAACTTATCACAAATATCCGCGACTTCACGCACGTCATCTTCACTATAGCCAACACTGTAAGCGTGAGTCTCGCCACCGAAGGTCTCATGACCCAACTTAACTTCATAGGGACCAGAACTCGTTGTTCCATCTAGGTACGGCTTAATGATGTCAAAGACGCCCCAAGTTGAAAAACATTTCAGCGCCAATACTAGCTTCACACCTGAGATCTCTTTCAGCTGTTTTGCTTTCTCAAGGTTGGCTATTAACTTATCTTCGTTAATCATGAAGTACGGTGTTTTTAAGTCACCTACTTTGAAATCGTTTGTATTCATCTTTCAATCACTTTTAAATCGAACAAAGCCGACGCAAACGCATCGGCTTAGAATCTAATTTACTCTATAGGAGTAAGTAGAGTTACTTCAGCTTATTAATGATAGGCTGACCAGGTTCTAGCTCTTGTACATGCCAATCAAGACCAAGGCCCGGCATCGTCTCTAGGAATGGGTCAGGGTTTAGCTGTTCCATGTTAAACACGCCCTTATCTGCCCATTCACCGCGGAAAAACTGAAGTGCAGCAGTAATAGCTGGAACACCCGTTGTATAAGAAATAGCTTGGTGCTCTACATCTTTGTATGCGACTTCATGGTCAGCGTTGTTGTAGATAAATACGCTGCGTTCTTTGCCGTCTTTTTTACCTTGAACCCAAGTACCAATACACGTTAAACCTGTGTAACCCGGAGCTAAAGACGTTGGGTCTGGTAGTAGTGCTTTAAGAACGTGTAGCGGCTGAACCACAGTACCGTCATGAAGAGTCAATGGATCTGTGCTTAATAAGCCAATGTCACGCATGCAGTTGAAGTAGTTTAGGTAAGCATCACCAAAACCCATCCAAAACTCAATACGCTTAGCTGGAATAAACTCTTTCATTGAACGAACTTCGTCGTGCGCCATTGAGTAAACTTTGTGAGAACCACAGTTCGGGAAATCAAACTCAAGCATACGTGAATGACATGGAACTTGGTTCCACTTCTCATTTTCCCAATAGAACGAGTCACCTTGAATCTCAAGCATATTCGTTTCTGGGTCAAAGTTTGTCGCGAACTTCTTACCGTGATCGCCTGCGTTAACATCCATAACATCGATAGAATCGATTTCATCAAATAGGTGCTTAACCGCATACGCAGCAAAAATAGAAACAACACCTGGATCAAAACCCGCACCTAGAATACCGGTGATGCCTGCTTCAGCAAATTTCTCGCGGTACGCCCATTGCCAATCATAAGCTTGAGGTACTTGTTGACCTTCAGAGCACAGGTCTACGGCTACCGATGTATCAAGGTACGATACTTTCGCTTGGTAACACGCTTCCATGATGCCCATATTGACCCAAGGAGGACCAGCATTGATGACAAGATCCGGCTTCACTTCTTCAATAAGAGCAACCAGTGCTTCAACATCATCAGCGTTAACTTCGCGTGCTTCTAATTTCTTAGTCGTGTCTTTAAGGTTATTTCTTCCCTTAATTGACTCGATAATTTTTTCACACTTACTGAGCGTACGAGAAGCGATAGTAATATCGCCTAGAACTTCGTTGTTTTGTGCTGCTTTATGCGCAACAACCCAACCAACACCACCTGCACCAATTTGTAGAATTGCCATTGTTATCTTTACCTTATTCTTTCTAATTCGATTACTTTTTAAAGAGGCTTACATATGAAAAAGTCAGCCTCTCAAGTGATTCGTGTTCTAAATGCTAATCAGCAAATTCAACCACTAACTGACTAATATCTTTAATTAATCTTTCAAAATCTGCCAACGTTAGACATGGATTTAGAATCGTAAACTTAAGGGCAGAGTGTCCTGCAACAACTGTTTCACCTAATACTGCAACACCACGTACCAATGCTTCGATTCGAACTTTCTGATTTAGCTTGTCTGCCGAACCTTCGCAAGTGCGAGTTGAACGGAACAGAACCGTTGATAGAGATGGATCCGCCAATAGTTCAAAATCATCATGTGCACGAACCAACTCTGCAACTTCAAGCGTTTGCTCGATAATATGGTCATACATATCACCAAGTGCTTGAGGGCCAACGTTCTGCATAGTCATGAAGACTTTCAGTGCATCAAATCGTTTCGTCGTCGCGATTTGTTTATCAACTAAATTTGGCAGTTCATCATGCTCACGGTTTAAGTAATCAGCATGGTGAAGCAAGAACTTAAATTGAGACTTATCTTTTAGCAGCAACGCACCACAGCTGATTGTTTGATAGAACAGCTTGTGGAAATCCACGCTCACAGAGTCAGCACGCTCAATGCCCGCTAGGCGATCTTTGTGGCTGCTAAGAATCAAAGCACCACCGTAAGCACCATCGACATGGAGCCATAAATCGTGTTGTTCACCTAAATCTGCAAGTACGGCTAAGTCATCAATAGCACCATGATCGGTTGTACCTGCGGTACCAACCACTGCAAATGGAATCAATCCTTGCTTTTTTAAATCCAGAATCGTTGACTCTAACGCGTCAGTGTCCATTGTGCCGTTAACATGCGCAGGTACAGTGACGACTGATCTTTCACCTAAACCCATCCAAGAAGCGGATTTTTGAACAGTAAAGTGCGACTTTTCTGAACAGATGATACGTAGTTTATGTGCGTAGTCAGGTAGACCCAGCTTTTGAATTGAGTGCTTTGAAAGCTTATCAGCAATCCAGTCACGAGCTAACAGCAGCCCCATCTGGTTACTTTGAGTTCCACCACTGGTAATAATACCGTCCGCTTGATTGCCTAGTTCGTACTTGCCACAAAGCCAATCAACAACACGTTGCTCAACATACGTTGCAGAAGATGCTTGATCCCATGAATCCATAGATTGATTCAATGCTGCGATCATCGCTTCAGCCGCAATAGCTGGCATCATAGGTGGTGTATGCAGATGAGCAATACAGTTAGGATGCTGAGTGAAGATAGAGTTCTTCACGACTAGGTCGCTAGTGCTCTCAATGACGTCTTTTAAACTTGCATTCGCAGAGTCTAAACAAACCGAATTAATTTGAGCTTCAAGAAACTTTGGATCCATACCCGTGTATGGCTGCTCAACCTGCTCAAAAATTTGCTTTAGCGTATCCGTCGCATGATTCATTACCGCAGCGAACTCATCAGCACCATTTTCGCCAACATGAATAAAGTGCTGTTTCCACTTTGCGTTGTCTTCAACTGCTTCACGCTTGCCACCACCGGCAGCAATAATCGCCTCTTCCATGACGCGAAGAGCAAAATCAATTTGTTCAAACGAAATAATCATTGGTGGAAGGAAACGAATGACAGAACCTTCACGGCCGCCCTTCTCAACCATCAAGCCGCGCTCTAGAGCTGCACGTTGAATCGCCAGAGTTAAATCACCATCAGCTTCAGGTTCGCAAAACTTGTTGGTGCTTCCATCTGCTTTTTGGATTTCCATACCCAGCATCAAGCCTTTTCCACGAACTTCAGCAACGCAATTCACACGCTTTTGAATGCTTTCAAGACCCATACGGAAGTATTGACCCGCAATATTTGCATGCTCAACTAAACTATCACGTTCGATAATTTCTAGCGCCTTAGCACCAGATACCATAGCAAGTTGGTTGCCACGGAAAGTGCCCGTATGCTCACCCGCTTTCCATGTATCAATTTCTTTCTTGAAAACAAGAATAGACATTGGCAAGCCGCCGCCAATCGCTTTAGACAGACACAGAATATCTGGAGAAATACCCGACTCTTCAAACGCAAAGCGGTAGCCAGTTTTGCCTACGCCACATTGAATTTCGTCAAGAATTAGCAGAATATCATGCTCGTCACAGATACGGCGAAGCTCGCGTAACCAGAATGCAGGAGCAGGTATCACCCCGCCCTCACCTTGTACTGGTTCAACGATGATTGCCGCAGGTTTCATGATTCCCGCTTCATCATCGTTAAGCAGACGTTCCATGTAACGAATGCTCGCTTTCGCGCCTTCATCACCACCTAAACCAAACGGGCAGCGTAAGTTATATGGGAATGGCATGAAGTGAACATCGGACATTAAGCCTGTACGGCGCTCTTTTGTACTCAGGTTACCCATCATACCCATGGTGCCATTTGTCATGCCGTGGTAAGCCCCACGGAAAGCAAACATGGTATTACGTCCGGTGGTTTGCTTAGCAAGCTTAATTGCTGCTTCAACCGCGTCTGCGCCTGAAGGACCACAAAACTGGATTGCAGAATTATGAGAGAACTCTTTCGGCAAAAATGCTTTTACGCGTTTGATAAAGGTATCTTTCGCGCTAGTTGTCATATCAAGTGTTTGATATGGCAAGCCTAGATCAAGCTGTTCTTTTAACGCTTGATTGATTTCTGGGTGGTTATAACCCAGAGACAAAGTACCTGCGCCAGCAAGACAATCTAAAAACAATTGTCCACGGGTATCTTCAACAAGCGCGCCATGTGCTTGTTTGATCGCGATAGGTAGACGTCTTGGGTATGAACGAACTTCAGACTCATGATCTGCTTGATCAAGCAGTATTTGGTCTGGAGTAAGATCATATAGACCTTCTACGTTAGGTACTTTGGTAGAAAAAGTGGTTGCGATAAGCGTGTTATCGACTTCAAAAGCTGTGCTCATTGTAATTCCCTAAAAATAGAGGATTTGCGCTCTTTTCAACACCGGTTGATAAAACAAGAGGCAAAGCAATACCTTCCGAAAACATCCATACGTTCGGGATTTAGATAGTGACCATTAGAAATGGTAGATTTGGAGATCAGGAATTCAGGGTTCGGTGATGCTACTGACGTGAAGTACAGGGCACTTAGGAAGTACGAAGCTGATTAGACTGTATAAGTTAAAAGTATTCAATGTTGGGTTTCTCTCTCATCTGTTGCAAAGGCAACAAAGTTATCCCGTCTATCAGCAAATGGCTTGCTGATACCTACCCTACGTAACGAAACAATCAGCCAGAATGTTCGTTGCGCGTATCCCCCAGTGCAATGCTTAAAATACAGCTCCGAGATTGCGCGGGAAAGTAACACAATTCCAAAGAGTCTGGCAACTGTTTTTACTAATGAATTTGTAAATAAAAAGCTGGCCTCTCGACCAGCTTTATTGTGCCTACTATGCAGCGTCTGTCTTGAGTATTTGTGATAAGAGTTCTAACTGATCAAGTTCAGAGTTCGCAGGAATGAAATCATCCAATATAGTGGCTCCATCTTCGATAACAATAGTTTGAGTAACCTCGATATCGTCAGAGTTTGCCGCATTAACCGTTAACACTACATCGTCATCGACAACGCTAGCGGTTACAACATCCATAAGCTCACCAATACTAACCTCTGGGTCATCATCCAACACCCCTGTGAGGTCTATAAGGTCTTCATAAAGCGTGAAGTTTTCAATCGTATCTTCACCGTTATCAATAGTCGTGTCACTCCATTTGAAGGCGTCTGTATCTTCAGTACCGGACAACAATTCATCTTCCAAACTCGCTGCATGTTCAACATATGGAGGAATCGTAACAGTTGCTTCTTCACTGACCAAGCCACCGGTATCTATCGCTAGGTAAGTGAAACTATCATCTTCCGTAATGGCTTCTTCGCCTGAGAGATCACGAAGCACCCAGTTACTACCAGTTCCTTCCATAACCATACCTACTATTGGGTTATCTTCTGAAGTGTAAGTAAACTGTTCGTAAAACTCCTGACTTCCTAGATCAGAGCTTTTATTATATTCAACCGTCTCTTCTGTACCATCTTGTAAAGTATAAGTGACCAAAATAGAAGCCCCTCTAATAAAGGCATTTTGCATACCATCAATCCCAAAAGTGACTGTCTCTAATGGATTTTCGGATAGATTAATAACAATTTGTTCTTTAGGGTTCATACCCTTACCATGATTTTCAGCTAAGCCAAAACCTTTATGATTATCTGGGTGTTCATACTGTTTAAACTCTGCTTTCCCTTTGCTGTTGGGGTTATTGTCAATAAGTGAAATCAATATTGTAGCGCCATTTGAAAGTTCAAAACTACGCTCGGTGTTAGACTCCCAATCACCCCAATTATAAGGCCCCTCTACTGAGTCTAAATCTTCTGGCATACCGCCCATCACAAAGGTATCACCTTCATCTTGCTCGTACTCAATTTTGCTAGGGTCCAGAATAGTACCGCCATCTTCTTGAGTATAGAGATCATTTATCGTTAACTCTCTTCGTACATCTAGACCATCAATTTCTTCGGTGTAGAACAACGTACCTGTTGTTGGTAATGAAGTGATCATCACCATCACTGATTCAGTGTTACCCGGGATTGTTTCATCAAAGTCCCAGATGTGATCGAATTCAGGGTCATCAGAGTCAAAGACGATTGGAATTGGCGAGTCAGGGTCTCGTAGATAAGCCTCAAAGTCTTCGGCTTCTGGAGCCGCATTTTTGTTGATAATGGTGCCGCTACCACTAGCATCCAGATCTAGATCGTGGGGAAGATCACCTATATCTCCAGATACATTGACATCAAGAGCGAAGGTCTCAGCCTCCTCGTTAATACCATCGTAATGGGTTCCGACACTGACGGTTAAATTCAAAATGCCTCCTGCAAAAAAGAGGCTTCCTCCATTCTCAATATGCTGGATATGTTCAACATTATCATCATCGGTATAAGAAACAGTTAGATCCCCTACGTCTGTAAAGTCAGCAAGGTCGGCACTGCCTTCAACATTGAGGTTGAACGTATATTCTAGTTCTCCATCAACTTCATTGCTGAGCTCAACGCCAAAGACTGAACGCTCCCCTTCGATAACATCCGGTGAATCACTGACGGTTAATGTTGGTTTGTCTTCGAAGTCTGGGTCATCTTCACCATCCAGCTCATCGGTAATGGTCGCGCTACCGTGGCCATCAAGCGATAACTCATCAAGCTCGTCACCAATCTCACCGTCAACATGAACATCAAGCCCAAAGCTCTCCGTACCTTCAAAGATATCGTCATTAAACGTATCAACACTCACTGAAATGTTGTAAGCATTACCTGGAATGTCTACCGTGCCATCAACTGCAGATACGGCGGTTGAAGGCGAAACTGCATCGTCACCCTCACCCACGGTGTAGGTCACTGTTAAATTACCGTTTGCCAAGAAATCTTCCATCTCAGCGCTGTAAGTGACGGAACCTTCACCATAACCTTCAACATTGAGGTTAAAGGTGTAAGTGAGTAAACCGTCCACTTCTTTATCTAACTCAACTAAGAACGTAGCCGGGAATTCATTATCACCTTCAACAGTTTCACCCGCATCAGAAACCGTCAGAACAGGCATATCATCAAAGTCAGGTCCATTCTCATCAACGATAGTTGCACTACCGTGACCATCAAGCGAGAGC